>CAYIYS010000012.1:0-24503 GCA_964367975.1 uncultured Eubacteriales bacterium
GAACATTCTCCTTTTTAATTAATCTAAGTCATCATCATCTTGCTTCGTAAATTGTTGTACTTCCAGTGAGATAATTTGGCCGTTTTCATCTAATTTGGTAATTTTTATTGTGAGATTATCATAAGTCAAAACCATGTCAACTTTTAACTTTTTTCCTTTAGCTAGTTTTTTTACCCAATCTTTCATTAAAATGGATTTGGTCCGAGGATAATCAGTATCATCAAGGTGATCATCAAAGAAATCTTCAATTAAAGCATCCCCCGATACTTCAAAAATATGGTGGCCGATTTCAACTACTTCTTTTGGTAGTTTATCCGATTCATCATAAATTTCACCAACTAGTTCTTCTAAAACGTCTTCAAGGGTCAAAATACCCAAGAATTCCTTTTCTCTAATGTTATCCACCACAATCAACATATGGGATTTTTGTCTTTGCATTTTCTCCAAAGCAAAAGGCAAATTCCGACGATAAGAGACGACATTTGCACTCCGCATTAACTTATTAATATTATACTTGTAATTAGGGTCATTTTTACTGAGCACATCAAAGACATCTCTTTGTCGAATAATCCCCATTACTTGCTTTTTGCTACTTGAATAAACAGGGATTCGAGAATAGGGGCAAGAACTAATCACCTTTACTAAAGACTCAAAGCTAATCGTATCATAGACAAACAAGACTTGAGATTTATCAATCATACAAGTCGAAATGGTTTTATCATCAAAATTGATAGCACTTTTGATAATTTCACTTTCTCCTTGTTCCAAAACTCCCTCTTTTTCAATAGTTTCAACAATTTCAATCAGTTCATCTTCAGTGGCCGTTACTCGCTCTTGCCCTTCATCGGCCCTTTCTTCCATCTTGTCATTGACTTTACTAAAAAGAATAGTAAAAGGATAGAAAATAAAAATAATAACCCTTAAGGGAATAGCAGAAATTGTGGCGATTTTCTCGGGATATAGTTTAGCAATATTTTTAGGTAAAATCTCACCAAAAACAATAACTAAAATTGAAACGGCGATTGTCGACCATAAAACACCTTCTGATCCAAGCCCAAGTTTAGTGGTGAAGAAAAAAGTCACAATTGAGGAGGCTGCTAGGTTAACTAAATTATTACAGACTAAAATGGTCGCCAACAATTGCGAATATTGCTTATATAAATTATAGACGCGTCTAGCTGCTTCTGCACCTTTGCGATTACTCTTAGCTAGTTGCTTTACTCTAATTTCATTTAATGATGAATATGCTGTTTCAGCGGCGCTAAAAGCGGCCGAAAAGCATAATAGCAACAAAACAATTACAATATAGAGAATTGCTTCTCCATCAAAAACGAAACTATTAATCAAGCTACTCGGTATATGGGGATCTGCAGGCACAAAAACCACCTCTTTCTGAAGATATTATAGCAAATTCTTAATAAAAATCAATTACTCATCTGTTTTTTGAAAAAATGAGTTAGGATTAGATAAAGTAAAAGGCCGAGACTAATGAGCATCGAAAAAGCCCCCAAAACGATATAAAAAGTCCCATATTTACCTAAAACATCATAGATGTTTAAGTTCGCATATAAAAATACTTTTAAAGCTCCAAACATGGTAACGATTAGCTCAACAATAAATAAAGTGTTGACGAGCGTCGTGCCGAGCATAAAAATTGTAAAAATCTTTTCTTCTCTAACCGCAAACAAATAAAATTGAGCAACGATTACAATTAGATAAATAATTTCAATTATCCCCAAGCCCTTGATAAATAAAATAAAAGTGTATATTATGGCTTGAAAATTAATAGCATCTAGGTATTGGACACGCAGCAAAGAGGTTGCTATCTTAATGAAAGGAAGGTTGGGGTGACGAGTCAATAAGATTTTGGCATTTTGCAGATGATTCGCATAAATCATATCACTACCTGCAATTAAGTTGGTTAACCCATAATAAAAAAGATAGACTGCAGCTAGGCCACAAATCGCCCAGGGAAGATACTTTAAAAGGCCCTTTTTAAGCACAATCCACCCTTCTTTCTTTCACTTTTATAATATATATTATTCAGTTGAATTTCAACCACAATAATGATATTATTATATCGTTAATTAAACGCTAGGAGGACGATTTTCTAATGAAAGCATTTATGGAAAAAATTAAGAAGGCTTTGAAAAATAATTACTGGCTCCAACCAGTTTTATTGATTGTGCTTGTCTTCGCAATGGTATTTGGGTTACAAGCAATACCCGGTTTTGTCTCGACTATTAAGGGCTGGTTTACCCAACAAGAAGGCGGTTGCCCAAACTGCACTGTCTCAACTTTTGATAACGCTAATAGTAAAATCCAAAAAGATGATGAAGTCTATGTTCTAATTACTCAAACAACTTGTGTAAACTGTACCAAAGCTTACCCAATCGTTAATAAGTTCTTAGGTTCTTATAAAAACTATTCGGTTTTAATCGTCGATATTCAAAAGAACTCTGATGATTATATTGATTCAACTATTACCGATGAAAAATTATATTCTTTCGGTCAATTGATTGATGTCGGTATCACCAGTTCTGGAAATGATTCCATTTATAATTCTGGTTCTGATGAATATGTCTTTTTAACTCCAACCCTCATGCACTTTGAAAAAGGGGTTGCCACTGAAGCCTTAGTTGGCATTGGTTCTTACGAAGAATTATTAGAATTCATGGGCGAAAACTAAACATTTCCAATTTTACTCATAGGAAGGGGTTGAATCTATGAGTTTACTAGGCGACATTGCTAATCAAACGCTTAAACATGAAAGAAGGATCAAACGCAAAATTCGCAAACTGCAAGAACGACATCCTGAACAAATTGCAACTTATACGAAATTTGCTCAGCAAAGTAAAGTGTTTTCTATTATAGCCTTTATCTTCTCTCCCCTATCTTTCTTGCTAACTTATTTGTGCATGCTTGGAGGAACTAGCAATCTTGGGGTGGGCACGTCTGTCCTCTTTATTGCTAACATTTTCTTACTACTCTTGGGAGTGGTAATATCCGTTCTACCCTTAATTTTTGCAATCAATAGCAAAATTTATGCCAAAGCTCAAATTGAATTAAATCAAATGGAAGTTGGTCAGCAAGCCAAGAAGTTAACCAATTGGGCGCTAGGTTTTGCCATTCCATGTTCGATCTTGGATTTTATATTTGCCATATTAATCCTGCTTAAGTTCTCACAAGGATAACAAAAAAACCGCATCTGCGGTTTTTATTTTTCTAGATAATTATCACCTTTTAAAAGATCGCTAGTGGCCAGTTCATAATAATCTTGTTGGCGCAGAATCTCATAAACCACAATCGCCACACTATTGGCTAGATTCAAACTTCTAGCAAAAGGTTTCATGGGAATTCTTAAACAACGATCAAGATGAGACGCTAAGATGTTTTTGGGAATGCCTGTAGATTCTCTACCAAACATCACATAATAATCTTCACTCACATCTTTAAAGTCAAAACTATTAGGAGTCTGACTGCCATAGCGCGTGACATAATAGAGATTGGCTTTTGGATTACTTTTAATAAACTCATCATAGTCGGCATAATAGTGATAATCCATATTACGCACATAATCCATACAAGCCCGTGCCAAGAATTCATCATTCAACTTAAAAGGCAAGGGTCCAATCAGATGAAGTTGAGCGCCAATGGCACTACAAGTTCGCATGATATTGCCAGTATTAGCGGGCTTTTCAGGTCGATATAACACCACATGAATCATATTAAAGCCTCTTTTTTCATTAATTCTATTAGTTGCATAGTGGCTAAATAGCGATGAGAGATTGTATCTTTAATTCTGCTGCCTAATTGCGCAAAAGTTTGATTGTATTGGGGCGCAATAAAGATGGGATCATAACCAAAGCCTTTGCTACCTGCTATTTCTTCAGCGATAAAACCATTGATCACACCTTTAACTACTTGAGTTTTTTTACCAGGTATGGCTAAGGCGATAGCGCATGTAAAAGAAGCACTGCGATCACTTTTGTTAACTAAACCATCAATTAAGGCTTGATTTTTGATTACTTGTGGGGTGTCAGTGCCCATAAAACGGGCCGAATAAAGGCCCGGAATATCCCCTAAAGCATGGACCATTAAACCGGTGTCATCAGCTATCACTATTTGCTGAATTTTTTGTGAAACAGCTTCAGCTTTAAGGATGGCATTTTCTTCAAATGTTTTGCCGATTTCAATAATTTCAAGATCAATGTCTAAATCCGCTAAGCCAATCACATTGACGGCAAAGCGGCTAAAGATATCACGATATTCCTTTATTTTCCCAATATTATGGGTGGCAATAATAATGTTTTTCATTTATTTTTTGGAATCAGCAGCAAAGATGGCTAAACCTTTAGTGGTTAAAGGGTGAGTTAACATTTCTTGCAGAACTTTAAAAGGGATGGTAGCGACATCACTGCCGGCTAACATGGCTTGTTCGACATGTTCAACGTTGCGAATAGAAGCCGCAATAATTTGTGTCGTATAACCATAACTATCAAAAATAATTGCAATCTTTTGGATTAAATCTTCGCCGGTTCCTTTAACAATATCGTCTAAGCGACCCATAAAAGGTGAAACATAAGTAGCACCTGCTTTAGCAGCAGCTAACGCTTGGGCTGTATTAAAAACCAAAGTTACATTGGTATGAATACCTAGTTTACTTAATTCTTTACAGGCTTTTAGTCCTTCAATGGTCATCGGAAGTTTAATTACAATGTTTGCATGCATTTTGGCATATACTTGAGCTTCTTTAACCATCTCTTCAGCTTGGCCTTCAGCCACTTCAGCACTAATCGGTCCATCAATTAAGGCAGTAATTTCATGGATAACATCGACCAATTTTCTACCTTCTTTAGCTATTAATGATGGATTAGTAGTAACTCCATCCACAATGCCCCATTTGCTGACTTCGCGAATCTCTGCGACATTAGCGGTATCAATAAATATTTTCATGTTGTTTTCCTCCTATTTATTTGTAAATGCTTCTGGTAGCGATAATATCTACGCCAGTTTGAAGCACGTTTTTGATAATCACATCATATAATTTAATGGGTGCTTTGACTTCAATTTTAGCCAACTCATCCATAATCGCAAACATCATATTCTTCGGGATATCACCATTACTAGCTACCGGTAATCTGGCAATTTCTGTAGAGATAATCTTAACAGTTGAAGTTAAGGTCCTTTGCGGACAAGTGATTTCATTTTGGGCATATTGCAACCCCCGAGGACAAGAGTAACCACTGATGTTGTTGTCTTCATCGACTTTAATATGACAGCCTTTCGGGCAGACAATACAAATAATTTCTTTCATCTAGATTCCCTCCACTTCTATACATAGATCGCCGACAGTTTCTGTTAATAAATCTTTACTAATATCTAACATTTCCATTTCAGCTGGTAACATATGAGGTTTAAAAATAGTTTTGAGTGGCTTACCATTCAAAGTGATTTTTAATTTCTTAGCGGTATAAGGCGTAACTACCCGGAAATTCAAAGTTACTTTATCTTCTACATTTGCTACGTTAATGCGATTAGGCACAATATAACTAATGCCTTTACCTGCTAAAACATTAATGTTTTTATTAGTATGATTAAGTTCTCCCTTGATATATTTAGCAGCGCCTTGGCCGGCCTTTCTGCCTTCATTAGTGACAAAATCGACTAAATCATGGACATGTAAGACATTACCACATGAAAAAATACCTGGACACTCCGTTTCTAATGATTCATTGACCACCGCCCCCTTGGTTTTTGGGTTAGCGGCAATATCAAAGGCATCTAACAAATCATTATAAGGGATCAGCCCGATTGAAAGTAGCAAAGTATCAACTTCAAACAACTTTTCAGTTCCTTTAATTGGTTGAAAATGTTCATCCACTTGAGATATTTCAATTTTTTCCAATCGCCCTCTACCAATCGTTTTAGTAATCGTATGCGACAAGAATAAAGGAATATCAAAATCCATTAAGCATTGAACAATATTCCGAGTTAAGCCATTAGAATAAGGCATCAGTTCGGCAACCCCTAAAACTTGAGCTCCCTCTAATGTCATTCGACGAGCCATAATCAGTCCGATATCACCACTACCTAAAATAAAAACTTTTTTCCCAACTAAATAACCATCGATATTTAAATAACGTTGGGCAATTCCAGCGGTCATCACACCTGAAGGTCGATCTCCTGGGATTGCAATTGCTCCTCTATTTCTTTCCATACAACCAGCCGCTAAAATAATGGCCTTAGCATGAATAACTTGATAACCTTCTTGTTCATTAGAATAATAAACATTCTTATGCTCATCAAGACTTAAAACGACAGTTTCTAACAAGTAATCTATTTGGCGTTGTTGTAATTGATTAATAAATCTTTCAGCATATTCAGGACCACTCATCAATTGTTTAAACTCTTGTAACCCAAAACCAGTATGGATACATTGATTTAAAATTCCACCTAAATTCTTTTCTTTTTCAATAATCAAAATATTGGTAATCCCTTGATCATGGGCTGCAATAGCGGCGGCTAAACCAGCACTACCGCCACCGATAATTACAATATCTATCTCTTTCATCGCTTATCGCCTCCGAGCTTGGTTTTGCTTAACAAGATATAGGAAGCTGAATTACCATAACGAATATCTAAAGGATCTTGGTGTAACTCACGGGCTAAAATATGTAAGACTGCTGCTTCACAAAAGCCGCCTTGGCATTTACCAAAACCCGCCCTAGTCCGCTTCTTCACACCTCTAATTGTCGTTGCGCCACAATTACGGTGAATGATATCTAAAACTTCGGCTTCAGAAATTATTTCACAACGACAGATGATTTTTCCTAATTTAGGATTTTTGGCAATTAAAGTTTGCTTCTCTTCGCTTGATTTTTCGTTCATTCTAATCAAGGGGCGGCGATACTTGACATAATTAGGGTTCAACGCCAATGGATGATTCTTTTTAATCAAATCGACAACATAAGTTGCGATGGCTAAAGACGAAGCTAACCCAGGCGATTGAATACCCGCCACGTGGTATAAGTCTTGACTCTTACTATCTTCTTCAATGATAAAATCATCAGTTTGAGAAACCGCTCTTTCACCAGCAAAAACTCTAATCATTTGATTAAAGGGAATATTTTTAACCATCTTGACTGCTTTTTCTTTGACATAGGCTAGATCAGCAGCATCGGTCGCACAATCATCATAATCGTTATTTACTTGAAATTCACTCGAAGGTCCAATTAAATAATTACCATGGGTGGTCGGAGTTACAAGAACACCTTTGCCTTTTTCAGAAGGACATGGAAATAGAGTATGTTTAACAAAAGGAGCCTCAAAATGGTCAAGCACATAATATTGACCTTTTCGTGGTCTAATCGTAATCTGATCGTTCCCGGCCATTTTGGCAATTACGCCACTATATAAGCCGGCAGCATTAATCAAAATACGAGTTTGATATATTTGTTGGTGATTGATTTCAACAGCGTAATAATCTTGACAATGCTGAAGATTAGTCACTTCGCTATTAAGTTGCAGTTGAACACCATTATCCATAGCATTTTCCATTAAGGCGACGGTTAACTCAAAAGGGTTAACAATTCCACAACTTGGAGCCAATAAGCCCCCGACTACTTCTTCTTGCACAAATGGTTCGGCTTTTCTGACTTCAGCAGCACTTAATAAGATGGTCTCGACTCCATTTGATTTACCATTTTGTTGTAACTTTTTTAAAGTTTCTAATTCTTGTTCATTAAAAGCTAAAGTGATGGAACCATGCCGTTTGAATTCGACATCTAAATCACGGCACACTTCATCAAACATAGCATTGCTTTTAACATTCATTTTAGCTTTCATTGAAGTTGGGGCTGGGTCATAACCAGAGTGGACAATAGCACTATTCGCCATACTGGTTTTTTCACAAACATCCATTTCTTTTTCCACGACTAAAGTCTTTAATTGATAGCGAGCTAATTCATGAGCGATAGCACAGCCAATTACTCCACCGCCAATGATGATGACATCATACATAACTCCTACCCCCTACATTTTAAAGACACGAGTGGCTGCGACTGCTTTTTTCCACCCATCATATAATTTATCAACTTTAGCCGGCTCTAATTGCGGTTTGAAAACTTGATTAATGGTATGCTTGACGCATATTTCACTTCTAGATTCAAAGAAAGAAACCGCTAAACCCGCTAAATAGGCCGCTCCTAAAGCGGTTGTTTCTAAAACCGCTGGTAGATTAATGGTACAGTTAAGAATGTCGGCTTGAAATTGCATTAAGAAAGCATTTTCAGTGGCTCCACCATCAACGCTCAATGATTTTAATTTAATTTCTGATTCGGCTTGCATTACTTCCATAACATCTTTGGATTGATAAGCAATTGACTCTAAAGCGGCTCTAACCAGGTGTTCTTTAGTGGTGCCTCGAGTTAAGCCAAAGATGGCTCCCCGTGCTTGATTATCCCAATAAGGTGTCCCTAAGCCCACAAAAGCCGGGACAAAATAAACACCTTCAGTTGAATCGACTCGTTCGGCATATTTAGCACTCTCGCGACTATTTTTTAACATTCGCAAGCCATCACGGAGAAATTGCACTACACTACCGCCGACAAAGACTGAACCTTCTAATGCATAAGTAATCCGTCCTTGATAACCCCAAGCAATGGTGGTCAGTAAACCGTTTTTCGAAAAAATTGGTTGATCGCCGGTGTTCATCAACATAAAACAACCGGTACCATAAGTATTTTTGGCTTGGCCACGTTCATAACAACATTGACCAAACAAGGCGGCTTGTTGGTCGCCGGCTATGCCCGCAATTGGAATCGCTAATTCTTTAGAAAAAGGCGATAAATTCTCAGCATAACCATAGATTTCACTAGAAGAGCGAACTTGAGGTAACATACATTTAGGAATGTTTAAAAGGTTTAACAACTCTTCATCCCATTCTAAAGTATTGATATTAAATAACATGGTTCTTGAGGCATTTGAATAATCAGTAACATGGACTTTGCCATTAGTTAGTTTCCAAACAAGCCAACTATCAATAGTACCAAATAATAAATCCCCTTGTTCGGCCAACTCTTGGGCTCCTTCAACTTTATCTAAAATCCACCTAATCTTAGTGGCCGAAAAGTAAGGATTGATAATTAACCCAGTTTTTTGGCGAACACTATCTTCATAACCTTCTTTAATTAGTTTTTCACAAATCTTGAGCGATTGGCGTGATTGCCAAACGATCGCATTATAAATCGGCTTCCCACTATGTTTATTCCAAATCACGGTGGTTTCGCGTTGATTGGTAATACCTATGGCCGCAATTTGCTCCGCTTGAATTCCCTTTTTCAAAGTGACCCCATTAATAATATTTACAACCGATAACCAAATGTCCAAAGGATCTTGTTCAACCCAACCCGAAGAAGGAAAAAATTGTTTAAATTCTTCTTGAGCAGTGACAACATTATTACCATGCTTATCAAAAAGAATGGCTCTGGAACTAGTTGTACCTTGATCGATTGCTAAAACATACTTTTCCATACTTAAAACACCTCACTAATTTATTATAACACAGCCGAAAAAAAACTTATACTTGCAAAGTATAAGCTTTTAAATAATTATTACACCTTGGCTAAATTTGTATCTAAGAATTTTTTCAACTTCGCATTATGATAGGCTTTTACTCCATCTTTATAAGCACTATAAGCTTCGGCAAAGGAAGAGCCCTTAAATTCTTTACCAAGAATCTCAGCATTTTCATAGAAACAACCGGTAACTGATAAGGTGACATTGCCCGTCACTTCATCACTGCTTGAGCCGATTGAATCATTTAAGTAAACCGCCATCTCAGCCAATTCACCTTGCTCATAATATTGGAAAGTTGGAATTTTACCGCCCCGATATGAATCAATCTTAAATTCGGCTGCAAAAGCTTTCCAAATTTCAGTATCAGCCCCATCTTTGCGCCACTCAGAAGTCTCAATATAGTAATATTTTTGTTCCTTAGTATAATTACGTTGATAGTCATCTAAGAAATTAAAATGCATGTAGGTACAATCGCTACAACTATCCCATGCATAATAGATAACAAAAGACTCATTATTAACAATTTTGCTTCTTAAATCGGCAACATTAATTTCGAGTAGAGAAGGATAAATGGCATAGCTAGAAATATAGGCTTCTAATTCATTATATTTTTCAAAAACTTCAGCTTTAGTTGTTGGATCACTTTTTTCAACAACTTCGCCCGCTTTAATAAAGGCTAAAGTTGGAGTGTATTTATAATCAACTAAATCTGTCACCAAAGTTTCAACAAGATAGATGACACTGTCAGTTTTACCAACTAAATCATTGATTAAAGGCTTAAAAGCCGCACAACCAGCACAACCTTTTTGACTGAGCATGATGACAAAATCTTCTTTTGCCTCGAGCATGGATTGAAATTCATCCTTACTTATCTCAACCATCTCAGCAATCTCGTTTTCACCCTCTAACAAGATTTTTTGATCTTGGCTTAAGCCGTTTTTATTGCCACAACTGGTGAAACCAAAAGCTAGTAAGATAGCACAAAATAACGTTACAATTTTTTTCATTATATTCACATCCTTAACGGATTAATAATAACAATCTTCTCATTGATTATCAAGTGAACTTTTTTTCGAAACTGCTTTGCGCTTTTTAAAGACGATAAAACATAAGATAATAGTTAAGCCACAAACCACTGCTGTAATTAAAAAAGTTCGTTGATATAACTGAATCCCACTGAAATTTCCTTGCAAAAGACCAATTACAATATTATAAATTTTATCACCTAAGAAAATTCCAATCGCAAAAAAAGTTTGGAAAATCCCCATGCTGACATCACGCATTTCTTTACCAAAAGGTTGCAAAGCAATCCCAATCAAAACATTATAAGTTAAACCATAACCAATGCCATTTAAGCCATAACTGATAAACAATAAAGTTGGTGCGGTAATAAAACTTCCCACCAAAGAGAAAATTCCACTTAATAAAACGCCGAGTATTAAAGTCCACTTCACGCCAATTTTTTTAGTTAAAACAGTACCCATCAAAACACCGGCAACTAATTGAGTAACTGAAAATAACACTCCTAAATAAGCCACCTCGAGGGGATCCATATTAATTAAATTTGAAAAGTTAGTCATATTAGAACCACTGGTTGAAAATTTAATAAAAGAAATCAGAATGCCAATAATGCAAATAATCATAAAACGGTGATCTTTTAAGGCAACTTTAAAATGTTGCAAAGTAAAATTTCGAGTTTTGGCTTTGTTTTCCTTAATAAAGAACAAAAAGATTAAACAAATTAAAGCAGTGACTACACTAACAATCCAGAGAAAGGAATAATTTCGTGGAGTTGATAAAGTCGCATAATATTGAAAAGGAGCCACTAATAATTCGGAAATAAGTGGCGAAATAGAAAGAATAGAAACCGAGACCATCGCTTGCTCTGACGAAAAGGTATCAGCAAAAATAACATTAAACATGGCTAATAAGGAAGCTCCTAAGCCGAAGCAAAGCGAAGAAATCAATAAACTAGTATAACTAGGTTGGATAACTACATATAAAGAAGACCCCGCTACTAAAACTAAAGCTAAGCCAATAAAAAATTTCCGAGTTTTAAAGAAATCACTTAAACCAAAGAAAGTAATACGGGCAAAGATCGAAACTAGACCATAAGCCGCTGCGATAGTCGCAGCCAAGGCTTCACCAAGATTCAAACCACCGACTTCATAACTCATCGCCGCATAAGCTTTGCGATAATCTCGAGCTACGATAATTGAAAACCAAAAACACACTAATAAAATAAAAATTAAGATTTGATAATTTGTTAATTTATAGTGTTTAGCTAAAATAATACTCCCAACGATAGCTAGTATGGCAATTAGGAGTGAAACTAAAACCTTGGTATTTGCAAAAACATCAACAAAACTTAATAACGACATTTTACTTATTCTCCTTGTCAATTATATCTGCAGCAATGGCTAAGCCTGAAGCAAAGGCATAATGTAAATTATACCCACCACAGTCGCCATCAATATTTAAAGCTTCTCCTCCTAAGTAGAGGTTGCTAATAATTTGCGATTCTAAACTATTTGCATTAATAAATTTTGTCTCAAATCCCCCACTAATTACTTGGCAGCTAGCATAGTCGGTTGGGGGTTCAACCGGAATAGTAAAGTTTTTCAACTCTTGTGCTAAGGAGGTCGCATTTACTTCCTGACCTTGAAGTTGGATGGCTTTAACCACCGCTAGACCAATCATTTTATGCACTAACCCGGCTAGAATCTCACTTAGACTTTTCCATGCATAGCGCTTTTGTTGCTCTTGAATAAAGGTGGCCAAGTCGCTAGTAGTATATTGGGGAAACATATCAATAATAAGGGAAGCAGATTTAGAGGGATTAACTTGTAAGTAACGATTATAGAAACTTGTTAAATTAAAAATAACAATACCGGAGACAGCTTTTTGTTTGAACAAAACTTCTCCTTCTTCACTTTTGCTATTATTACTATCAATCAACAAAGTCACTTGGGCTTTCACCCGCACACCATTTAACCCAGCAATTAATGGCGAAGTGGTTGGCAATGGGGCCAAACTTGGAGATAGGGTCGTAATAGGATGACCCAATTTTTCAAGACTAGCTGTTAAATGATTCTTTTTTTCTAAGCTAGCAGCAATTGAACCAATAGCTACTATCACATAATCAAAACTTTCTGTCTCGATTAAAAAATGATGATCCAAGTATTGCAGCGAATCAACGTATTCTGCTATCACCTTAATGCCTAGATTTTCAATTTGATAACGCAAAACATCGACAATTGAATTAGCTGATTCATTATATGGATAAACGCGACCTTCTTCATCAATCCGGGTTAATAACCCAATCGAGGTGAAATAAGTCCGCAGATAATCACAATTATAGCTAGTCAGAATTGGTTGAACAAAAGCGGGATCATTGTAATGAAGTGGTGAAACATGAATATTTGTTAAATTACCTTTACCATTACCACTATTGGCCACTTTACGGGCGATTCTAGCATTTCTTTCATACAAGAAAACTTCCACTTTAGGACCTAAAGTTGCTTTTATTTTGATCGCTGCAAGACAACCTAAAGCTCCTGCTCCGATAATGGCAATTCTTTTCATTTAATCACCCTTTCATTGCAATTATAGACTTAATTCAAAGCACATTCAATAAAAGATATATCAGTCATAAGCGTTTTATGCTAAGATATTGACATCCTATGAAAGAGGCACTTTATGAACAAACTAACTAAAAAAGAGAAATTCTGTTATGGTTTGGGAGACTTATCAAGTAATATCGTCTTAGCCGCTATCAATTTCTATCTGCTTTATTTCTTTGTCAAAGTTGCCGGCTTAAATACCACTTGGGCAGGCTTAATCTTTATCATTGCTCGAGTTTGGGATGCTATTAGCGATTACTTAATGGGCAGAATCAGTGACTCAACCCACTCCAAATGGGGCAAAAGACGAGTCTACATGATTTTCGGCAGCCTCCCTTATGGGCTGATCTTTGTCCTTTTGTGGTTAGTCCCTTTTGGGCCCGAAACTGCTCAATTTTTTAAGTTTTTATACTATACTGGTGCCTACTTGTTATTTAATACAGTTTGGACCATCGTTTATATTCCTTATAATTCACTGACTGCCAATATTACGGATGACTATGATGAAAGAACATCATTGAATGGAGTTCGCATTATCATGGCCAATATTGGGATCTTACTAGGGGCCGCATTTTTTGCTTTATTTGCTGATGGTAATACTAGCGTTTTTTATCAACTCTTCCAAAGTGAAGCCCAAGCTTACTTAGCAGCGAGCGCTTTGTTTGGCTTGATTGCCTTTGTAGTGATGTTCATTAGTGGTCTGAATATTAAAGAGCACATTGTCAGCGATACTAAGGATAATCATTATGGGTTTTTTGAAACATTAAAACAATTTTGGCAACTAAAAGAGTTTCGAAATATCACACTATTCTACTTACTATCAATGGTGGGTTTTGATATTATCATGTCCATCTTTGTCTTTTATGTGAATGATACTTTAGGTTTTGCTGGTGGAAGTGAAGCGATGATTTTTATCGCCATTCCTTTAGTTTGTGCGATTTTAGCAGCCCCTTTCTGGGTCAAATTATCACAAAAATATAATAAATCTAAAGTCTATACCATTGGCGCAATTTACTTAGCAGTTGTTTTATTATTAGTCCTCTTATTACGGCCCCAACAATACTTTGATTTGATTACTTTTACTATCCTAGCTGGAATTGGAATGGCTTGTGTCCAGATCTTACCTTGGGCTTGTCTTCCCGATGTCATTGAAATTGATGAGTATACTAATCACGTCCGCCGTGATGGAGCCTATTATGGAATTGTCCAATTTTTATATAAAGTTGCTTCGGGTGTCGGAGTTGCTACTGTTTCCTTTATCCTGGGCTTGTTTGGTTACCAAGAAGCCATTGGTAGTGAAATCATTAACCAACCGACTAGTGCCCTACTAGCCATTCGCGTCGTCTTTGCTATCTTACCTGGACTAATTTTTCTTCTTTCCTCTTTCTTTGCTAGAAGAGGCAATATTGACCGGGAACATTTCAATGATATTAAGATTGAATTAGCCAAACGCCATCAAGTGAAGAAAGGTTAAAAAAGTTGCCACTTATTTTAAAATGCGATATACTAGAGTAGTAGTTTACTAATTGCATACTTAACAAAAAAGGAGAAATTTTTTATGAATAAAGTCGCTATTTCTTGTGATACTACCGCCGCTTTGAGCTCAGATGAAATCCAACAATTAGGCGTTTTTGTTTTACCCTTAAATGTTATTGTAGATGAACAAGAGTTTCATGATACAGTTGATATTACTCCCTCTATTTTAGCCGATAAAATGAGACATGGAAGCGACATCAAGACTTCCACTCCTACTCCTTATGAAATGGAACAATTCTTTGATAATATTTTAGCTAAAGGCTATCAAAAAGTTATTCACTTTACTATTTCTTCTAAACTATCTAGTATTAATAGTATGTTTACAACCTTATGTGCTCAAAAATATGGTGACAAAGTCATCATTGTTGATGCCTTAAGTGTTTGTTCTTTTATGGGCAGCGTCGTCAAACATGCTGTCAAATTAAATCAGATGGGTCTAACTAGTGAGCAAATCGTCAGCGAATGTAACAAGTGGCACGGAATTGAAAACATCTACTTTATTCCTGAAAGTTTAACCTTTTTAAAAAGAGGCGGAAGAATTTCGCCTTTAGCTGCTAGTGTTGGCAACTTATTAGGAATTAAACCCGTTCTGCGCTTTATATCTGGTGAGATTTTAAAAGGCTCGACCACTCGTTCGGTTAAACAATTTTTACCAGTTATCATCAAAGATTTTAAATCGCATAACTATGACCCAAGCGAATATGATATTCATATTGTTGAATTTGATTGCCCAGCGACTACCCAAATCGCTTATGAAGCCATGAAAGAAAGTTTTCCTAACTTTCAAATCCATATTACGCCTATTTCCATTAACGTTTGTGCCCACTGTGGCCCCGGTACCATCGGTATTGGTGTAACTTACAAGTTTTAATATGAAAGAAAAAAGTGGATTAATGTCTGTTTTTTTAAAAAAACAATGATTATGACTCATTTTTTAAATATACTAAAAGGTATTTTAATTGGCATGTGTTTTCCTATTCCAGGCGTCAGTGGTGGGACCGTGGTAGTTTTGGTGCACGCTTACCAACAATTAATTGAGTTTCTTTCTTTCAAAAAAGAGAAAATCAAAGAACATTGGAAATTAATCCTTATGCTTGGAATTGGTACGGCCATTGGAGTTTTTGCTTTCTCCAATCTAATTTCTCAGTTGATGGTTTCCCATACTCTGTACTTAGGTTGGGGCTTTATCGGGTTAATTATTGGCGGTCTGCCTTTTTTAGTAAGACACTCTGGAGCACAGAAGTTTCAATTATCTTATGTGCTGTCTTTTTTGTCGGGTGCGGGAATTATTGTCGCTTTATCTTTTATCCAATCTCCGATTAATGTTATTGAAACAACTCTAAGTTTGACGACTTTTATCAAGTTGTTTTTCGCTTCAATTATAGGCGCTTTTGTGATGATCATTCCCGGAGCAAGTGGTTCATTAATTTTGTTGATTCTCGGCCAATATCAAACCATAATTACAGCCATTAGCGACTTAAACATTGTTATGTTAATTCCGGTAGCCCTAGGCTGTTTAGTTGGTATTTTATTAGGTGCTAGATTTATCTGGCGGATCTTTAAAAGATTTAAGATCCAAGCCAATTGGGCCGTTATTGGCTTTGTTTCAGCTTCTATTATTGTCATATTCCCTGGCCTAAGTATGAACTTTGAAGGTTTAATGGCCATTCTGATTTGTCTTGTCTGTGCTGCTGTATCCTTTCTAATCACTCAGATTAAAGCCAAATAAAAAACTCTAATTAAAGAGTTTTTTGTTAATCAAGGAAGACATCTTCTTTCGAAAAGTGGTTTAAGACTTCACAGCCTTGGTCAGTAACTATAATCAAATCTTCAACCCTAACTCCAATTTTATTGCTAAAATAACAACCCGGCTCAATCGAGAAGACCATTCCCGCTTTGAGTTTTTTATTGTTGAGCGAACTGACATAATCTAGTTCATGAATCTTTAAGCCGACACTATGACCGACGAAAAATAGATTTAGATCAAGCATTTTATATTTAGCTAAAACTGCCCGACTGGCATTATCAACATCGGCAAATGTACGACCTGCTTTGATAGTTTTTATTGCAGCTAAGTTAGCTGCTAAAACTATTTGGTAATAGCCATATTCTTGACTATTACAACGATGGAAAAACATTCTAGTGACATCGCCGTGATACTCTTTGTATTTGACACCCAAATCAAACATTGCTACTGAATGATTAGTAAAGACTAAGTTGGTATTGCAATGATGGTTAGATATATTATTGTCAAACATAATCATTGGTGTAAAAGAGATATCACAAGCGGGAATACTTTTAATATATTCAACAACTTTATTGTGTAACTCAATTTCGCTAATACCTGGAACTAATAAACTTTTGGCATAACTGATCGTTTCATCTGAATACTTAGAAGCTATTCTAAGGTCTTGTTGTTCTTGCTCGTCTTTGACTTCTCTTAGTTGATCAACTAAATCATCAACTTGGAAAGTAAAATCAAGTTGTTGGCGTAACTTCTCAAGATAACCAAGTGGAAAATCTTTATCTAAATTTACTCGCTTAGCCAGCAAACTAGCCAAAAAATCAAGAGGTTTGATATAGCGCGAATAAGGTAAAAAATCTACTTCTTTAACTTGCGAAAATTTCAATTCATAACGCTGAATTGTATAATAAATAAGTTGTGCCTGACCAAAAGAGGGAACCAATAATGCGTGTAACATTAAAGTCTGCCTAATTTTAATGCCCGTCAAATAATAAATTGAACTGGACTCAAAAACTAGTACTTGTTCCACCTGGTTTTTAATCATTAATGCTTGCAACTGCTTAATACGAGTCATTTTATTACCTTATTTCTTTTGTTTATTTAAATAATTATTGGTTTTTTCAATAATGTTGTCGGGAATAGTTCTAGGAACAGGGAAAGCAACAGCATTAGCCATTTTGTTGGCAAACAACTCAACCATGCAACCTGTTGACCCTAAAGCCGCGGCAGAAATAAAATCTAAACAATCCATTCTACTATGAATATGAGCGGCATTTCCTTCACCAAAACGGGCAAAGTTAATAGCCGGAATACCTTGATCAACAAAAGGTATACAATCACTTGAATAAATATCTTGGCGAACGGTTAAGGCGATACCATTTTCTTTAGCTAAATAATCAACATAGTGAGCCAGAGATTGGTCAGCTGTTACTATGGCCAATTCTTTCCCTAGTACTACTCCACCAACATCCACATTGATGACTAAAACAATCTTTTCTAACTCATCCTTATGGTCTTTGACATAAGCTTTTGAACCTAAAAGTCCTCTTTCCTCACTGCCACACCAAATAAATCTAACTGTTCTAGCTGGTTTATTTTGCAAAAAATAACGAAGCATTTCGAGAATGATAACTGAACCCGCCCCATTATCATAAACACCTTTAGAAAAAGGAACCGTATCAATGTGAGCGGTAAAAGTGATTACTTCATTTGGATATTGACTCCCCTTAATCTCACTAATCAAGTTCCGGGATTTATTGGTACATGTTTCTTGATCAATGACTAATTTAAGCATTTTTGGTTTTTGTTTAACTAATTTTTGCGCATCTGCTGTCCGCAAATGAACGCCTGGAAGTTTACCAAATTCTTGATGAAGTTGTGCTCTTAATTCGCGAACGTCTAAATCTGAGTTGCGCTTATTATCTCTTATCACATCACCACTAAAAGTAATAAAAGCCAAGACTTGCGCTTCAACCAAAGCCTTATAAGTGGCATGATTTAAATAACCATTAACTAAAACAATCTTGCCTTTGGCATTGACTTTATCAACCTCACTGGTCGTTTCCATATAATAAAAAGGTGCAACAAGGCCTTCTTTTGGGGTCGATTCACAACACTCATAGGCTGTAACTTCATATTCTTTACCATCAGCTTCTAGTTGAACCTTATGCAGTAAAGGCAGTTGAACTTCAAATTCTTCAATCTGACTGTCGACTCCCAATTGCTCCAACTGGGCTTGAATGATTTTTTCCGCTTTTAATTCTTCGCTTGTTCCACTGCGTCTAACAAAACCAATCTCTTTTAATAAATTGTAAGCTCTTTGACTATTCATATTAGTTACCTCCATATTTACATACCCTTTCATTATACGATTTAACAATCTACTTGGCTATAAAAAAAGAGGAAATCAAATTTCCTCTATGCCACAATGTATTTTTTCATTTGGCCTTTAACAATTGGACTAACTTCAACCTCACAATGAAATCCATCATCTTCTTCTTGCAAGGTAATGATATTGGCCTCTTGATGCAAGATAGCCATCACTTGGCCATCACTATAAGGTATGACTAGTTTGACTAGCGAATAATCGGCAAATAAGGTCTGCTCAATAACTTGCAATAATTTGCTGATTCCCGCCCCACTTTTACTACTGACATAAACCTCTGTTGCGCTATTTTCGTGATTGTTAGTGCAACAATCTAACTTATTATAAACAGTAATAATCGGCACATCTTCCACTCCAATAGCTTTTAAAGTCTCAAGTGTAACTTGTTTTTGTTCTAAATAATTAGGATTAGACAAATCG
Source organism: uncultured Eubacteriales bacterium (assembly GCA_964367975.1). Lineage (GTDB taxonomy): Bacteria > Bacillota_I > Bacilli_A > RFN20 > UBA1709 > CAYIYS01. The sequence continues at coordinate 19,289 of CAYIYS010000012.1, forward strand.
ACTACATTTAATAAAAGATCGGCTTCTTTAGCTTCCTCAAGAGTGGAGCGAAAGGCTTGAATTAAATCATGCGGTAGACGCGAGACAAAACCGACCGTATCTGAAATAATAAAGCTTTTATTGCTCGGTAATATAACTTTCCGCACCGAAGTGTCTAATGTAGCAAACAACATATCTTTTTCTAAAACTTGTTTTTCTTTTTTGGCTCCACTCAGCGTTAATAAATAATTCATCAACGTCGATTTGCCAGCATTGGTATAGCCCACAATTGCAACTGATAAAATTGCTCTTTTGCTTCTTTGTTTGCGTCGATTTTTTCTTTCAGCGGCAATTTGTTTTAATTCGCGCGAAAGTAAATCAAGGCGCGAGCCAATAATGTATTTATCAATATCTATTTGCTTCTCTCCCGCACCTTTGTTTCTGACTCCACTACCGCCACTTTGTTGAGCCAAATTGGCATTGGAAGCAGTTAAGCGCGGCAACATATACTTTAAGGCTGCAATTTCGACTTGGAGTTTGGCTTCTCTTGTTTTGGCTCTTCTGACAAATATTTCAATAATCAACGCACTGCGATCCATGGCCACACAATCAGTAGCTTTTTCAATATTACGAATTTGGCTTGGAGTTAACTCATCATTAAAAACCAAACGGTGAACGTTTAGTTCAGCTGCTAAGTTTTTAATTTCAGCTAGTTTTCCTTCGCCAAGATAAGTTCCACCAATTACTTTTGGTAAATTTTGAACTACACTTGTGACACTTTCATACTCACAAGCGCTACAAAGATTGATTAATTCGACCATGGACTCTTGATAGTTGGTTTCGGCAGCGACATTCACCCCAATGGTGATTACTTTTTCAAACGATTCTTCCATCATTTCGCCCACTTTCTACTTATTTATTTCATAAATTTTTCAATATCCTCGACTGACTTAATAATATCAACAGATAAGTTTTCACACCCATTTTTGGTAATCAATAAATCATCTTCAATTCTAATCCCTAGACCCTCTTCAGCAATATAAAGCCCTGGTTCATTAGAAATAACACAACCTTCTTGTAAAGGAGCATACATGATTTGCGCATCATGCGTATCCAAACCTATATGGTGTGAACAACCATGGAAATAATATTTAGCGCACTCTTCATCTTGTCTAATTAAGCCAATTTTTTTCAATTCTTGAGCAAAGTATTTGATTAATTCTTGATTTAATTGCGCACAAGAGATGCCAGGTTTGGCATGCTTCATGACTACTTTTTGACCCTCTAAAACAATTTGATAAATTTGTTTTTGGCGCGCCGTAAACTTCCCATTTAAAGGGAATGTCCGGGAAATATCCGATTTGTAGTAGTTATACTCGGCTCCCATATCAAATAAAACTAATTCTTTATCATTTAATAAAGAATCATTGGCTCGATAATGTAAAATGCAAGCATTCTTGCCGCCTGCTGCAATGGTTTCAAAAGCAAAATCACTGGCACCATTTTGTTTGATAGCACAATCAAAATAAGCTTCCAAATAATGTTCTTTATGGCCAATGCTGGCTTTGGCATGTTGCAACAAGGCTTTAAACCCTTTATTTGTGATGGCAATGGCTTGTCTAATTTCGGCCACTTCCTCTGGCGATTTAATCATTCTTAAAGCCGCCAAAGTATCATATAAGTTGACAATCTTCAAGAAAGGATACTTGATTGCAATAACCCCGGCAAAATTTTGAGCCGGCGTGGCTGCTTCTTGCAATCCTTGTCTTTCTAAATCGAGTAATAATGAATCCATATGTGGCAAAAAATTGCCTAATAAATCATTCATCTCATCGAGATACATAACAGATTGAATTCCACTGATTTTTGTGGCTTCATCTTTTAGTAATGTGGCACCAACCCATTTGGCTTTTACTTCATCATAGCGATTAATAAAGAGGATGGTTTGTTCCAAATTATGATATTTTAACATCACAATAACATCCTTTTGTTCAGCAATTCCGCTGAGATAATAAAAATTGCGATTCGGAGTATGGGGCCAAGTTTCATCGGCCGATTTACGAGGAGCTTCTCCAGCAAAAAGGATGGCCATCTCGTTTTCTTTTAACTTGTTAAATACGGCTTTTCGACGATTAATAAATTCTTCACTGATCATTTTCAACACCTCACTATTTAAACATTATACTCTGAATAGCAAGATTTAGAAATATTTTAACTAACTAATCGCCTGATAAAAGGTGCTTGGCTCGAGTTCATAATCAATGGCACTACGTAAACGCCCTAATTGATCTTTAAAATAATTGGGTTTATCTCTAACTTTCTTAAAGCCCAACTTTTCATAGACATGCTGGGCTCGCTTATTTTCAACCATGGTGTCTAAAATTACTTTATTTACTTTGATAGTGGTAAATAAATAATCAATTAACAGGCTTAAAGCTTGACTACCTAAACCTTTATCTTGTTGACTAAAATCACAGATTTTGATACCAATTGAAGCTAGATTACTCGGCAAAAGTCGATAAGACATCTCCCCAATTAATTGCCCTTTATAGACAATAACTAGCAGCTGATAATCATCAACGTGCTGGCCGATTTTATCAGCTAATTCTTGCTTATCGGTTTTTAAGCCATGGGGAAATCCGGCGTGGGCCATGACCTTGCCATCCGACCACCACGCTATTAACTGATCAAGATCGGCTAGTTTAGCAGCCTGTATTATTAAATCACCGCGTAGCAATTCCATACCTATAACTCCATTTTTCCATAATAACTATAGATAAACTCTTTTTCTAATTGAGCTAAAGATTTACCATAGACTTGTTGAAATGCTTCGCCACTAGAATTTTGATAAAATTTTAGATAATAATCAAAGCCATAGTTGTCCATTAAATAAGTGGTAAAGGCGCCTGCGATTGGATAAGTAAGATGACAATCTACTTGATAAAAATCAGCATTGTCATAAATACTTGGCAGTGGTATATATTGCCCTGTCGCCATCAAATGTTTAACCCACTCACTATGCTCTAGACTAACAGATTGACCATTTATCATCCCACGCCAAGTTTTAGCAAAAAACTCCGCTAACCCTTCGCGCACAAAAACTCTTTCATTATAACCAAGCAAAGCCCGACAAATTAAGTGAGCATCTTCATGCGGACCTAGACATTGTACTTCCTGATTATAGACAGCATATACTTCATTGTTTTCATACCTAACAAAACCATTGCAAGGCTCATTATCACCATAACATGCCCCAACTTCTAAAGGGGTATTAAAGAGATGGTAAGTAATGATAATATCACTGCAAGTACAAAAAAATTCTTCTATTTCTTGATAACATTGCTCTTGATAATCAGCAATTTCTTGAATATGTTGCGCAATATAACCATCTGGGTAATAGAAAATATAGTGACTGGTTTTATAACAATTGCTCATTAGTTTCCCCCACTTTCTCATCTATTTTCTTTAAATATATAATGGCAATTGGCAGACAAGTGATAAAGGTTAAAATATCACTAGCTGCTTGGACCATTTCTAAGCCTAATAAACCCAAAAATTTTGGTAAAATTAATACCAATGGAATAAAGAAGATGCCTTGGCGACAACAAGACAAAATAGTCGCCAACAACTTCTTGCCCATCGCCTGGAAAGTCATATTACAAACAACACCGGTAGTAACAAAGACCATGGCAATGGCTTGAAATTTTAAGGCTTGTGAGCCAATCGCAACGACTTCAGCGTCATTAATAAATAAGCCCACTATTGTCGGGGCAAAAATAAAGGCAATCGCTCCTAAAGTTGTCATTGCCAAAGTCCCAACAAGCCAAGTGAATAAATAGCCCTCTTTGAGTCGCGACCACTTTTTGGCTGAATAGTTATAGCCTACTACCGGTTGATAGCCTTGACCCACGCCTAAAGCCACACAGAAAATCATCATGAAAATCTTAGTAACAATCGACATACCAGAGATGGCAGCATCGCCGAAAGGTTTAGCTTGCGTATTCAATAAGATTGTCGCAATACTAGCTAGTCCTTGCCTAAAAAAGGAAGGAGCACCAGTTTTTAATATATCGAAATAATCACGTGGGCGAAAAGAAACATGCCGAATTGATAAATGAATAATGCTTTTCTTGAATAAAAAGAAAGAAAGCAGAATGGCAAACGAAACAAATTGGGAAATAATGGTTGCAATCGCAGCACCCGCTATTCCTAAATTAAAAGTATTGATAAACAAGGGGTCTAAGAAAATGTTTAAGATGCCACCAAAAGTTAACCCAATCATCGAAAACTTGGCCGCGCCTTCTGAACGTAATAAGACATTGAGAACAAAGGAAGCTGCCATAATTGGAATGGCAAAAATAATGTAGCGACCATAACTAACAGCATAAGGCAAGATGGTCTCGGTAGCTCCTAATAAAGACATAAATGGTTCAATAAAAATTAGACCTAATAAGGTCAATATAGAACCTAACCCTAAAGCCAAGAAAAATGCATTAGAGGCAATAGTATTAGCTTTATCGCGATCTTTGTTACCCAGGGCCCGCGAAACAATGCTGCCACTTCCCATGCCCAAAGTAAAACCAATGGCCTGAATAATAGCCATTAAAGAAAAGACAATGCCAACTGCACCGGAAACACTTTTACCCAGTTGCGAAACAAAGTAAGTATCGGCCGTATTATAAAGTCCAGTGACTAACATGGATATGATAGTAGGAACAGCTAATTTCATGATAAGTGACTTAACTGGGGCTTCTGTCATACGTTGATATTGCTGTTGTTCTAAATCCATCTTTTCACTTTCCATTAAATCACCTCAAAAAATATACCCTACCATTTTACCATAAATAAACAAAAATAAAACCCCTCAATATTTTAATGGGGGTTATTAAGCATACCGCCCAAAATAGTGAAATCAATAAATAATTCCATATATATCTTAAATTCAAGTTCTGTAAATGGTTTTAATGTAATCATTTTATCTAAGAATTCATTTTTAAGGCTATCATCATAACCCTTAGCCCATAAAAACTCTTCAAAATCGAGTGAATACATTTCATAATCGGTTTTATATCCAGTACTAACACTATCAATTCTTTTATAATTAATACCCAGTAATGAGCCACTACATATTACATCAAATCTACCATCAATATTAAAAAACTTAAGCGCGGTAGAAATTTCAATGAAATCTTGAATTTCATCAAAGACAATAAGTGTTTTTTCGGTAATATTAAAC
>CAYIYS010000013.1:0-22892 GCA_964367975.1 uncultured Eubacteriales bacterium
CCGTTTTGCTTGGAAAAATAATCAATCTCTTTTTGAAGAAAAACCCGATTGTCTTTTTTGCTAACAAAATAAAGATTTTCATCAATTTCTTGATTAATGCTTTTTTTAAAATAATCTAAAAATCCCCCACAAAGAGATAGCGAAATACACAATCCAACTATGGAACCAGATAACATCGAAACAAAAGAAAATAATCTTTTGTAATTTGCTTTTAATAAGCCAAATCCTAATTTCCAACAATGCTTTATATCAATCGCTTGATTAGCTGGAAGAGTGAACGCTTCCTTTCGAAAAGAAGCAAGATATGATTGATCTATTGAGCCATCTTTGATGGTAATAATCTCGTCTGCAATTTGCTTAGCATATGACAAATCATGCGTGACAAGGATGATTATGTTATTTTGCTTAATCTTTTGCAGTTCACTTTTTACTAATTCAACATTGGCTTTATCTAGTGCGCTGGTTGCTTCATCTAATAAAAGCAATTTGCGTTTAGCCAACAACCCTCGACAAAATGAAAGTCTTTGAATTTCTCCGCCCGAAAATTTATCAACATCAGTTGATTTTTCAAACTGCAAATTAAATCTTTTTAATGTTTTATCAATAACGATTTTATCTAGTTGCTGATTACTGAGCATTAAGGGTAAATTGATGTTATCAACATAAGATAACTTATTAAACATTATTGGGGTTTGATAGACATATGCCACAAAATGGTTACGAAAACGGTTTATATTTTGTTTATCTACTGGTATTCCGTTGATGCGATAGGAACCTAAATAATCGGTATCGAGTAAGCCTAGAATATTTAGTAAAGTGGTTTTGCCGCTCCCTGATTCACCGACTAAAGCATATATCTTCCCCGCAAAAAAATCGTAAGATATATCATTTAAAATGATAACTTTTTTACCTCCATAGATATATTCCTTTCGAATATGTCTAAGTTTAATCATCTTTTATAACCTCAATGATTTTTAATTTCTTTCCTTTATATATTGGCGAGATAGTCGAAAGAATAAAAACAAGAAATACAACACAAAATGTATAGAAATAGTCGCTACATTGTAACAATACAAGATCCATTTTATCTTGCTCTTTTAATATGAACTTCCCCCATTCGTATACACCACCTCTAATAACACAACTTAGCATTATTCCAATTGCATAGGAGATTAAGCCAAAAATCATTCCTTCCAATATAATCAGTTTAATCACATCTTTCATTGATCCACCAAAACTTCTGATTATTCCAAATTCCTGCTCTCTTTCTTTAAGAGAAAAGACTATCAACAAAGAAATCAAACTGACAATAGATAAGATTAATGACAGCAAAAAAAGCAAAATAACAAGTTGCCCACTTTCGATTAATTCTTTAAAGGTAGTTCTTAACATTTCATCGCCCGACTCCACTATGACATATTTTCCAGAAAGGTTAGCTTGGCTATATTTTTGATAAGCGCTCTCACAATCTAGCAGCGTGGTATATATTTCATCTTTTTGATTATTGTTTAAAATTTGAATTTCCATAGGAGAATAAATTGTAATATTATCATATTCATTGATGTACTCATATAAATTCAATTCACTTCTATTTAACTTCTTACTAAGCAAGGGAAGCGAGGTGGTTTGCATTTTTTCTTCAACTTGTTTTCGTGGTAAATATAGTTTAGCAACGTTATATAAACGCCCCTCGTTATAAACACCTCCAAGTTCAAATTTGTATGTGACATAAATATACTCTTTTTGGCGATCTAGCAAATAAGGAACATCAAGATATCCTGATAAAGAAATTGTTTTGCTATCTATTTTAAAAAACTCATAGAACATTTCATTCATATAAGCCTTTTCAATACCATCAATTATTTTTACTTCATAATAGTTATTTGAAGCAGTAGGAAAACTTAAATAGTTGTTAAAAAGATAATCCAAAGAAGGGCGAATCACTATTGTATTTGTATATTGGTCTAATTGATTCATTATTGAATTATCAATTGAACTTAACACTCCATCTTCAACTCCATAAAGATTTATATAACTATAATCACCCCGCCGAACAATCAATTCATCACAATAGGAATTAAGCCCACTTTTTAAACCCATCACCACCAACATTAAAGCCAAACATAAAGAGTAACACCCAATCGAGGCAATATATTTATTTTTTCTTTTAATAAAAGATTTGATGGTCAAGGTGGTTAAATTTTTCCAACTAATTATTTTATTACTTTTATTTTCTTTTTTGACTTGTTTGTTTTTATTTTTTGTAGTCTTTCCTCGTATTTTCTCAAGAGTCCCATCGTGTAATAAAAAGATGTCATCCCCATACTCGGCGGCTAGCCGGGAATTATGTGTGACTACTAATACTAATTTGGTTTGCGCTTCTTTTTGCAAAATTTCCATTACGATTTTAGCATTTTTTGAATCTAAAGCTCCTGTTGGTTCATCGGCTAACAACAGGGGAGAGCCTTTGACAATAGCTCTAGCTAGAGCAACTCTTTGCTGTTCTCCACCTGACAACAAAGAAGGATAACGTGTTACTTTGTCTTCAATTTTTAACAAAGCTAAAACTGGTTGTATATCAATTTTGCGATTTTGAATAACTAATGGCAACATTATGTTATCAAAAACGTTCAAATGTTCAATTAGATGATATTTCTGATATAAAATCGAGCAACTATATTTTCGATATTCACAACATTTTTGCTTTGAAAAGGTGGTTAAATCCTGGTAATCATAGAAAATGTGCCCACTATCGGGCATATCTAACAAAGCAATCAAATTAAATATGGTTGTTTTTCCGCTTCCAGATTCACCAAGAATCATAATTAAACCCGTATCCGAGAATGAAAAATTAAGATCTTTGAATATGATGTGTTGCTGATATGATTTACTGACATGTTTAAATTCAAGCAAATTAATCCCCCTCTAAATTATAACTGATAAAGAGAGGTGTTTTGGTCCAATAAAGTGCCTTTTTTGTCTCAAAAAAGGAGCATTATTTAGCTCCTTTAGCAATTATTTTCTTGAGGTTTTTTTCAAAATCAAAACGCGTAAGCATAATTATATTCCCGCAACCTAGACATTTAATCTTGATGTCTGCACCCATTCGCACTATTTGGAATTGTTTATTTCGCTTCTCACAAGGATGTTCTTTTTTCATTTCCACAATATCGTTGAGGTCGTATGACAATTTTGTTACCATATGCCTTGTCCTTTCAACATATTCTTAATTAAGATGACACTTGTGATTGGTCCAATACCGCCCGGAACTGGGGTATAGGCTTGAACACTTTGTTGAGCTGGTAATGAAACATCGCCGCAAAGTGCACCATCTTGATTAAAGGATATTCCAATATCAACAATGATGGCGGTTGGGTTAAAGTAATCAGGCGTAAAAAAGTGAGGTTGCCCAATGGCGGTAACTACGATATCAGCTCGCGAACATTCCTTTTTGAGATCTTGGGTTTTGGTATGACAAATACAGACAGTAGCGTTTCTATGTAACAACAAAAGGGCTAATGGTAGGCCTACAATCTTGCTTCTATTTACGATAACCACTTGCTTACCTTGAAGTTCAACCCCGTAATAATCCAATAAATCTATAACAGCCTCGGCCGTTGAGGGAGCAATACTTTTTTGATTTTGAAACAATAAGCCACTACTCAATGGTGAGCAGCCATCAATATCTTTATGGGGAGAGATGCAACTATAGACATTTGTTTCATTGATTCCTTTAGGAAAAGGCCGATCAATCATAATTCCATCTATATCATCTGCTACATTAAGTTTACTAACCAATTGCATCAATTCTTCCTCAGTTTCGCTGCCATCAAACGAATGCACTAATAAGGTTACCCCCACATCATCACAAACCTTTTGGCACGATTTCAAGTATGACAAAGAAGCCTCATTTTTAGTTGGCAAAATAAAGGCAATTGAATGTTGCTTGTTAGATTCTTTAATCTTATCTTTTATTACTTTTTTTAAATTCGCAACTACAGGTTTACCCAGTAATCTATTTTCCATTAAAACAACCCCTTTATAGTGCCCGCTTCATCAATGTCAATTTTATTGGCAGCCGGGGTCTTGGGCAGTCCCGGCATAGTAAGTATAGCACCAGCTAAAGGAATAATAAAGTTTGCCCCTGCTGATAGACGAATTTCTTTGATGGTTATATCAAAATCGCGAGGTCTTCCTATTAATTTTGCATTATCAGATAAAGAATTTTGTGTTTTAGCCATACAAATATAAGCTTGTTCATAACCGTATTTCTTTATCAGTTTAAGATCTTCTAAAGCTTTGTCGGTATAAATAACTTGGCGCGCCCCATAAATACTTTGGGCAATTTTTGATATTTTTTGTTCGATTGACCACTCTAATTCATAGATAGGTTTATACTTTCTTAATTTATCACAATGAGTAGCCACATATTCGGCAAGTTGGATGGCCCCTCTTCCACCTTCTTCATAGACATTTGTAAAGAAAACCGGATGGTTGTGCTTTTTACACCAATGAAGAAGAGCTTCAATCTCTGGATTTGTATCATTTGCAAATTTGTTAATGGCAATAACGTAAGGAACATTAAAAGCTTGAATATTTTCAATGTGTTTTTCAAGATTTGTTACCCCTTTTAAAAGGGCTTCTATATCACATGTATTTAAATCTTCGCTATCTTTTCCGCCGTGCATTTTTAAGGCCCGTATGGTAGCTACAATCACCACCATATTTGGATTTAACTGACCTTCTCGACACTTAATATCGAGAAATTTTTCTGCTCCCAAATCGGCGCCAAACCCTGCTTCTGTTACAACAAAATCTGCCATTTGTAGCCCTAATTTCGTTGCAATTAACGAGTTGCATCCATGGGCAATATTTGCGAATGGACCGCCATGAATTAAAGCGGGTGTCCCTTCAAGGGTTTGCACTATATTTGGTTTAAGAGCTTGTTTCATCAATAGTGTTACCGAACCAACAATCCCTAAATCTTTTACTGTAATCGGTTTGTCTTCTTTAGTGTAAGCGACAATGCATTTTCCAATTTTGACTTTGAAGTCTGCTAAATCTTTTGCTAAACAAAAAACTGCCATAACTTCGCTAGCAACAGTAATATTAAAGCCATCTGGTCTTTCTATTCCATTTGCTTTTCCAATTCCAATGATAACATTTCTTAATGTTCGATCATTGATATCTAAACACCTTTTCCAAACTACTTTATTTTCATCAATATTCAGTTCATTTCCTTGGTAAATATGATTATCTAAACACGCAGCAATAAGGTTATTAGCCGCAGTAATGGCATGCATGTCACCAGTGAAGTGTAAATTAATATCTTCCATTGGAAGCACTTGCGAATATCCACCACCAGTTGCGCCACCTTTCAAGCCAAAAACTGGACCCATCGAAGGTTCTCGTAGACAAATTACTGTTCGTTTGTTTAGTCTAGATAGGCCGTCTCCCAATCCAATAGTGACAGTGGTTTTACCTTCTCCAGCTTTTGTAGGAGTTATTGCCGTAACTAAAATTAGATTGCCTTCTTTAGTTGCAAAACGCTTGGAATCTTTTATGTCAACCTTGGCGATAAAGTTACCATGCAGTTCTAATTCATCTGCTTCAAGACCTATTTTTTTGGCAATATCTGCAATTTGTTGTTTTTTATGCTTTTGTGCAATTTCTATATCGGGTGGTGTTTTTATCACTTTATTCACCTCTACTTAAGGGTAACATCAATCATTGGGATAATGCTCTTGTATTTATTGATGCTGCCTGCATCAATATATTTTGTCATATTAATTTTCATATTAATATCACAGGACCGCAGCGCCGCTTCCAATAAGATATAACTCATTTGTAAGTCGCTGACAACAGAATCAACAATGTAGTCATTCATTATCTTAACCTCTTCTAGTGCATCTAAGCACATAAGGGCTAGTTTGTATGGAGCATTGAAGCACTCTTTGGTGGCTTTTTTGATCGCAATTTCATCTTTGTTACGATGTGCAATCATAAAATTATCAAAACAATCGACATCTGTATCAGCCATTTTAACCATGGCTTTTCTCATTTTGTTTAGTCTAGTTGTACTATCTATTAATTTTTGTTGCATGGCTGAATCTAATCCTTGAAAAGCTTTTCTATTCATAGAAATCTTCATTGCCATTAAACACAATCCCGCTCCCATGGCAGCGACTATAGCCGCCACTGATCCTCCGCCTGGTGTTGGTTTATCATCTGATAATACATTTAAAAAATCTCTAATCCTGGTATTGTCAATCATAAAGTAACGCCTTCTTTTTGTAGAATTTCACGGGCAATATATACCCCATTAGCGCCAGCTTGCGCTAAACCACGAGTAACACCCGCGCCATCTCCCCCAACATATAAGTGTTTAATAGAAGTTTCAAAGTGTTTATCTGTTTCTGGTCTAGCACTATAAAATTTTGCTTCCACGCCATATAACAAGGTGTGTTCGCTGGCGATACCCGGAGTAATATGGTCCAAAGCTTCAATCATTTCAATAATAGATTTCATCGTGTTATAGGGTAATACTAACCCCAAATCTCCTGGAACAGCAGTTGTTAAAGTTGGGGTGACAAACCCTTCTGATAAACGTTTTTCAGTGGTTCTTCTACCTTTCAAGATGTCACCATATTTTTGAACAATGACACTACCGTGAGTTAACTTATTGGCTAATTTTGCAATTTCATGTGCAAATGTATTTGGCTCTGTAAAAGGCTCAGAGAATTGATGTGAAACAAGGATGGCAAAGTTGGTATTTTTGCTGCCATATCGGGGATCATGATAGGCATGACCATTAACCAGCATAACTCCTGATTGATTTTCAACAACGACATGACCTGATGGGTTAGAACAAAAAGTCCTGACCATCGATCCGACGCTGGCATTATAGACAAACTTACCTTCATATAGGGTGGTATTAATTTCTTCCATGACAATATCATTAGTTTCAACCCGAACTCCAATATCAACTTGATTATTAATTAATTTAACTCGATGTTTTTTCAACATAGCTTCTAACCAAGCGGCGCCATCTCGACCAGGAGCAATCACAACGTATTTGCCCATAATGGTTGTGCCTTTATTGGTAATAACGCCTTTAACTGTTTTATTATCTTCGATAATATCTTCAACGGAAGTATCGAAAAGAAAGTCGATTCCTTCTTTTAAATATTCATAAATATTCTTCATTATTTTAAGATTCTCTTCAGTGCCAAGATGGCGAACATTGGCCCTTAATAATTTTAGACCCACCGCATACCCCTTTTTTTCGATTTCTTTAACTTCTTTGGTATATGGATTAGTTATTTCTTGAGGGGCACCATGTTTGATATAGATATCATCTACATAACGAATCAATTTAATTACTTCTTCGTTAGGTAGATAATCATGCAACCATCCTCCAAATTCATCAGTTATATTAAATTTACCATCAGAATATGCACCCGCTCCACCGAAACCGCAAGTTATTGAACACGCCGGAAAACACCCAAACTCGCCATTTGGATGTAGAGGACAAACAGCGATCTTCTTTTCTAAGAGAGCACATTTGCGGTGATATATATCGTGGCCCTTATCAATTAGGACCACTTTTAACCGTGGATTTCTAAGCAAAAATTCGTAACAGGTGAAAATGCCTGCAGGACCCGATCCAACTACAATAACATCATAATTTTTATCCATACACTACATTCCTCTCTTTTCAATATATTTATCAATAGCATCATTTATAATCCTTTTGTATTGATCTGGCGCTTGATAGCGTCCTAAAGCATGGTTACAATTTTCCAGCAGATATTTTTCTTTTTCTCCCTTGTAAACAGCATATAGATCATCAAAGTGATAACGGAGAATAAAGTTATCTTTCTCTCCGTGAATAAAAATTCCGGGTATAGTAGCGTTTTGAATATAGATATCCGCGCGGAGTTTTTTAAGTGAGTAGTGGGCTAGTAATCTACACCATAACCCCACCCCAGATCTCATCAATTTACCAAAAGTAACGCCATGGCTCTTGCCGGTTTCCAATAACATTTGATAACCGTTGCCAAAACCGCTATCTTCAATCAATAGTTTTAGATTACTTGAAACTGCAAATCTAAAGACACTCATAACAGTCGCCGCTCCATGCGATTCTCCATGGATTACTATGCAACAATCATTGTTAAACATCGCTTCAACCCGGCCAAGCCAGAGAAATAAATCTTCTGAATCAAGATATGAAAAACCCACATATTTGCCTTCGCTTTCCCCGTGGGCCCGTTGGTCAACCAACAACACATTAAAATCTCTCTCATAATAGTTTCTGGCTATAATACCCATGGCTAAACCATTAGACGTGTAGCCATGAACTATTAAAACAACTCTTTTGCTTTCTTTTTTTGCTTTAATAAAATAACTATGTAATTTCAAGCCGTCTTTTGAAATGATATAAATATCTTCTAACTGCAAAGTAGACAAGTATTGGATACTTTCTTGCTCTGCTAACCAAAAAGGATTATCGGGTGTGTCTCGTTCTATTTTTGTTTTTTCTGATTGTCTAACAAAAAAAAGACGGAATACACGATATGAAAATCCCAGATAAATTAATAAAATTATTACCACAATTAAGATAATGATATAAGGCCAATCCATACGAAAGCCTCCTCTCATATTTCCACATAAATATTATAACTTTTTTCTAACGTCTTTCATAGTCTAAATTCGGAAAACAAAAAATAGAGCACAGCTCTATTTTATTTGACTTTCGTTTTGATATTCACCTTTTAAATTTTTTATTCGTGCTTGATATTCAGGCATGTGTCTAATAAACGGATCTCCTTTATAAGGAAATTTCAAAAATTTGACCACGCCATTAATAAACAAAGCCACCATTCCACAGGCAAAGCCATTGTTATATAAGTTGAGTCCAAAGTGTAAATCGGTCGTGTTTTGCACCACTGAGATATGAATCATGGCAGCAAGGATGCCAAATACTGGACCATACGCCCCTCCAATAGGGGCAAGCCCGGTGGCAAATAAGGCACCAATAATAATACTTGGTTCAGTTAAATCCCACATTTTAAACATTGCTCCAAGCAAAGCTCCAATATAAATATAAATAACATTTCGCACATGCTTCCCGGCTGCTGCAAAACCTGCAATGGACATGATGGCACCAATTGTTGGTCCATTAAATGGCGCCCCCGAAATACCCACGAAAGTAACTGATAAAATTCCTACCAACCCCATATTGGCCAGGGTTGCTGATTTTCCTTCTTTCTTATAAAAATCGGTTGGTAATATACCATCTTCGGCAACAATTCGCTTCATTTGATCAATCGTGGTGGTTTTCTCTTGTGTAATTCCGCTTAACATCCCATAAAAGAAGATGTAAACAAAGAAGATTAGTAAAAACCAAAAGAAAGGGGTCGCATCACCGGTATACCACAAATTTTTCACATGAACCGTAAAACCAAAAACTTTCAAAACTGAAACAACAATCGTTAAAATGATACCGCCTGAAAACCCAACATTATATAAATTAAATCCATTATGAAAACTAAAAGCCACTTTGGATACTGTCGGTAAAATTAAACCTAAAAAAACACCCAACAATACAGCACAAAAAATTGCTAAAACCGGGTTTAGAGCTTCATAGTATAAAACTTCAGAAACGGCTGGCGCCATAGTACAACCAAAAAAAGCGGTGGGTAGTAAATCTTTAAATGCTTTTTTATGAATTAAAGAGTATAAAAAGACCCCAAATAAAATTGGCCAAACGTTCACACAGTTTTTGCCAAAGAGGGCGAATCCCATAAAAAAGAATAAACTTGCTATTGTTATGCCATCAATTTCTTTTCCAGTCCAGATTAATAACCCAATAGCAACTATTTCAAGAATACCTGCATTTAAAAAGGCCCCGCCTATGGATCCTTGTACAAAATAATCGGTAATCAATCCATCGGTATGGGTATTTAGTTCAACAAATCCATAAAAAGTCTCTTTAAACCCGCTCATAATAAATCCAAAAATTATTAAGATAACAGCTAAAATAAGAATCCATAAATATTCTAAGAATCTTTGCTTATAAGTTTTGGATTCAGCCATTGTTTTCACCTCATAATTCTTTTTAAAATATATTGCGCGGCTAATAATCCAGCATATGCCGGGACTAAAATTATGCTCCCGGTTGCTTTATTAACATCATCAATTTCTGGCAAAATTCTTTGCTCTACAGAATATATTACACTTATTTGAGACATAATTAAACCCTCTTTTTTACTTAATTCTCTAAGTTTACGACAGAGCGGGTCACCACTAGTTTGATTTAATTTCGAGATTTGGACCTTTGAAGGATCTATTCTTTTGCCCATGCCAGTGCAAACAATTTCTTCGATATTTCGCTTTTGACACCATTTTATTAAAGCAATTTTGCTTTCAATTGTATCGATAGCATCCACCAAATATTGAGGGGAATATTTATCCAATAAATCAATGTTGGCTGGGGTTATATGTTCCTGGAGGATTTCCACTTGTATTTGAGGATTGATATCTAGCAATCTTTTTTTGGCAATTTCAACCTTGGTTTGATTAAGAGTTGAATGCAACGCAAATAATTGACGATTGATATTAGTTAACTCAACACAATCTTTGTCAACAATAATTAAATGGCCGATTCCTAATCTGCCTAACGCCTCAATAGCATAAGAACCAACTCCGCCCGCTCCACAAACCATAACTGTGGTGTCATGCAGGGTTTCCATTACATCTTTTCCTAGTAGCTTTTCACTACGATCAAATATTCCGCTCATCTTGTTTCCCCTCGTGATAAATTTCTTCGATATCTTCAACAATCTTGTTCATTGGTTGCACTTCGGGGTTATACCAATTAACCACGAATTGATTATTAAAAAAGGTATATTGACGTTTGGCAAAATGCCTTGTGTTTTTTTTAATTTCTTCAATTGTTTCTTCAAGGGTTTGTTCATTTTTAAAATAGGGAATAAATTCTTTGTATCCAATCGCTTGCAGGGCGGTTGAATTAATAGATGCAAGTTTCAAGACATGTTCGGCCTCTTGCAATAATCCATTGGCCATCATATCATCAACTCGTTTATTTATTCGTTCATAAAGTTCGTTTCTATCCATAGTTAAGCCCACAAAAATACAATCATAGATTGGTTTGTGTTTTTGTTTGGCTAATAATTTGGTTTTGCTGACTCCGCTATTTTCACTTATCTCTAGCGCTCGTAGCACTCTTTTACGATTATTTGGATGCGTTTTGGTCGCCGCCTCTTTATCTAGTTGAAGTAGTCTGGTGTACAATTCTTCATCGTTGAAATCATCATACTTGTCAGAAACTTCTCTTTCTTTTACTTCACTGAAATCATAATCATATAAAACACTTTTTAAATAAAGGCCACTGCCCCCAATAATAATCGGGACTTTACCTTTTTCAATAATTTTGGTAATTTTTGCTCGAGCTAGTGTTTGATAATCAGCAACAGAAAAATCCTCTTTCACACTAACAAAACCCATTAGATGGTGGGGAATGCCCGCTTGTTCTTTCTTGGTTGTTTTCGCGGTTCCAATTTCCATTTCTCGGTAAATTTGCATTGAATCACCGTTAATTATTTCGCCATTTATTTTTTGGGCGATGGCTATTGCTAATTTGCTTTTGCCACTAGCTGTTGGTCCGCCAACTACGATAATTTTTTCCATTGCTAGCCCACCCGCTTGAACATCTTTTCTATCTCATATTTAGAATAAAACAACATGGTTGGTCTACCGTGTGGACAAGAGTGTGGATTATCACAACTTAATAGTCGAGAAATAACATATTCCATTTCTAGAATTGATAAGGCCTTATTGGCCTTCAAGGAAGCTTTACAACTAAGGCTTGCAATTGCATACGATCTTAATTGGAAAATGTTCATCTCTTTGTTATTAATTATTTCCTCAACAAGATCTTGGGTATATGCAGAAATATCAACATCTTGCATCCAAGTTGGAACCCTTGATACCTTGATGGCGTTACCACCAAAGAGTTCTGCATCAATACCAACTTCTTGTAATAAACTTAATTTATCCTTGATTATATTAATCACATCCAAGGAAAACTCAACAACGCAAGGTACCAATAAATCGATACTATCTCTAATTTCCATCAATGTTTTGGAAAACTTTTCAAAATTAATTCTTTCCATTGCAGCATGTTGGTCAATGATATAAAATCCGTCTATTGATTCCGCTAGAATATAGGTATTATGTAGTTGCCCAATTGGACGCATGGACATAATATTTTGATATTCTTTCTTCTTGCCAAGTTCTTGATAAGTCTCTTCTATTGGTGTAACAGGGGAGGTTGAGTCCGCTGTTGCTTTATTTTCCAGAGGTTGAAGTTCATCGGCTTCTTTAAATTCATAAGTCAAACGAGAATCAAGCGTCATTTGGGCTTCATTTGTTGCAAAGCGTTTGGTCGGCGAAACATCGGGTACCATATAGGAATCTGTTAGGGTTTTTCTTATCCCTTTTCGAATGAGTTCAATTAACTTGTCATTGCGTTCTAATCTAATTTCACTTTTTGATGGGTGAACGTTAACATCCACTAAACTTGGATCAGTTTTGATAAACAAGATTGCCATCGGATATCTTCCCTTAGTCAGGTAGTTGGCATAAGCGTCAAGAACGGTGTTTTGCAACATAGGAATCTTGACATTTCTTTCGTTTACAATAAAGACCATATAATTTCTATTCGACTTTGAAAGAATGAATTTGCCAACATATCCAGATATCTCAAAATCATTGTCAATCAAATGAATAGGTAGCATATTTTTCGCTACTTCTAAGCCATATACATCTTTGATTACTTCTAACAAATCTCCACGACCACTACTATTAAATACACGCTTGCCTTCACTAATTAATTCAAAGCGAACGCCAGGATTGGCTAAGGCTTGTTTAGTGACAACATCAAGAATGTTTGAAAACTCTGTTGCTTCCGATTTTAGAAACTTTAAGCGAACCGGGGTATTATAAAATATTTTGGTGACTTCAATAGTTGTTCCCGTTCGAGCTGAGCAAGTGGTATTCTCAATAATCTCATCATTTTCAATAACAATTCGCGTCCCTACATTATCTTTGACAGCAGTCTCTAAAACGACTCTACTTACAGCCGCAATCGAGGGCAAAGCTTCGCCTCTAAACCCTAAAGTTTTAATCCGAAACAAATCTTTTTTGCTAGAAATTTTACTTGTTGCATGACGTAAAAAAGCCAGTTGAGCATCAGAAGACGACATCCCAACCCCATTGTCTTTAACTTTTATTTGACTGCGCCCTGCTCCCTTGATTGAAATTTCAATTTCAGTTGCGTGAGCATCAATAGAATTCTCAATTAATTCTTTAACAACATTGGCTGGTCTTTCGACAACTTCGCCTGCGGCAATCATATTGGACAACGAACTATCCATTACTTTTATTTTATCCATTTTTACTTACTCTCCTTTTTTAATTCATACAAAAGATTGAGCGCTTCTAATGGGGTCAAATTCAAGGGATCGATGGCTTTAATCTTTTTTTCAACTTCATTCTCTTTGACCACTTCTTTAATAATATATTGAACGCCGTTGATGACTTTATCTTGGCTTTCTAATTCTTTAAGAATGTTTTTGGCTCTATCTAAAACAATATTTGGTATCTTTGCTAGTCTAGCAACATTGATGCCATATGATTTATCGGCAGCTCCCGCTTTAATTTTATATAAGAAAGTGACTTTATCATTTTCTTCATGGACTTGAGCATTGACATTTTGAACACCTGGTAGTTGTGAAGCTATACCTACTAATTCATGATAGTGAGTCGAGAAAAGGGTAATCGCTTTGATATTAACCGCAATATATTCGATGATGGCTTGGGCTAAAGCCATTCCATCAAAGGTTGATGTTCCTCGTCCAATTTCATCAAAAATAATCAATGATTTCTCGGTTGCGTTTGTAATGGCATGATTAACTTCCAACATTTCGACCATAAAGGTTGATTGGCCCGACACTAAATCATCGCTGGCACCAATCCGCGTAAAGATAGCATCAAAAACCGGCAGTGTAGCGCTTTGGGCCGGAACATAACAACCGATTTGAGCTAGAACAGCAATGCTGGCTGTTTGTCGCATATATGTTGATTTGCCTCCCATATTTGGCCCAGTAATTATTTGTAAAAATGTCCCATTTGAAATGTTGACATCATTCGGCACATAATCATGTTCTTTCAATACTTTCTCTATTACAGGATGTCTACCTTCAATAACGGCAATCTCTTTTTGATTTGTTAAAATCGGTTTAACGTAATTGTTTTCAACGCTCACTTTAGCTAAGGAGCACAAAACATCCAAATAAGCTAATGCTTCTGCATTTTTTTGAATTTTAGTCGTTTGCTTTTTTATATTTTCTCTAATTGAAAGAAAAATTTCATATTCCAACTTTACCATTCTGTCTTCAGCATTCAGAACTTGATCTTCTTTTTGTTTTAATTCTGGAGTAATAAAGCGTTCAGATCCGGTTAAGGTTTGTTTTCTAATATAACCATACTCATCCTTAACCATACTTAAATAAGAGTTCGTAATATCAATATAAAAGCCAAAAACTTTATTATAACCAACTTTTAAGCCTTTGATACCCGTTCTTTCTTTTTCATCTTTTTCAAAATTAGCAATCCACTCTTTACCGCCTTTACTTAACAATCTAATCTCATCCAAAGCCGTATCATAACCTTTACGAATGATTCCCCCTTCTTTTATCGAAATAGGTGGATTATCAACAATCGCATTTTTAATCAACTTAACGATCTCCGGCATTGAATCAAGCTTGTCATTAATCCAAGAAAACTTATTTTCTTCCTCTAATGTTTTTTTGATTTCAGGCAAAACATTTAATGATTTATATAATTGAATTAAATCTCGACCATTTGCATTGCCATAACTAATCTTGGCAATCAAGCGAGGTAAATCATAAATTTCATTCAGTAATTTTACTAAATCTTCGCGAATAATGAATTTATCAACCAGTGCTGTTACCAACTCTTGTCTCGCTTCAATCTTTTCTTTGTTGGCCAAAGGGCGTTGCAAAAAGCTTTTTAAAAGCCGGGCTCCCATGGCTGTTTTGGTTTTATCGATAACCCATAACAAAGAACCGTATCTATCTTCGCTGCGTAGCGTGCGGCACAATTCAAGGTTGCTTCTAGTAAACAAATCCATTTTCAAATATTGATTGGTTTGCAAAACCTTGGCGGATCGAAGGTAATCTAAATTCCTTTTTTGGGTATTTATTAAATAATCAATTAAATAGTTTAAGGTTGAAATTTGATATGCGTCTTTAACTTCAGACAAAAGATTAGCGAAGAGAAGAGTCTCTGCCGTCTCTTGATAAATCGAAACAACTAGGCCGCCTCTTTCTTTTATTTCATCAAACAAGGAAGTATCAAATGTCTCACAAACAATCACTTCTTTGCTGCCAAAGGTCTCAATTTCATTGATTAAATTTTCTTTCGTGTGTTGGACATTCAAAACCCCTAATTCGCCAGTAGAAATATCACAATAGGCAATTACATAAAAAACTCCATTATCTTTGATGGCTAGAATATAGTTGTTATCTTTTTCTTGTAAACCAACATCAATTAAAGTGCCCGGCGTTATTATTTGCACAACATCTCTTTTGACTATACCTTTTACTGAGGCTGGATCTTCCAATTGTTCAACAATACCAACTTTATAGCCTCTTTTAATTAATTTATCAATATATGAAGTGATGGCATGGTAAGGAACGCCACACATCGGAACCTTGTCTTCGGTTCCAGCACTTTTGCCAGTTAAAACGAGTTGCAATTCTTTAGAAGCTATTTTCGCATCATCAAAAAAGAATTCATAAAAATCTCCCAACCTAAATAAAATTAAAGTATCGGGATATGCTTCCTTGATTTTCAAGTATTGCTCCATCATTGGGGTATATTTTTGTTTGCCCATTTTCCTCACTCCAAAACAATGTTTATTATAGCATAATAAACGCTTAAATAACAAACACTATAACTTACAAAAAGCGTCCCTAAGGACACCTTTTATTTAATAACTGTTTCGCCATTGAAGTATTTTTGTAGAGCTTTTGGAATTGTAATACTTCCATCTTCATTTTGATAATTTTCCATAATGGCCGCCACGGTTCTTCCAATGGCTAAACCCGATCCATTTAATGTATGAACGTATTCTGCTTTGCTTTTGGCATCGCGCTTGAATTTGATGTTAGCTCTTCTTGCTTGGTAATCTTCATAGTTTGAACAGGAACTAATTTCTTTATAAGTTTGATAGGAAGGTAACCAAACCTCAATATCGTATGTCATTGCTGACCCAAAACCGATATCACCAGTGCATAACATAATTACGCGATATGGCAATTCCAGTTGTTGAAGAATATCTTCCGCGTTATTGGTAAGTTCTTCCAAATTTTGGTAAGATGTTTCGGGCGTAGTAAAACGCACCATTTCCACTTTATTAAATTGATGCAGGCGGATGATGCCTCTTGTATCGCGTCCGGCCGATCCGGCTTCGCTTCTAAAACAAGGGGTGTAAGCACAATATTTTAGAGGTAGTGTTTTGCCATCCAAAATTTCATTTGCATAGAGATTAGTCACTGGCACTTCAGCGGTTGGAATTAAATAAAAACCTTCTTTTTCAATTTTAAAAAGATCTTCTTCAAACTTTGGAAGTTGCCCCGTGCCGTACATAGAAGCAGCATTAACCATAAAGGGTGGTAAAATCTCAGTTAAGCCGTGTTGTTGGGTATGAACATCTAGCATAAAATTCATTACAGCTCGTTCTAGTCTGGCGCCCAATCCCTTATTGATTACAAATCTTGCACCGGTAATCTTGACAGCTCTTTCAAAATCAAGTATATCCAAATCAGTTCCTAAATCCCAGTGCGCTTTGGGGGCAAAATCAAACTGACGCGGTGTTCCCCATTTTCTTAACTCTTTATTATCAGTTTCATCTTTTCCAATAATTGTGTTTTCGCTTGGAATATTAGGAATTTCGGCCAAAACATCGTGCAATTTCTTTTCAATTGTCACCAATTCTTCATCTAATCGCGCTATATCTTCCCCAATGGCTTGAACATCTTTCATGAGTGAAGCAACATCTTTGCCCGCTTTTTTATAGCCACCGATTTTTTTGGATTGTTCATTTCTAAAGTTTTTTAATTCCTCAACTTGCAAAATAATCTTTCGCCGCTTGTCATCGAATGCCACGGCCCCGTGAATTGCTTGCGAAAAATCCTTTCCTCTGCGATTAAGTTTTTCAATTGTTTTTTCTTGATTTTCTCTTATTTGCTTAATATCTAACACATTTATTCCTCCTCAAATAAAAAAAGCTCCTCTTGCAAAAGGGACGGGAATACCGTGGTGCCACCCTAGTTTATAATTGTTTCACGTGAAACATTACCTCTGGTCGCTATAACGGGCTAGCCCGGAAATGGTTATCCCATCTCACTCACAAGGGGATTCATCAACACAAATTATTGCCTTGCACCAAGCCGACAACTCTCTAAAAATCTTTGCTGATTACTTGTCTTGATCTTAGATTTATAAATCAATTATACCATGCACTTATTATATTGCAACAAAAAAGCGGGTAGTCAATTCCCCGCTTTTTTGGTTATTATTCTTGCTCAGAAGAGACGCTATCATCTAGCATTTCTTCATGTTCAGTAACATCGATTGAAGCCACGTTTTGGTTGTCTTCAAGTTTAATAATTCTTACACCTTGGGTGTTTCTGCCCGCCACCTTGACTTGATTCAATGGAAGTCTGATGATAATTCCTTTGGAAGTAGTAATCAACAAATCCTCATCTCCATTGGCGGCTCGCATTGCCACTAAGGCCCCATTCTTTTCAGTAATGTTAACGGTAATGACTCCTTTGCCTCCGCGTTTACTCAACCGGTAGTCTTCGCGATTAGACATCTTACCAAAACCCTTTTCAGTAATAGCTAGGATATATTGGCCCTCTTGGGATGTTGTCACACCCACAACCGCGCCTTTGCCTACAGTTATTCCTTTAACGCCTGCTGCATTTCTGCCCATGACTCTAACGTCATTTTCGTTGAATCTAACTACCTTACCAGAGGATGCTCCAATATAAATTTCGTCATCGCCCGAGGTGTGTTTGACATCAAACAATTGATCGCCCTCGCGCAATGAAATTGCAATCTTACCGTTTTGTCTAATGCTTGCAAATTGAGCAACATCAACCCTTTTAACAATTCCTTGTTTGGTAATGAAAATCAAGTTGTGATTGTCACTATATTCATATGCATCAATAATCGCTTTAACTTTTTCCTCTTTATCTAAGTTTAAGAGATTAATCACCGGTAACCCTTTACCTTGTCTAGAATAAACAGGTATTTGGTGTCCTCTTAAACGATAGACTTTACCAAAGTTCGTGAAGAAGAGAATATCGGTATGGGTTTTAGTAACCAACATATTCTCCACCACATCATTGTCGTTGGTAGTAATACCTTTGATGCCTTTTCCGCCTCGGTTTTGTGATTTATAAGTATCAATTGAAACTCGCTTGATATAACCATTACGGGTAATAGTAATAATAATATCTTCTTCTGGTATCAACTCTTCATCTTCAATGGAGGTTGAATCATTGGAGAATGCTGTTCTTCGAGGATCACCATAACGTTCTTTAATATCAATAATGTCTTTCTTGATTTGTTCCATCAAATAACCATGATCATTGAGAATTTTATTCAATTCCTCAATGGTTTTGTGAATTTCAGTGATTTCTAAATCCAACTTTTCTTGTTGCATTCCAGTCAATCTTTGCAGTTGCATCTCAAGAACAGCCTTGGCTTGTCTTGCGCTTAATTGGAATTGCTCAATTAATTGTTGTTGAGCCATCTCGTTGGTGGTTGAATTTCTAATCAACTTAATAATCGCATCGATATTTCTTCCCGCGATAGTTAGTCCCTCTAAGATATGTAATCGATCAGCATTTTTGCCTAAATCAAATTTAGTTCTTCTTGTTATGATATCAATTTGGTGATCAATATAGTGTTGCAGAACTTGTTTTAAAGAGAAAACTTTAGGTTCTCCGTTAACCAGTGCCACCGTATTAACGCCATATGAAGTTTGCAATTGAGAATACTTAAAGAGTTGATTTAAGATTACTTCAGGAATAACATCCTTGCGTAACTCAACGACCACTCTAATACCTTCTCGACTAGATTCATCTCGCAAATCAGTAATCCCATCAATAACTTTGTTCTTGACTAAATCAGCGATTTTTTCAATCATTTGGGCTTTATTGACTTGATATGGAATCTCGGTAACTACAATCTTATTCTTATTGTGTTCACTTTCTTCAATCTCACATTTAGAGCGAATGACAATGGTCCCTCTACCTGTTTCATAAGCGTTTTTAACACCAGTTTTACCAAGAATAATTCCTCCAGTAGGGAAGTCAGGTCCAGGAATATAATCCATTAACTCTAGCACACTAATGTCTGGCTTATCGATAAGCGCTAGCGCTCCATCTAAAACCTCACATAAGTTGTGGGGCGGAATATTGGTTGTCATACCAACAGCAATACCACTTGACCCATTAATCAAAAGGTTAGGGATTCGGGCTGGCAAAACTTCAGGTTCTACTTCTTCACCATCATAGTTAGGCACAAACCTAACCGTTTCTTTATTAATATCTCTGACCATTTCGGCCGCAATTTTGGATAATCTCGCTTCGGTATAACGCATCGCTGCCGCTCCATCGCCATCTATGGAACCGAAGTTGCCATGACCATCCACAATGGTATATCTAGTTGCAAATGGTTGAGCCATTCTCACCATCGCTTCATAAATAGAGCTGTCTCCGTGTGGGTGATATTTTCCCATTACATCACCGACGATTTTTGCAGATTTTTTATGTGGTTGTCCGGCAGTGAAGCCTTGCTCGTTCATACCATAAATTATTCTACGATGAACTGGTTTTAAGCCATCTCGCACATCTGGTAATGCTCTAGCTACGATAACCGACATAGCATATTCCAAGAAAGAAGATCTAACTTCATGGGAAAGATCAACTGCATCTACTCTGTCGATATCAATATCTGAATTGAAATTGATTTTATCTTTATCTTGTGTTGACATATTCTTCCCTCCCTTTAGAAGTCAATATTCTTAGCAAACTTGGCATTTGCCAGAATGAAATCTTTTCTTGGTTCAACTTTATCACCCATTAACATATCGAAAACTCCATCAGCTTCAATTATATCTTCTAGGTGCATCTTTTTCAAAACTCTAGTGGCTGGATCCATCGTTGTTTCCCATAATTGTGAAGCGTCCATTTCACCCAAGCCTTTATATCTTTGCAAAGTAAACTTTCCTTTTGGTTCTAACTCTTTTCTAATCTCATCCATTTCTTCTTCTTTATAAGCATACTTTTCAACTTTTCCTTGCGATGCTTTATAAAGTGGAGGTTGAGCGATATATACATATCCTCCCTCAATAAGTGGTCGCATAAAATTATAGAAGAAGGTTAACAACAAGGTAGAGATGTGAGCGCCATCAACATCAGCATCGGTCATGATAATAATCTTGTGATATCTTAGTTTATTAATGTCAAAGTCTGGACCAAAACTGGTGCCAAACGCCGTAATCATCGTACCAATTTCATTATTATCAAGAACTCTTGTTTGGGAGGCTTTTTGCACATTGATTATTTTGCCTCGTAATGGCAAAATAGCTTGAAATTCTCGACTACGTCCTTCTTTAGCGCTACCGCCGGCCGAGTCTCCCTCAACAATAAATATTTCACACTTGGAGGCATCTCGACATGAACAATCGGCCAATTTACCTGGCAAAGAGGAAAACATGGATAGAGCTGATTTTCGCGTTTGTTCACGCGCTTTTCTAGCACTGACTCTTGCTTTAGCAGCTAACATAATTTTTTCCATAATTATCTTCGCTTCGTTTGGATTCTCTAATAAGAATCTTTCAAGTTGCTCAGACAAAATTTTATTGACGACCGGTCTAATCTCTGAATTTCCTAATTTAGTTTTAGTTTGCCCCTCATATTCAGGGTTCTCATGTTTAACCGAAATGACCGCCGTTAACCCTTCTCGAATATCCTCAGCTAACAATGGATCATCGGTATCTTTGAGAAATTTCTTGGCTTTGGCATAGTTGTTGATAACTTTATTAAATGCCAACCTAAACCCCTCTTCATGAGTTCCACCTTCTTGAGTAAAAATGTTATTGCAAAAAGAGTAGATGTTAGGAACATAGGAATCGTTATATTGAGCAGCAACTTCCACTTCAATTTTATTTTCAGTGCCCTCAACATAAATAACATCAGGGGTAATTGGTTGTTTATTTTGATTCAAGAATTTAATGTATTCTTTTAGTCCGCCCTCATAGTGGAAGGATTCAGTAACATCGGTGCGTAAATCTTTTAAGATAATCTTTAAGCCTTTATTTAGAAAAGCTAATTGTCTAACTCTATCTTTAAGAGTTTGGTAATCAATATCCCTTGTTTCGGTGAAGATGGTCGCATCGGGTCTATATTTGACAGTTGTTCCTGAAAGTTGAGTAGGACCAACCTCTTTGAGGTGACTGACCGGCTTACCGCCATTGGCAAAGGCAATATAATATTCCTTTCCTTGGTGATAATCCCAAACCTCAAATGATTCACTTAAGGCGTTGACGACCGAGGCTCCCACCCCGTGTAGTCCGCCTGCTACTTTATAGCCTCCGCCTTCACCAAATTTACCACCAGCATGAAGAATTGTAAAAACCGTTTCGACTGTCGATATTCCAGTCTTTGGGTGAATACCTGTTGGAATTCCTCGCCCATTATCTTCAACTTGAATCGAGTGATCGGTGAATAAAGTTATTGTAATTGTGTCACAACCGCCATCATGAATTTCATCAATGGCATTATCGACAATTTCCCACACTAAATGGTGCAGCCCGCGTCCTGATGTGCTACCAATGTACATGCCTGGTCTTTTTCTAACTGCCTCTAGTCCCTCTAGTACTTGAATATTGGCCTCAGTATATTCGCTGTTATGTACTTTCTTTTCTTGTTCATTCATTTTTGTCGTCCTCCCTTATAATCGTGCCTTGTATCACATGAAGTATTTCGCTTCTTTGTTCAACCTTTTGTTTAATTTGTTCATCAAGTGATGAAACGGTAATAAACAATTGGTTTTTGCCTTCTAAATGGTTTAAAAGACTTTTTTGATGCTTAATATCTAACTCAGAAAAAATATCATCCAACACCACAATCGGTCTTTCATCAATCTCTTTTTCAATAAAATTAATTAAAACCAATTTAAGTGTTATTACTGCCAACCGCTGTTGACCCTGTGAAGCATAGCTATTGATTTTGTCATCATCAATAAATCCGATAATATCATCTTTATGAATCCCTTTGGTGGTGTTTTGTCGGGCTTTATCTTCATCCAAAGCAGCTATAATCGCTTGATACAACTGCGTTTCAGTTAGCCCCAATCCAAAGGTTGAGTATTCTAATCTAAATTTTTGAGCAGATTGAGTTATTCCTTGAAAGGTCGGCGTTAAATCATCATTCAATCTTGCGATAAACCTTTGCCTTTTACTAATAATCTCTCTATTTAGATTCGCCAGCCTTTTTGTCAACACCTCAAGCAATGCATTGTCTAAATTCTTTTGCTTTAGGGCTTCATTTCTTTCTTTAAGAATTTTGTTATAATCCTTGATTGCTTTTTCATAGGCGGGCGAAAGCTTAGATATCTCTTCATCTATAAAATCTCTTCTTGTTTTTGGTGGATCTTTAAATAAAAAAACATCCCTAGGAACAAAACTTACCACATTGATA
>CAYIYS010000014.1:0-22227 GCA_964367975.1 uncultured Eubacteriales bacterium
ATTTCATATAGACCATTTTCTATATGCACTCATTTTACTTGTTAACGCCAAGTTAAACGGCATTGTTCGCAACGCTCCTTCAAAGCGGTAAGCATCAGCATTCTTTAAAAACTTTCATCACACGTTTTCTTTCTACAAAAGAGATGCATTGCTCTTGTCTTTTTCTTTGGATTTATATATATTTTATACTACCTTTACTGTGTAAAGTCAATAAAAACGCATGTATCCGCTTTCATTTTATTATCTTATAAGTTATAATTAGCGACAGAGGGGAAAAAATGATTAAAGATTTAGAAAAACAAGGCATTCTTTATAAAATGACAACCAAAAGTTATAGTTTCTTTAGACTAATTGTATCAATAGTCCTTTTTATATTAGCCACAATTGCACTTTTCTTCTTTCCTGAGTGGATTGAATCATTAAATAAATGGTGGTTTTTCCCATTATGGCTATATTTTGCCTGGGAAGCGATTAAAGTTATCTTCCCGGTTTTTCATATTTCAATAGCTTCCGGCAAACATTTTATTAAAAATTTCAAACCCTCTGAATACTTCAATATAAATAAAATTAAAAACTTAGTTGTGGATAATCGTCATCCCATCATTATTGCAATTTGTTGGGGTCTATTATTAATTGGAATTGGTGTTTTATACTTTACTCACGTGATTAATTACTTATGGATTTATTACTTCGTCATCTTCTTTCATATGGCCGATAATATCTGTATCAATATTTGGTGCCCATTTCGAGCCTTTATGAAGAATAGATGCTGCGTTACTTGTCGAATTTACAATTGGGATCACTTTATGAAATATAGTCCCTTAATATTCATTCCTAATTTTTTCAACTATACTCTGGTAATTTTAGGAGCCATCGCTCTTATTCAATGGGAGATTGTTCATAAACAGCATCCAGAACGCTTCTATCAATTAACAAATACCAACTTAACTTGTGGCAACTGTGCTAGAAATTGCATTCGCCAAAAGTGGTTAAAGCCTGAGGATAAGGGTTTATCAGAAAACATAAAATCGGAACAATAAGGTTCCGATTTTTATTTTCTTGACTTAGCTGAAAGACTTTTTTATCTAATTATTTGCTCGATAGATAAAAGGTTTGTAAAGCAGCTCCAATAATTCCAGAATTGGAACCAAGTTTAGCTTTAACAAGTTTTATTTTACCCTTAGCGCCAGTAAAAACAAACTTATCGACGGTGGCTTGAATTCGATCAAAATAGTATTCCATTGAATTGGCTACTCCGCCCCCAAAGACGAAAATAGAAGGTTCAATATAAAGATTAATATTAGCAATTGCAATTGACATATCAAGAATCCATTCATCAATAATTTCTTTGGCTAAAGCATCACCTTTTTGATCTAAATCAAAAACATCTTTAGCCTCTTTAACCCCTTTGAGACCTTTTTCTTTGGCTATTTCAAATAAGGCCGTACCTGAACAACAAGATTCCCAAGAACCAGGATTAGTGGCCCAAGATTGTTGACGTTGATCAGTTCTTTTAATAATCATATGACCAATTTCTTGCGCAAATCCATCACGACCCTCAATTATTTTGCTTTTAATAATTAAGGCGCCACCAATACCGGTCGAAACGGTAACATATTGAACCGTTTTATAGTTAATACCCGATCCCAATTTGGCTTCAGCTAAACCGGCTAAATTGGCATCATTACTAACAAAAGTCGGAATCTTTAATTCTTCTTCGACCATTTTCTTTAAAGGAATGTTTGTTAAGCCAATATTTGGTAAGACATAGACATCTCCATTTAGTGGATTAACTGGTCCACAAATTCCAATACCAATCCCAATTGGTTCATATTGGGCTGCATCAAGCGCATGATAAATCTCAATTATCTTATTTTTTAAAGCTTCGGCATTTTCTACTTTGCCGGTTTTATTTTTGATAACTTTAATAACATTTCCATACTCAGAAATAATCGCTCCCCGAATATAAGTCCCGCCGACATCAAATCCAATACTATATCGCATAATTACCACTCCTTATTCGACAATAACAATTTTCATAAAGTTTGTTGAACCCTTACCATCACCGCCGGTTAGCATCAAGGTATCACCTTTTTGGCAACCATATTGTTCAGCGATTTCGATGGCTTTATGTACAGATTCTTCGTTTTGTTGGAAATGACCAACTCCATCAGTCACTCCATAAACACCATAATTTAAACAAACAAGGCGCGCCACTTTAGGATTAGAACTGACTGAAATAACTGGACAAATTGGTCGATATTTTGAAATACGTTTGGCAGTTGTTCCCGATTCACTAAAGGCAATGATTAATTTAGCGTTGATGATCAAGGCTGAATTAACTACTGAGAAAGCAATAGCATCATCATAGCAACCTTGTGAAGTATTGAAAGCTTCTTCAGCTAAAAGATGATTATCCAATAAAGGTTCTATTCTAGCCGCAATTCGCGTTTCCATTTCGACACTTTCAACAGGAAAATCACCACTAGCCGATTCACCCGATAGCATAATAGCATCACTTGATTCATAAATAGCATTAGCGACATCACTGACTTCAGCTCTAGTTGGACTCGGATTTTTTTGCATTGAATCAAGCATATGAGTAGCCACGATTACTGGTTTACCTGCTGCTTTGCACTTTGAAACAATTAAACGTTGCACAACTGGCACATCTTCAGGAGCAATCTCTACTCCCAAATCTCCTCTGGCCACCATCACTCCATCAGCCGCTTGAATTATTTCATCCAAATTATCTAACCCTTCTTGGGATTCGATTTTAGCTATGATTTGAATTTCTTCATGCTGTTGTTGCTTTAAAATATTGCGAATATCAAGAATATCATTTTTATTGCGCGAGAAAGAGGCCGCAATATAATCAATATCATTAGCACAACCAAAGACAATATCGCGATAGTCTTGTTCTGAAATAAATGGCATACTTTGCCGCCCAAAAGGAATGACACAATTTCGTTTATTTCCAATCACAGCATCATTCAAGACTAAGCAATGTAAAGCTCCGATTGATTTGTCTATTTCTTTAATCTTTAAAGATAGTCTACCATCATCAAAACGCAGAATACCACCTTTTTTGACATCGTTAATCAAGCCGGGATAAGAAACACTAAAAACCTTATTATTACCTAAAAGTGGTTGCATCATGATATCAACATAATCGCCTTTTTTGAAACTAGCCGAGCCAATTTCAAAATCTCCACTGCGAATTTCAGGGCCTTTAGTATCTAACATAATGGCAATATTGTGGCCTTGTTTAATCAAGGATTTTAACATATCTATTTTAGCTTTATGAGTCGTATGATTGCCATGGGAAAAATTCAGCCGTGCAATATTCATTCCGGCTTGTATTAATCTTTCGACAACCTCTACTTGATCACTGGCTGGACCAATAGTGGCTACAATCTTGGTTTTCTTTTTTAACATGATTACTTCAACCTTTCAGAATCAACGTATAAACGTAAGTCCGGCATTCTTGGTTCTTTCAAAGCGGTTTGCAAATCCATTATTTGCATCACATTATTGACCAAGCCCACACAACAAGCTTTATAAGGGGAACGAATAGCATCAACAGCATAAGCTCCCATTCGTGAAGCTAAGACACGATCTCCTGCTGATGGTTTGCCGCCTCTTTGGATATGACCCAAAACGGTGGCTCTGGTTTCCATGCCCACTTTTTCTTCGATCTCTTGCGCTAAACGATAAACATCAAATAGTCTTTCACTAACAACCACTATTTCATGGTGTTTGCCACCGACTTTGGCATTAACCAATTCGTCCAGAATCATTTCTTTTGACATCACTCTTTCACTTGAAAGAATCAATTCAGCCCCACTTGCAATACCTGCATGGACAGCTAAATCACCACAATGGCGTCCCATTACTTCAATAATCGAACACCTTTGGTGAGATGAAGAGGTATCTCTTAATTTATCAATTGCCTCCACCACTGTATTCAAAGCCGTATCAAAACCGATTGTAAAATCAGTCGAAGTAATATCATTGTCAATGGTTCCTGGAATACAGATAGGTTTGATGCCAAAATCAACCAAAGCTAAAGCTCCTCGATATGAGCCATCTCCGCCGATTACCACTAGGTTGTCAATTCCTCTTTTCTTGAGATTTTGAGCAGCCACTGTTTGAACTTCTTTATTGACAAATTGTGGCAGTCGAGCCGTACCAATGATAGTTCCACCCCGATTAATGATTTCACTCACAAAGTTTCTTTGGACTTGTTCGATATTATCTTCATATAAGCCTTTAAAACCATTTCTCACAACATAGACTGAATAGTCTACTATTAAAGCCGCTCTAACAACGGCTCTTATACAAGCGTTCATTCCTGGAGCATCTCCTCCAGAGGTTAAAATTGCGACCTTTGCCATAAATGTCCTCCTATTTAACTCGAACTCCTTGCAGTTCGATCTCCTTAACATAATTAATTAATAAATCAAATAAACGGCGGTTTTTCAAATCATTTTTACCATATAATTCTTTTAACTCATTTAGAGAAAAATCAGACGTGAAAATCGTAATTAAGCCACTTTGGATGCGAGCTTCTAAAAGATTATAGATAATTTCCTCTTTTGACCAGTCAGTTATTCTTTCGCTACCGATATCATCAAGAACAAGTAATGGCACACTTTTGAGTGCTTGTTTGGTCGTTTCATATTCATTACTTTCTTTATCGTAAACTACATTTCTTAATGTTTCGACAATTTTCCGGGCATTAACGTAAGCCACTTTCTCACTCTGAATATTAATGAACTCATTGCATAAAGTTACGGCCATATACGACTTACCTAAACCCAGTTTACCATGCACATATAAGCCCTTAAGTTTCCCTTCTAGGATCTCACTGATGGAGCGCACATATTCTCTTCTTTGATTATTTATTTTCAAACTATCAATGGTGCTTGACATCCATTCATCAGGAAAATCATGATAGAGATAATTATTAGCATATTTATCATACTCTTGCCGATAGGCACAAGCCCGATAAACTAAAATCAAATCATTGTTAGAAAAATCAAGGCCAGCTTGCAGTCCTTTTAAAGGTTTAGGACAACTAGCAAAATGCTGACAATTATGACAAGGTTGAACATCATCATAAATCTTCAACAATAACCCCAAATGCGAATCAATCACTTGATCGCTAAACTTATAATCTTGAATCAGTTGGGAGATATAACTATCCTTTAATACTTTATTTTTGGCTTCGCTTCTAATCTTAACCATATCTAGCGTTTGCATTTTTGCTTGAATGATACTTTGACTAGGAGCTATTATTTTTTTCAAGGTCATATTATCTCTCCTTTACTTTCACTTGTTTTCTCAAGCGCTTGATGCGGGCTAGATCATCTTCGATACTTTGACTTTGTTCCTCAACTGTTGCCACTTTAACTTCAGCAGGCTTAATATTAGTAGCTGAACGCCGGGTGGTTGTTTTGGCAATTGCCCCATTTAAAAACACCATAGCATCATAAACATCATCAATATTTTCGCGAATCAAGGACCCAGCAATTCGCTCTAAATATGCTCGACTTAAACGATTATCATTTTGAATCAGAGCATAATCGACAATAACATTAATAACGCCATCACTCAAACCGCTTGATTGTTGCAATCGTTGCACTAAAGCTATCTCAGAAGAAAACGGTGTTCTGCCATTATAACGATAAGTTAAAAACTCAAGGGGTGTTGAGCAAGCTAATAGATTTAATTTTTCATCTAAAGTTGGATTACCACTTTGATTAATTGGTTTATTGGTAATAATTGGCGTCTCAATTTTGATAGCAACATAATTACGACATTTATTCTCCATAATACTTTCATTGACCTGATTTCCATCAATGCTAGCTATTACGATATTTCGCATATCAAGGACATTAATATGATAAGCATTGGCATAGACTCTTATCTTGTCTTCAACACTTTTGGTGATGAACTTTTTCGAAATATTATTTTCTTGCAAACCTTGATAAAACAAATCAAAATCAAAACTGAGTTTTGGAGCACCCTTGACGCGAGTTACGATATTAGTTTGTTCACCTGGTTGCAAAGTATCAGGATCTAAACTGGTATAAACCTTACCAAAGGTTTCGCTGACTTCAATAAAATCGGAATTGACACTGCCATATTGTGTAAAATATAGTTTAGAACGCGCATATTCTAACTCACCCATGGTGGTCTTAAACATGCTGCCTAAAACATCGTGTGCAAAAAAATCTTTCGGCGATAGTGGGGCAAGTAAATAATAAGTAAATGAATAACTTTGCTTATCTTGCTTGGCATACACTTTTAAAAGCCCCATCCCTTCCAGGTGTCGAGCGTATTGATAAATATCAGTAATGCTGCAGCGTAGCAAATTGGTTAATCTTTCAAATGTTTTAGGAGTTGTAGTAATAGTTTTTTCACCATTTATTTCATAGTTCAAAGTCAAATATAAGGCAAAGGAACCAGAGCCAATTAAAGGTTGATAAAGGTGCGCCAAAATCTTGCGGTCAAATTCAGTAATGATACTTCCCGCAATAATTATTAATTCATCGTTGATTTTAGGCTTAATGGTTGCCATCTATTTTTCTCCCTTTTTTGTTATCCTTAATTATAGCATGGATTAGTGCTATATAGTAGAATTACTTATGATTGCTGCTCTAGTAAATCCAATAAATGTAAGACTTGACGCTTGGTATTTTCGCGCGTATCTGAGTTATCAATGACATAATCACTGCGCGCAATTTTCTCGCTAGCAGCGATGACTCTTTCATTTAAACTTTGGGCTTCTTGTAAAGGCATAGTATCTCTAGTTAATAACCTTTGGTGACGTGTTCGCTTTTCGGTGTTGACAAAAACCACCAGATCACATAACTCATCTAGACCTGCTTCAAATAATAAAGGGACATCTAAAATGAGTTTTTCTTTACTACGCCGTTTTATTTCGGCTTTGATTTTCGCAATTACATAAGGATGAATAATCTTTTCTAATTGCTTTATTTTAACGACATCAGCAGAAATAAGTTGCCGCAATTTTTGGCGATTAATTGAATGATCTTCATTCAGAATCTCTGGGCCAAATTTTTTGATTACTTGATGATAACAATTGGTCCCCACCATTAGTGATTGACGCGAATAAGCATCGGCATCTAAAACCCCATACCCATGCTCTAAAAAAGCCTCACTGACACTTGATTTGCCACTGCCAATTAAGCCAGTAATTCCCACTACTCTAACATTCTTAGGTAATGGTAAGGCTTGGCAAGAAGGGCAAAAGTGAGTGCCCCGTTGCCCCAAATAAGTTTTGACAATTGGGGTGCCACACTTTTCACACTTTTTCTTTTCATGACCATAGACTTTTATCTCATTTTGAAATTTACCATCGACTGAGTTAGCATAACTAAAGGAATGAATGGTAGAACCACCTAATTCAATGGCTTTAGTTAAGATAACTTGGGCCGCATTGAGAATCGACTCTAATTGTTGATCAGATAAATCCTTGACCAAAAAATATGGAGAAAGATTGCACATATAACAAATTTCATCAGCATAGATATTGCCAATTCCTGCTAAGATTGATTGATCAAGTAAAGCTTGTTTTAAAGGAACATTTTTGCCTTTAAACTTAGTTTTTAGATAAGTAGGGGAACAGGAAAAAGGTTCTACACCAATCTTTTTTAAAGGAGTATCTGCGCGATAATGTGCTTTATCTGAGAGTTGCATTCTGCCAAATTTTCTGACATCTTGATACATCAAAATACTACCATTATCTAGTTCAAAAATGACACAGACATGTTTCAAGATCTTGTCGGTTTGATAATGCTTAAGATCAAATTCATAACCCTGCTTAAAGTTTTTTTCATTTTTGTAATAACCCAAAAGATATTTGCCAGCCATTCTTAAATGGGAGACAATGACATTTTTGTTCAATTCAAAAACTAAATACTTGCCATAACGACTAACATTATTAAATTTTTGTCCAATTAAAAGATTGGAAAACTCTAGCGGTGATACATTATCGATAATAGAAGGATATAGTATTTTTACTCCGCTAATAGTCCGCCCTTTAACCCAATTATCAACAACTCTTCTAACCGTTTCTACTTCTGGTAATTCAGGCATACTACCCCTCCTTATTCATACCACCAATTATAACCATAATCGCAATCAACTTTAAGTTTTACTTTAAGTTGAATGGCTTGAGTCATACAGTTTTCTATCAGTGGTATGACTGTCATTAATTCACTATAAGGAACATCGAAAACCAATTCATCATGAATTTGTAAAATCATTTTGGTTTGAAAACCCTTTGTTTGCAAGGCGTGAGCCACTTTAATCATGGCCAATTTAATGATGTCAGCCGCACTACCTTGAATTGGCGTATTCATGGCTATTCGCTTACCAAAGTCACGCACATTTCGGTTATTATCATTAATTTCACGCACGTAACGATAGCGACCTAAAATAGTTTTGACATAGCCATCTTGACAACAATCCTCGACTGATTTATTCAAATAAGCTTTGATTTCTGGAAAGAATGAGAAATAGCGCGTGATAAAATCATTGGCTTCACTCACACCGATTCCTAATTCACTAGCTAATCCCCAATCACTCATGCCATAAACAATGCCAAAATTAACCACTTTGGCTTCTCTGCGCATGGCTTTAGTAACTTGACTAAGTGGCACATTAAAAATTAAGGCAGCGGTCTCGCTATGAATATCTTCGCCCTGTTCAAAAGCCTTAATCATCGAAGCCGAATTAGCTAAATGTGCTAAAACTCGGAGCTCAATTTGCGAATAATCAAAAGAAGCAATATAACTACCCTCTTTTGCAGCAATAAAAGCTTTTCTAACCTCTTTAAGTTCTGGGTCACGAATGGTAATGTTTTGCAAATTAGGGTATTTGGATGACAAACGTCCAGTTTGCGTCAACATTTGATTATAGATAGTGTGTATTTTCCCATCTGCTAAAATGTAGTCTTGTAAACCCAATAGATAGGTGCTTTGTAATTTGGCATAACGGCGATAGTCAAGCAGCAAAGTAATAATTGGATGCTCTTGCAGTAAGCCGGTCAAAATCTCAGCACTAGTTGATCTTTTTTTATTAGTTTTTAATCCCAATTTGTCAAAAAGAATTTCGGCTAATTGAGAAGGGGAATTAATATTGAAATGTTGCCCGGCTAATTCATAAATTTGGCTTTCTAGTTTTTGCAAAAGTTTGGCCACATCCTCACTTTTTTTATGCAAAAATTCCTTATCAATCTTAACGCCATTTATTTCCATTTTGGCTAAGACAAAAACCAAAGGCAATTCAACTTCATAATACAGTTTGTCTAAATGATATTTACTAAGTTTTGCCTTAACTTGCTCCTCTATTTCAAATAAGTAACTGGCTTTGATGCAGGCATAATTTGCAACATGGTCTAGTTCATAGTGTTTTCTAACATAAACATTTTCGATAAAAGGAATATTCTTGCCATGCATATGATAGACACTGGCTGGATCATCTTTGAGGATTGGATCCATCAAATAACTAGCTAGTGCTAAATCAAAATTGAAGTTATTTACAACAATATTGTGATGGTTTAAGGCCACCAGCGTTCTTTTAATATCATAGCCAATTTTAGGATGGGTTTCGTCCTTAAGATAAGTCAAAAACGCTTGATCAACAAGCAAATCTTCTGTGGCAATAAAAACACTTTGCTTAGCATTGGCAACCCCTAAGCCAATCAAATTACCAATGTGATAATTATCTTCCATCATCTCCATAATAATGGCACACTTCCCATTTAACATGGTAGCCGGGATTTGCTTGACAAAGTCAAAATTCAGATCTATCTGCGATTCAGGTAGTTTTTTAAGTAAAGAAACCAAGTCATATTTAGCATAGAAATCACGAACTTTTTCGAGATCAATCCCACGATAAATATAATAATCAAGCCCTTCGCTGAATTCCATATCTTTGTAAATGGTAGCAAGTTGCTTGGACATGGTTGCAATACTTTTACCCGCTTTAATTTTTTCGCCAATTTTACCAGTTATATCAGCCGCTAGTACTTGCTCTAATGAACCATATTCATGCAGCAATTTTAAAGCGGTTTTTTCGCCAATACCCGCAATGCCTGGTATGTTATCACTAGCATCGCCCATTAAGCCTTTTAAATCGGTTATCATGGCTGGCGAGATGCCCATTTCATCATGTAGACTTTGTTTATCCATCACAACTAATTCAGAAAAACCTTTTTTGGTTAATTTAACCACCACATTGTCATCGATTAATTGTAATAAATCTCGATCGCCTGAAAAAATTTCAACTGCAAAGCCGTGCTTGCTAGCTAGTTTAGCCATTGAGCCAACGATATCATCGGCTTCATAACCTGGACATTTACAAATAGAAAAGCCCATTGCTGTTAAAAACTCTTCGGCTAATGGAAACTGCGCCAGTAAATCAACTGGAGTTTCTTTTCTTCCGGCTTTATAGGCCGGAAATTGTTGATGCCTAAAAGTTTTCTCTTCTGAATCGAAAGCGACCAAGGCATAATCTGGTCGATCACTTTCAGCAATGCGCGTAATAATGTTCGCCAAAGCATAAATTGCATTAGTTGCAACTCCATTTTTAGCTCGCATAATCGAAGTAGAATCACCTCTAAAGGTGCCATAAAATGTCCTAAATAGTAGTGAGTTACCATCAATAATCATGAATTTCATTTTACTTTACCTCCGTTTTGGTGCGATATAAAGCTAGACGTTGAACTGCTAGTGAGAGATCTTGTCGTTTTTGCAAACTTCCTTCAACGTAATAACATTCACCCATTTTTAATAAGTGGCTAACAGTTTGATAAACTGTTGGATAAATTACTAATCTGATTTGAGCTGTTTGATCCACTCCTTTAATAATAGCCATGGTTTCTTGATTTTTAGTTTTCAAAGTCATAATTTCACGCGCATAAATAACTGTTTTGATAGTGCCACTAGACTTTAAAACGGCACTCAATGTTAAATAATTATGTTTATTTAATACTTCTCGATTATCATCAAAAGGATAACCAATAAAGTAAGTACCTAAAACCGCAATTTCATTATCCACTATCTCTTGTTTGATATCTTGATAATAATCAAGTTGCGGTTTCTCCGCTTGCTCATCAAAAGCAAATAAGCCATCTTTACGACTAATTGCAACATTCAAATAAGTAATAACTACACTTAACCCCTTTTTTAAAGTGGTTCGAGTTAAACCAAATTCATCAAATGCCCCTGCGTCAATTAAATTATTGACTTGGTTAATATCAACCCCGCGATTGTACAAACGTTCCATAAAATCATAGAAATCGCTAAATGGTTGCTGATTTTGTTCTTGAATTATCCGACTTAACGCAAGATTAGAGATACCCTTAATGGTTTGTAAAGAAAAACGAATTTTATTATCTTCGACTTTGAAGACATCACCACTATGGTTAATAGATGGTGGCAAGATGCCAAGCCCTCTTCTTTTTATTTCATCAATAAAAGGAAAGATGGTTTTCTCGGTCGAGCCAGAGCCAGGATTATCTAAACAAGCAGAATAAAAAGCCGCTGGATAATGATATTTTAAATAAGCCATTTGCATAGTAATCATAGCATATGAGACTGAATGGGCTTTATTAAATCCATAATTAGCAAACTTCACAATCAAATCAGATACTCTATTAATAACTACGTCCAAATGGCCTAATTCTTTGGCTTTATTATAAAATTTATCTTTAAACTCCAAGAAGTCTTTTTCTGACTTTTTAGAGATGGCTCTTCTTATGACATCCGCTTCACCAAGTGAAAAACCGGCAAATTGCTTTAAAATTTCCATTATTTGCTCTTGAAAAACAATAATACCATAGGTCGGTTGCAAAATACTTTGCAAACTGCTGTCAATATAATCAACTTGATAATGCTTGTTTTTACAATTGGCATAGTCAGTTATAAATTCCATTGGTCCAGGTCGATACAAGGCTAGAACAGCCACAATATCATTAAAACAATTAGGTTGGACAAGCCGAATTGCTTTTCTCATGCCAACGCTGCTGATTTGAAATAAACCAGCAACAAAATCATTATTCAACATATCATAAATTCCTGATTCATCATAATTAATGATATTAAGATTGAGAGATTGACCGGTTTGTTGTTGAATGTTTTTCAAACATTTATCAATAATAGATAAGTTTGATAAGCCCAAAATATCCATCTTTAATAAGCCAACGCTTTCAACATAGTCTTTAGAATATTGAACAGCGATACTTGGGCCATTTTTGTAAATAGGAACCACCTCTTCTAGTGGTTGTTTTGATAAAACTACGCCGGCAGCGTGTAAGGAAGTTTGCCGAGGCAATCCCTCCAATTTACTAGCAAATTCATAGATGTTACGATATTTTTCGCGACCATCAATAAAACTTCTAAAAGCTAAATTATTAGTATACATGCTTTGCAAAGAAGCACCTCGAAATAGATGTTCACGAGGCAAACGATTAATCAAAATATCAACTTCTTTAGGAGTTAATCCCATTGTTCTAGCAGCATCTCTGATTGCTTGTTTGGCTTGAAAAGTTTGAAATGCGATGACATGAGCGGCATGTTGTTCACTGTATTTATGCAGCAAGTAGTCAACAATTTCATCTCTTCTAGTATCAATAAAATCAACATCCAAATCTGGCATGGTGATTCTTTCTGGATTTAAAAATCTTTCAAATAACAAACCATACTTAAGTGGATCAACATCCGTAATCCCTAACACATAAGCGACCAAACTACCGGGCCCACTGCCCCGACCAGGACCCACAAGTATTGCATGTTGTTTGGCATATTTAACGTAATCCCAAACCACCAAGAAATAATTAGTGAAGCCCATTGAATCGATCACTGCTAGTTCATAATCTAAGCGTTCATAATACTGTTTAGGAATTTTATTATTCAAGCGTTTAGCTAAACCCTTATTTGCTAGCGCAGATAAGTAATCTTTTTTGCTGACTCGAGCATCCTTAAGCTTATATTCAACTAATCGAGCTTTGTTAGCATAAATATCAAACGCACAACTAGCAAGTAACACTTGATTTAACTCAAGTTCCTCTGCAGTAAAGACTTTGGATAAATAAGTTAGATTATCTAAGGCCGTATTTGTTGGTTGACTCTTTTGAAATAAACTATCATTTTTAATGGCGCTTAAAACATCAAGGACATGATAATCTTTGAAACTATAATGATTAGCTTGATTGGCAATACATTTTTGTAAATTAAGGCTGCGACAAAATTCTAGATACTCCAGTTGATTATTTTCATAGCACTCAAGTCCTAAAACTATGTTGTCGCATATCTTACTTATTTCAGATAGAAACGACAATACTTGACTCTGATCTGTTTGATATATTTGATACATTTTTGAAGAAATAGTCGGAATCACAAGATATAACCCAGCTAGTTTATTCTTTAAACTAGTCAGTTGCACTTTGCTGGTCAAATCATTGCTGGAAATTTCTTTACTTAATCTAGTTAAACTAGTGTAACCCTCGTTATTTTTTATTAATAATAGTAAAGGATAAGGCGTTTCATCTTCAATAATTATTTGCACTCCCAAAGCATATTTTAAGTTATTTTTCTTGGCTAAACTAACCAATTCTAGAGCGCCAAATAAGTTATTGCCATCACAGAGACAAACGGTGTCATTATGCAGTGTTTGTCCATAGTTAACGATATCTTCAACATGAAGAGAACTAGCAAAAAAGGAATAACCACTTTTGACGTTAATTGGAATATACCCCATCTTGTTCCCCTCCCCCTTTTATTAAATCAGCGCTTCTAACTCTGCAATTATTTGTTCAATCTCTTGGTGATTTTTGGCTTTGGCACCCGCTGCCATCTTATGACCTCCACCGCCGTGTTTTTGACCCACTCCATTGATTACAATTTCATTTGAGCGCAAAGAGACACGATAATTATTGGCTCTTTCATCCCATGAAAAACAACCATAGATTTTAATTGAATTATAAAATTTAAAAATCGATAAGAATTTACGCGCTTCATCACTATCAATATCATATTTTTTCATTAAATCGGCTTCTAAAATATAATAAGCTACCCCTTTTGTCGTAATGACACTTTGGTCCATAATTTCTTTTAAAGCATTAAAATCTTGTATTTTGCGATTATACATCTTTTGATAAACATCTTGTTGTAAATCAAAGCCATATTTTAATAAATTACCAGCTGCTAAAAAGGTTTTGGAGGTCGTACTAGTCGTTTCAAAGCCGGCGGTATCACCTGAAATGCCAATGAAGAAACAACGGGCTGCTTCTTGATTAAAATCATATTGCGCAAAAGTTTCACTAGCCAAAATATAGTATAATAATTCACTAGCAGCAGCGGCACTTTGGTCCACCAGTGCTAAATTTTCAAAATTTTCAGCCACAGGATGATGATCTATTTTGATAATATAAGCGCCCTTAGCAAAGCGATTATCACTAATGCGCTGCGTATTGGCGGTATCAAGAACTAACGCTAAAAACGGTTCTGAATATAATTCATCATCACTGACTTCTACATCTTTGGGGAATAAATTATAACCCAACTCAACATGTGAAGTTCCTAAAGAAAGGATTCTTTTATTGGGAAAATTATGTTTCAAATAATTCCACAAACCCCATTGCGAACCTAAGGCATCAAAAT
The DNA here is from genome assembly GCA_964367975.1 of uncultured Eubacteriales bacterium. Lineage (GTDB taxonomy): Bacteria > Bacillota_I > Bacilli_A > RFN20 > UBA1709 > CAYIYS01. Next base: position 14,697 of record CAYIYS010000014.1, read on the forward strand.
CAGGAGAATCATGCCTAAAAATGGCAATTGTCTGATATTGCTTTATCTTGGCCAGCAATAAGTCTAATTTATCTTTTTCTAATCTCATTTTATCACCTTTTGTTATTATAACAAATAATCCGATTATTGAGAATAATAAAACATTAGACTAGGCGAATAAAGAAATGGTAATTTAGGTTAAATAATGACTTTTTTGGTAAACAATCAATCTTTTGGGTCATAAAAAAATACCCTTCATCCGCTTAAGCAGGATAAGGGGTATATTTTTAAATACCTTAATAAAATATATTTATTTAATACCTAGCAAACGAACTGTATCACGAGCAATCATGATTTCTTCGTTGGTAGGAATGATATAAACTTTAACTTTTGAATCCGGGGTAGAAATTAATCTTTCTTCTCCATGGCAATCATTTTGAGTGCAATCATATTTGATGCCGAAAGGTTCAGAAATTCTATCTAAGACTAGTTGTCTGAATTTAACATCATTTTCGCCTAAACCAGCGGTAAAGACAATCGCATCAAGGCCACCTAATTCTACATAGTATGAACCGATAAAATTAGTAATTGTATTGATTTGAATAGCTCGAGCAAGCTTGGCTCTTTCATTTCCTTCATCCATCGCTGCCATCACATCTCTAGCATCAGAACTCACTCCGCTTACGCCCAATAATCCTGATTTTTTATTCAAAATATTGATGACATCATCAGCCGATTTTCCAAGTTTTGTAGCTAAGAAAGTGACAATAGCAGGATCAATATCTCCACTTCTTGTCCCCATCATAACGCCTGCTAAAGGAGTAAAGCCCATTGATGTATCAACACATTTGCCATCTTTAACGGCTGTTAACGAAGCACCGTTTCCAATGTGGCAAGTGATGACTCTAGAATGAGTTGGATTACCCATTAATTCTAAGCAACGACGAGAAACGAATAAATGGCTTGTCCCATGAAATCCATATCTACGAACCTTATAATCTTGATAATATTCATAAGGAATTGGATAGACATAACGATCTGGAGCCATTGTTTGGTGGAAAGCAGTATCAAATACTGCAACGTGACCAACTCCCGGTAAAGCTGCTTTGAATGCTTCATAGCCGGTTAAATTGGCAGGATTGTGCAATGGAGCCAAATCGGATAAGTCAGCAATAGTCTTAGCAACTTGTTCAGTAATTACTACCGAATTAGAGAAATTTTCTCCGCCATGGACGACCCGGTGTCCAACACCAGCAATCTCATTTAAACTTTTAACAATCTTCTCTTCAATTAACGCCTTAAGTAATATTTTAACCGCTTCAGTGTGGTTTTTAATTGGTAATATATTTGTCTTCTTTTTACCCTCAAACTTTAGTGTAACGATAGAGTCATTCATACCAATTTTTTCGATAGTTCCTGCCAATAAGACCTTTTCACTTGGCATCTCAAATAATTGAAATTTAAGTGAAGAACTACCAGCATTAACTGCCATAATTTTAGCCATAAAAAATCCCCCCTGATTTCTTTTTTTCGCCACATTCATTCTACATCAAAAAACTTGACATTTCAACCCTTAAAACCCGACTTATTCCTATGGAATAAACTATAAGAATTGTTCAGCTTCTCGCTCGGGGGAATAATCCTCATCGATATATAGCGTTTCTAGCCCATCAAGGCAATCTTGGATTAACTTTTCATAGTCAAATCTGGCCTCTATTTCCTCACTGCGAGCAATCGTAGGCCGGGTGACAGGATTATGGGGAGTAAAAATTGTACAACAGTCGACGAAAGGCAAAATTGAAAGTTCATAAGTGCCAATATTTTTGGCCATTTCAATGATTTCATTTTTATCCATTGTCGCTAAAGGCCGAATCATTGGTATTTTTATAACTTCATTAATCGTTCGCATACTTTCTAAGGTTTGTGAAGCTACTTGACCAATAGATTCTCCACTAGTCAGAACTAAACAGTTGCGCTTGTTAGCGACTCTTTCACTAATTCGATACATCATTCTGCGCATTAAAGTGATTGCATAGCTTTCATCTTTGGCATCATAAATGGCTTCTTGTAATTTAGTAAAAGGAACAATATGTAGAGCAATTGGCCCTTGTATTTTGGCCAAGACTCTAATTAAATCAATGACTTTTTGTCTAGCCCCTTGTGAAGTATAGGGTGGAGATGCAAAATGAATTGCTTCGATTTTGACTCCTCTTTTCATCATATTATAAGCCGCTACTGGTGAATCAATTCCACCCGAAAATAAAACCAACGTTTTACCCCCGATTCCTAAAGGATAACCACCTAAACCTTTTATTTTATCAAAGAAAATAAATGTGCCCTCTTGGCGAATTTCAATTTCAATATAAAAAGTCGGATGATGCACATCCACTTTGTGCTCGCTATTTTGTAAGACTTTGGTTGCCACAAGGCGATTAACCTCGTCGGAATGAATCGGAAAGCGTTTTTCTGATCTGCGAGTAACCACCTTAAAAGTTCCGACTTCTTTGCTTTGAGCCATTTGTAAGGCGCTCTCAACAATTTTATCAATCTCATTTTCAACTTTAATTACCAAAGAAAGATTGGCAATTCCCGAAATTCCTTGCAAGACTTTTACAATAGGTTTTTCGGCGGCTCCATTTAAATAAACGTAAATCCGATCATGAGCCTTTTGCAACGTAATTTGCTCAAATGGTAATAAAGCTTTTTTAATATTTTTAAATAATAAATCGATAAAATTTTGTTTATTCTTACCTTTGGTGTTCAATTCTCCAAAGCGAATTAAGAGGCATTCATAATTCATCTTTATTCACCGTCCCTTAAATATTTTGCAATTTCATCAAAAGCGTGTAAAAATTCGTTAATTTCAGCTAAAGTCGTATTTTTAGATAAACCGACTCTGACTGAAGATTTAGCGCGATTGAGGTCATTAAAAGTTTGTTCTACCACATAAGAAGGAGCTGCTTCATGGGTTGAACAAGCACTAATGGTAGAAATATAAATCTCATAAGTTTCAAAAGCTTGGGCAATTGTTGAAGCCATTTTTCCTTTCAAAGAAAAATTGATAATATAAGGCGACCCATTTAAAGGGGAATTTATTTGACATAAAGGTTGCGTCGAAAGATGTTTGATAATCATATCATGATATTGTTTTACTCGGTCATAATTTTCCTTCTGACCCGCAAAAGCTAGCCTTAATGTCTTCGCTAAAATAACATTAAGTGGCCAATTAGCAGTGCCACTTCTTAAACCAAACTCTTGACCCCCACCACAAATTAGGGGAACTAAGTTAACTCGACTTCTTTTGATCAGCATTCCACTTCCCTTAAAACCATAAATTTTGTGGGCGGAGACAGTCAACAAGTCAACCTCAGAATAATTAGCCTCAATCTTACCAATTGCTTGAGACGCATCACTATGAAAGAAAACTTTGGTTTCTTTTTTGAGATATTTAGCAATTGCCTCAATATCATTAATGCTCCCCAACTCATTATTGACTGTCATAATAGAAACTAAAATGGTATCGGGTCTTAAGGCTTGTTGGACCATTGCTAAAGTAATTATACCTTGTTCATTTGGATTAAGATAAGTAATCGAAAAACCAAACAAATCTTGTAATTGTCGACAAGTTTCCAAGACACTTTTATGTTCAATACTAGAAGTAATAATATGTTTCCCGCGGTTTTGATATTGAAAAGCCACACCTTTAATGGTTAAATTATTAGCTTCACTAGCACCAGCGGTAAAAATCACATTTCGAGGCTCACAACAAAAAAGTTGGGCGATTTGTGTTCTCGCCCGATTTTGTAATGAATCTACAATAACTCCCAATTTATGACTAGAAGACGCATTTGCATAGTATTTATTGATTAACTCAAAATAAGATTTTTGAATGTCTTGATCGATTGGTGTAGTTGAAGCATTGTCTAGAAAAATCATGCTACTCCCCCTTATTGAACTCGAAATTGCGCAATCGCGTCAGGAAGAGGAAAGCGTTCAACTGCTTGTAAGGCCGTCGTTAACGCAGTTTTAAATTCTCCAGCAAAGTACAAGTCTTCAGCTTTGCCAATATTACGCGCAACATCGTTGAAAATAGAACGATAACTATTAGCATACATAATCAGTTGCTCTGCCATACTCTTTTGTTCTAAATCTAAATTTACAGCCGCCAACAATTTCTCACAACAAACATTTAATTCTGCTGAGCATTTGCCAACGCTAGCTGTATCTATCGGTGTGGTTGAAACCAACTCATTTAAGGTTTCAATCAACTTATAAGCATAGTTAAAATCTTCAATATAACGTTGCCGTAATACTTCATGGCGAGCATTGCGAACCTGAATTTGAGCATTTTTTAAAGTATAAGTAGTATCACTCACTTGCTTGTAACCATATTCAACAATGTCTTTCATGTCAATAATGGCTTGTTTATAGTCCGTCATGCTCTTTTCAACAGCCTCGATTTGCGCCACCATTTCCCTGATTTTTGTGACTCTTAAGGAATAAGGTTGATTACCATATGTCAAGGAATCTAAACTCTTACGAATAACCGATAATTTAGTAACTTCACTGCGAACTAAAATCGATTTCCCTTTCAAGACATCATCCATTGAATAGATATTACTTAATTGAGCAACTTCACGCATATATTTGGCATGCGATCTTTCAATCTCAGCGGCTTTATCATAACAAGCATCATTTTTCTCATCAAATTCAATCCGTGATTCTCGTTCATTCTCTAAGCCGGCTTTTAAGTCCGCTATATTATTTTGAACATCAGCGATGTCATCTTCAATAGCGGTTGTATTGAAAATTCTTAAACGACTAATCAAGTCTTCAATAGTGGTTTTAATTTTAGCAATTTTGGTGGTAGCTGAAAGATTATAAAGGGGGAACCCTTGGGTAATCATTTCATTAAAAAGAAGAATTATTTCATTCAAACTTGCTGGCAATTCACGCGTTACCATAACGATAGAATTGCGATTATTATTTAGATAATCAATCGCTTCATGAGTTTTTTCTTCAATAGTTTTCAGTTCATCTTTGGCATCTTCAAAGTGGCCTGTTCGTAAATTATCATCATAACCAGTAAACAAACTAGCGATTGACGCTTCTCTGGCTTCTAATTCTTGGCGATATAAGGCCACATCATCATACATACCGCGATAAATATCTTTATAACTCTTGAACAAATCTCTAACTACATTTTCATATGATCTAGTATCAACATCTTCTTTTAAGATATCATCTAAACGTTGATTAATTTGATTAATTTTTCCTAAAAATATTTCAACTTTTCCATTAATTCCATTGATAATGGTTTGCACTTGTTCGTATTTCTTAGCTTTTAATTCGGCTTCAGCTTTGTCAATTTCAGGAACTATCTCTTGCTCATAGTAATCATTGCTTTCGCGCAATAAAGCCGCATATTCCTCATAAACCGAAGAAAAAACCACATTGCTTTTGCCAATTACTTCTAGTTTTGCAAGTTTTTCTTTAATAGGAATAGATTTAATTTTTCCGAGTTTATTCTCAATTTCCAAAATTAAATTATCTAATCTTTTTGCGCGGCCATAAACTACGTATAAAACAATTCCCGCAGCGACACCCACTGCAGCGACAGGACCAATAATAAGCCAAACTGAAACGAATAAATTGGTTGGTAAATACATGTGCAACACCTCGTATCGTTATTATAGCATAATATCCTTGATATTATATAGTATTTTTGTTTGACATCCAGACAAGTAATGAGTTATTATTATTTAGCACGAATAATAAGCAGCACACAAATACTACTTGTCTGGAGTTAGCAACATTTGGCATAAAGTAACCTAAGCTAAAAGGCGAAATATATTGTGCTAACAACCGAAGGAAGGGATTTATGCTAAAGTTATTGTTTTGCAAAGTAACAAAACGTACTTAGGAGGAAATTATTATGGCACGTTATACTGGACCTGCTTGGAAAGTTTCTCGCCGGTTAGGGTTTTCTACTCTCGAAACTGGTCGCGAAATTGCTAAGCGTAATTATGCACCTGGAAAACCAAAACCAGATCGTAAAAAGAAACAAACTGAATATGGTCGACAATTAGCAGAAAAGCAAAAAGTTAGAGTTATGTATGGAGTTAACGAAAGACAATTTAGACGTTTATTCGTTACTGCCAAAAATTCTACTGGAGTTACTGGTGATGAATTCTCAGCAATTCTAGAAGCCAGACTCGACAATGTTGTTTATCGGATGGGTTTAGCGAGAACAAGACGCGGAGCCCGCCAACTCGTCAATCATGGTCACATCTTAGTTGATGGCAAAAAAGTAGATATCCCATCATATCTAGTTGATGTTGGATCAAAAGTCGCGGTTAAAGAAACATCTAAAAACCTCAAGGTTATTAAAGATGCTCTCACCGTTGCTCCAACCTTGGCACCATTTGTTTCATTTGATCAAGAAAAAATGGAAGGTGTTTATATTAGAAGACCCGAAAAAAGTGAACTTAATCAAGAAATTGATGTTGCACTTATTGTTGAATACTACAACCGCTTAGTCTAAGTAAAAAGGAAGGTTCAAACCTTCCTTTTTTTAATGATTATTGCGAAATTCTTTAATATATTCAATAAACAATCTAGTCGCTTTGGATAAGTATTGGTCTTTGCGCGTAATCAAACAAACCTCCCATTCACTAATCCCGCTATTGATTTCTAATGATTTGATTTTCTTACTTTGATAGTTTTCGACAACTGGGCGCGGCAGCATGCAAATAGCTTGATTGTTGTCAACTAAACTTAACATAAAATCCCATTGCGATGAATAGGCAATAACACGCGGAATAAAGCCGGCATTTTCACAATTTTGCATTAAACTATGGTTTAAAGAATAGCGTTCATCAAAGCAAGTAAAGATTTCTTTACGTAAGGTCTCAAAAGAAATTGAATCATTAATAGACAAAGGATTTTCTTTAGAGACAGCAATCACATAGCGATCTTTAATTTCTTCATGAATATCAAATTTGACTGGAGAAACTGGTGCGACAACAAAAGCACAATCTAAATTGCCCATTTCTACCATTTTAGCAATACTTCGAGCACCATCTTCGACAATAGTAAAAGCAATTTTTGGATATTGTTTGCGGAAATTACCGAAAACTTCACTAAAATAAATTGCACCCACCATGACTGGTACTCCTACTTTGATTTTGCCAATATTCTTGGAAGTAATATCTTCCATTCCGAGCATTAATATTTTATAATCTTGTAAAATTTTGCGAGTATTAGTCAAAAATTCTTTACCTATTTCTGTCAAAGCTAAAGTCTTATTATTATAGGTAAACAAAACGATACCAAATTCTGCTTCTAACTTTTTGATAGCAGCCGACAAGGCTGGTTGCGATATCCCCAATTTTTTAGCAGCATAAGAGTAACTTTTATGATTAGCTACTTCTGCAAAATAAGTAATCTGCTTAATATCCATGGCTAACACCTCGGCCCTATTATAACATTTTTTTATAGCACTTATCAATATTTTTCATGAAATAAAAGATGCCAATAGACATTTTTATGT
>CAYIYS010000015.1:0-19102 GCA_964367975.1 uncultured Eubacteriales bacterium
GAACAATGGTGGTTAGCGATGAGAAGCAAGCGATTATTCTTAAAGAAAAAGAAGTTATTGATAAGAGCGAACAGACAAAAGCTGTCAATGTGCGCATAAAATAAAAAATATTGAAAAAAAACGCTAGATGCGTTAAGATAATAAAGCGCATATATGGACCATTAGCTCAGCTTGGTAGAGCAACTGACTCTTAATCAGTGGGTCGCGGGTTCGAATCCCTCATGGTCCACCATTTTGCTTAAGAGTAGTGTGATTGGCAGAGTCACACTACTTTTCTTTTTGCTTTTTGCTAGATAATAATAGCCCTAAATGTTAAAATATAAACATTTGGAGGTAGGCATGTGAAAACAAAATATAAGATAGTTGGTATGACATGTTCCGCTTGTAAAATTCGGGTCGAAGACGGCGCTGCTAAAGTTGCTGGGATTAACAAAGTAATGGTTAATCTCTCGACTAATGTTTTGCTGGTGGATTATGATGAAACAATCTTTAAGCCAGAAAGCTTATTTTTAACAATTAAAAATTTGGGTTATGGCATTGAAGAAAATATAAACTTATATGAAAAAGAAGAGAAAAATAAAAAGAGGCGTTTACTGATTTCACTGATTATTTGGGTGCTATTAATGTATGTGTCAATGGGATCAATGTTTAATGCTCCGCTTCCTTCTTTTTTGTTAGGAACAGAAAACGCTCTAAATTTTGCTTTTTGTCAATTAATCTTAACCATTCCAATCTTGCTTCTCAATTTCAATTATTTCATTGTTGGTTTCAAAAGATTGTTTAAATTAGATCCTAATATGGACTCGCTAGTGGCTTTAGGGGCACTAGCTTCTCTGTTATATGGATTATATGCGATGCTTAATATTTATAGCGGCCTTAAGAATGGTAATCTGACTATAGTTGCTAAATATCATATGGAGTTATATTTTGAAGGTGCTGCGACGATTGTCACAATGGTTAGTGTTGGCAAATATATTGAAGCTAGGGCTAAAAAGAAAACCGGCGATTCCATCTCGGCTTTGTTAAATTTAACGCCCAAGACAACCACCATTGTCATTAATGGGGTCGAAACAGTAATTCCTTCTGAAGATGTGAAGGTCGGCGACATTGTTGTTGTAAAACCAGGCGAATCCATTTCCGTTGATGGCTCCATTATTGAAGGGACTTCCAGTATTGATCAATCAATGCTGACTGGTGAATCTATGCCGGTTGCAGTCGGAATTAATAGTCAAGTAGTCGGGGGCAGTGTTAATCAGCAAGGTTATTTCAAATACGCAGTCACTGCCGTGGGAACAGATACAACTTTAGCTCATATTATCGAACTAGTCGAAGAAGCGGGTAGTTCGAAAGCACCGATTGCTAGACTCGCTGATAAGGTCAGTAAAGTATTTGTACCTTTAATTATTTTATTAGCAATCATAACTTTTCTAATTTGGTTGTTTGTCTTGAAGCAACCCTTTGAACTGGCTTTCTCTTTAGCAATCTCGGTTTTAGTAATTTCTTGTCCTTGTGCTTTAGGCCTGGCTACCCCAATTGCCATCATGGTGGCAACGGGGATGGGAGCCAAAAATGGTATTCTTTTTAAATCAGCTGAAGTCTTAGAAATATTGCATCAAGCCGATACTTTTGTTTTCGATAAAACCGGGACGATAACTGAAGGTAAACCTCAAGTGGTTGATTTTATTTCCTATGTTGAAGAAGAAGAAAGATTATTGAGCATCGTCGTTGGCATTGAACAAATGTCAGAACATCCTTTAGCGAGTGCGATAGTCGAGTATGGTCAAAAAAGAAATGTAAGTGGAGCTTCGATTAAAAATTTCAAAACTAGAGCAGGTCAAGGATTAATGGGAAGCCAAGGCAATGTCGTTTACTATGTAGGCAGTGTCAATTCTTTAGCAGATAATATCACCACAGAAGAAAAAATCGATATTGATCGACTACTATCTGAAGGGAAAATTGTGGTGGTAGTGGCTACCAATAATGAAACCTTGGGATTATTTGCTTTAAAAGATCAAGTTAGGACATCCAGCGTAGAGACTATTGCTAGATTAAATCAAATGCATCTGCATACTTTAATTCTTTCCGGTGACAACCATTTGACAGTCGAGAAAATCAATGAAGAAGTTAAAGCAGAAGCAATATTTGCCGAACTCTTGCCGGCTCAAAAACAACAAATTATCAAAGAGTTACAAGACAATGATCATAAAGTGGTCATGATTGGGGATGGCATCAATGATGCACCCGCTCTAGTTAAAGCAGATGTTGGTATTGCAATAGGTCGCGGCACAGATATTGCCATCGCTTCAGCGGATATTATTTTAACGCGCAGTGATTTAATCGATGTTTATAATGCCTATTGCTTGTCTAGAAAAACCATTAAAAATATAAAACTATCTTTATTCTGGGCTTTCTTTTATAACATCATCATGATTCCAATCGCTGCTGGTGTATTTTATCAAGCCTTTGCGTTAAAACTTAATCCCATGATTGCCTCAGCCGCCATGTCGTTGTCCTCAATCTGTGTTGTCCTTAACGCTTTAAGATTAAGAGGGTATAAAACTGTTTCATCAGAAAGGAAAGAAATTGAAATGACAAAATTAATAATCAAAATTGAAGGAATGATGTGTGAACATTGCGCCAGTCGAGTCAGCCAAGCCCTTAAAAGCATCAGTGGAGTTGAATCAGTTACTATTGATTTAAAAAAGAAACAAGCCATTGTAGCCATTAGTAAACCTATCAACGAAGAAGTAGTGACTAAAGCAATCACCGCTGCCGGGTATCAATTGGTTAGTATTAGTAGTGAAAGTCAAGCAAATTAAAGTGGCAATGGAGTTATAATTGCCCAAGAAATAAAGGTTGTTTATTGTTGTTTTATCGTTTAAAATAAAACAATATGGAAAATAGGTGTTTGAATGAAAAAACAAATATGGCAAGCAATTAGCCAAGCGCCAGTAATTACTATTTTTAGACATAAAAAACCCGATGGGGATGCTTATGGCTCCCAAATGGGATTAAAAGAATTAATTAAAACTGCTTTTCCTGAAAAGACAGTTTATGTTTTAGGTACGCAAAGCAATCACTGGGGCAAAATAATGGGCTCGGTAGATGAAGGGGTTACCAATGAAGCTATTCAAAATTCCTTAGCGCTTGTTTTAGATACTGCCAATGAAGCTAGAGTTGATGATGAAAGATATAAATTAGCCCAACATATTATTAAAATTGATCACCATTTATTTGTTGAAAAATTTGGTGAACTTGAATGGATTGATACTTCAACCATGGCAACTTGTGAGATGTTAACGGTTCTCGCAATTGAAAATAATTTAACTATTAGTAAAGCAGCCGCGACCTTTTTATATTGTGGGCTGATTACTGATTCTGGGCGTTTTCTTTTTGCTAACACTAGTGCCCAAACTTTGTGGTGTGCCAGTAAATTGATTGAGGCAGGAGTGGAGATTATTCCCTTATATGACTACATTTACACTAGTACAGAAAATGAAGTGAGATTTAGAGGATATTGTCAACTCAACTATCAAAAAACTGAGCATGGAGTAGCTTATATGTTTATCACTGAAGAAATAAAGAAACAATTCGGTATCAATGAAAATAAAGGGGCCGGTTTTGTCAATGCCATCTCTAATATTGAAGGGATTCATATTCATGTTTTCTTTTCGCAACAAGATGATGGCCAAGTTAAAATTGAATTTAGATCTAAAGATTATCCAGTTAACGAAGTCGCCACCAAATATGGTGGGGGCGGTCATAAACTTGCTGCCGGAACCATCGTTGATTCTTGGGAAACGGTCAAACAAGTTTTACAAGACTTGGATGATGTCTGCAAGGAGGCCAATCATGGATAGAGATAGTAGGGAATTCAAGATTGCACGCAATGCTATTTTTGGGGCGGCCGCAATCATTCTCGATGTCTATGATGATCGAGATTTTAATATTCATAACAAAAGTGATAACTCTCCTGTAACTAAAGCCGATTTAAACGCCAACAATTTAATTATAAAAAAACTGACTGAAGCTTTTCCAGAATATGGCATCTTAAGTGAAGAGTCAGTGGATGATGAAAAAAGACTAACTAAAGAGTTTGTGTGGATTGTTGATCCTTTAGATGGCACTAAAGATTTTATTAAAAAGGATAATGAGTTTGCAACCAATATTGCACTCGCCCAAAAGGGCACTATCATTATGGGGTTAATTATGATTCCCACCAAAGGTGAACTCTATTACGCTTTTAAGGGTCAAGGCAGTTATTTAGAGAAGAATGGCATTATTGAAAGAATTTATACTTCAAATGACCGCAAAGATTTAGTGGCTTTTGCTTCGCGTGAACACTTTTCAGAAGAAGATAAACTCTATTTAGAAAAGCATAAAGACTTGATTACTTTACTAATCAGGTGTGGAAGTGCCTACAAAGCTTGCTTAATTGCATGTGGTCAGGCTGATGTGCAAATCAAAATTGGGGGCAACTCTAAAGAGTGGGATATAGCTCCTTGTGATTTACTCGTTAGTGAAGCTGGAGGTAGTTTTACTAAACCGAATGGCGAAAAATTTACTTATAACAAGAAAGATGTTTATAATAAAGAGGGATATTTGATAATGAATAGATTTAGAGCCGATTTACTTATCAAATAGGAGGCCTTTATGTATAAAATTCACAATGCGAAATTGTTCAATCGAGTCGCCGCTTTAGTTCTAGATTTAATATTGGTCTTTATTATTTTTGTTGTCTTTGATAATTTAGTCACCAAAAATGTGGCTAATCAACTTTGGCAATATGATGAAAAAATGGCAATATATGAACAATATCAAATGGATTATGGCTTAGCGTATAAAAATGAAGATGGGATTATCATCTTTAATGAAGTTGATCCAGCGGTTCTTGAAGCTTTCAACAATAATGAAGAAGTTCAAGTGGTTTCAGCTGAAATTACGACTTTACAACTTTATCAATTCGCTTTTGACTTTTTAATTGCAGAATTTATCGTTTTCTTTGTTTTGCCTTTAATTTTCAAAAATGGCCAAACACTGGGCAAGAAGATGATGCGAATGGGTCTAATGAGTGCTGATGGCAACAAAGTGCAAACGTGGCAAGTTTTTGCGCGTTTCATCATTGCCACCTATGCTTTAGAAACGATGGTTACTATTATAGTGATTTTTCCTGTAACCCCACTTTTATCAGCAATTTTGATGTTTGCTACCAAGAAGCACACTTCATTGCAAGACTTAATTGCCGGCACAAGAGTGGTAGATTTAGACAAAACAATTTTGCTTGATGATGCCAGTCAAAGAGATGACTTACAACGTAATTGGGAAGCTGAACAAAATCAAATTGAAGAAGACAGAAAAAAAGCATCTCAAACTGCTTTTGACCACCAATAAATTCAAATTGAAAGGGAAAAAAGTAAAAATTCCCTTTTTGTTTGTTTTAACATATTTTCGCTAGTAAAAAAGTAAAAAAATGGATTTAAGAAAACTGATTTCTTTAAAAATGGTTTTATTCTAAGAGAGAAATGTGCTACAATAAATGCGAGATAATTATTTACAATAATTAGTTTTGAATGTGTTTAGATAAATAAATTTATAGGGGAGATAACCAATATGGAAGTAGTATTAAAGAATTTGACTAAAGAATTCACTGACCGTAAAGGAAATGTTGCCAAAGCAGTTATAGATTTGAATATTATAATACCTTCGGGCAAATTAATTGGTCTTTTGGGGCCTTCAGGTTGTGGTAAGTCTACCACTCTTTACATGATTGCGGGTTTACATAAACCAACCAAAGGTCAAATCTTCTTCGGTGACAAGGAAGTTACTAATGTTCCTCCTGAAAATCGTGGAATTGGTTTAGTTTTCCAAAACTATGCTTTATATCCACACTTAACTGTGCGGCGAAATATCATGTTTCCTTTAGAAAATCAAAGAGTTCCTAAAGCAGAAGCCATTAAAAGAGCACAAGCGATGGCTGATTTAGTTGATATTGGCCAACTGATGGAGAGGAAGCCTAAAGAGTTATCTGGTGGCCAACAACAACGGGTGGCTATTGCTCGAGCCTTAGTTAAAGAACCACGAGTCCTATTACTAGATGAGCCTTTAAGTAATCTAGATGCGCGTTTAAGATTGCAAACAAGAGTTGAAATTAAGCGGATTCAACGTGAGACAGGAGTTACGACAATCTTCGTAACTCACGATCAAGAAGAAGCAATGTCAATCTCAGATGAAATAATAGTTATTAACAATGGTTTGTTCCAACAAATGGGGCAACCGCAAGAAGTTTATGATGAACCCGCCAATTTATTTGTGGCCAAGTTTCTGGGTAACCCAGCAATTAATATTTTTGAGGGCGAGATAAAAGATCGCAAACTCTTTATTGATAATATTGAATATGATGCCGGCTATAAAGGAGCCAATCGCAAAGTCTTAGTTGGCGTTAGACCTGAATCATTTGTCGTGGACGTCGATGGCAAACTGCCAGTAGAAGTAAGATATATTGAGCATATTGGTCGGGATATTACCGTTGTGGGTAATCCCCAAGGGCAAGATAAGATCATTAGAATAATTATTCCAAGTGAAAACTTAGTAAATATCCAAGATAAAGAATTAGTTAAATTCAACCCAAAGCGAGTCTATGTATTTGAAGAAACAGGGGAGAGGATTAAATAATGATAGGAGAAAAGAAAGATGGTTGGAAAGCTGCAATAGCTTTAGCACCCGCTATGATCTTCTTGATTGTATTTATGTTCTTTCCAATCTTAAATACATTCGTGATGTCATTCATGGAGGGCTTCCGTTTTAAATCTGGAGCAGGGATTTTTGCTTTTAACCATCGCTACATGGGTATTGGATTTGGTGAATATCTTAATGTTCTAAGAGATCCGCTTTTTCTTAATGCTTTGAAAAACACCTTAGTAATGGTGATTATTTCAGTTCCGATTGCAGTTATTATTTCTTTACTAGTTTCTGTTGTTTTGAATAATATAAAAATGTTCAAGAATTTCTTCCAAACAGTCTTTTTCTTACCATATGTTACTAACACCATTGCTTTAGGCATGGTTTTTAAGGTTATGTTTGGGACAAGTGGGGGCTTGATCAACTCAATCTTAAAAATCTTTGGGGTTGCTCCGATAACGTGGCTGACAAATGCGGCAGCCAGTGGTTATTGGTCATCCCTTTTTGTTATTACCGTTTATACAATCTGGACGGGTATGGCTTTTAAGATACTGGTTTTCTTAAGTGGGTTGCAAAGTATTGATCAGCAATACTATGATGCTGCGCGAATTGATGGTGCTAAAAAAAGTCAAATCTTTAGGAAGATAACTATTCCTTTGTTGTCGCCTATGATTGCTTATGTCACAATCACCTCTTTTATTGGGGCTTTTAAATCCTATGAAAATGTTATAGCCATTTTTGGTAATGGACAATATACATTTGGGCCGGCTGGTAACACGAATATGTGGATTACTGTGGTCGGATATATTTATAAAACTATGCCTAATATGATGCAAGCCGGAGCTTTGTCTCGTGCTTCTGCAGGCTCGGTTATTTTATTGCTTATTATTCTAGTTTTTACTGGCATTCAACTTTATGTCAGCAAAAAGAAAGTTACATATTAAGGTAGGTGAGATACATGGCGGAACGAAATATTGATGAAATGTTTTTCGCAAGTGAGGCGGCCAAAAAAATCTATAAACGAAAGCGAGTGATAACCCAAATTCTTTTGTATGGTTTTTTGATTTTAGTAGCGTTGTTTATTATTATCCCATTTTACTGGATGATTATTACCTCTTTAAAAACTCAAGCAGAGGTGGATTTGGTTAATCCAACTTTATTTCCAAAAGTAATTGCTTGGAGTAACTATACCTATGTTTTTTCACAAATAAGTTTATTTGGACGCTATTTTGCTAACACCTTATTAGTCTCGATTTGCACCACCGCTTTAGTGGTTATCACTACTATTGGTGCAGCATTCGCTTTTTCGCGGTTACAATTTAAAGGGCGCGAGATATTATTTGGAGCTTTACTAATTACCATGATGATTCCCGGTGAAATGATGATTATTACTAACTATATGACTATTTCTGTTTTAGGCTGGATGGAAACCTATGTGGCATTGATTGCTCCATTTAGTGTCAGTGTCTTTTATATTTTCTTCTTGCGCCAAACATTTAAGCAAATTCCTGATGAGTTATATTTGGCAGCCAAGGTTGATGGAATGGGTGATTTTAAATATTTATTTAAAGTCATGATTCCAATCGGGATGTCTTCAATTGTAACAATAATCATTCTGGCTTCTATGGGAGCCTGGAATGCATATATCTGGCCTCAACTAGTTGCTAATGCCGGTCCACATAGACTGATTACCAATGGTTTGATGGCAATGTTCTCTGATGAATTCAAGAGTTTTGATAACTACAAGTTAGCAGCTTCTGCTGTTGTTACCGCTCCAATTCTTGTGTTCTTCATTATCTTTAGAAAGTATATCATGCGAGGAGTCTCTCGAGGTGGTATCAAAGGGTAGGTATAAACAGTAATGACAGGACTGTTATACATATATTTAATTAAATATAGAAAAGGGGAAGATGAAATGAAAAAACAAATTTCGACAATGATTCTTGTTTCGACATTAGCAATTAGTCTAGTTGCTTGTGGTGGAAACAAAGGAACAAGCTATCACATTCCAGAAGTCAAAGTTGTTACCATTGCAGATTTACAAGCACAAGGGACAACAAAAATCGATTTCTGGCACAGTTTTACAACTGCTGCAGTCGAAGATGCCTTGACTGAAGCAATCGCAAAATTTGAAGAAGAGTATCCATTTATTGAGGTTACTGCTACTTCAAAAGGTGGCTATGACAATTTAAAATCAGCGGTCACTTTGGAAATTCCTACAAGTAATACTCCAGATGTGGTTATCGGATATCCTGATCACTTTGCAGAGTATTTAGCTGGTGAAATTATGATACCATTAGATGCTTACATGAATTCAAAAGAAGACGGTATTGGCATTGACGTTACTGATATCTATACCGACTATTTGAAAGAAAATCAACAATTTGTGGGGAATAACACTTTTGGTATTCCTTTCAATAAATCAACTGAAGTTCTTTCATACAACAAAACATTTTTCGATGCTCACAATTTAACAGTTCCAAAGACTTGGGCTGAAGTTAGAGTGGTTTGCCAAGAAGCCTATGATATTATCGCGGCTGTTATGGCAACCGAGAGCAAAATAGATCCAGCAACAGGGATTGATTATTCAGGCGACGATTTTAGCTTGAACAATTTTTATCCAATGTCATGGGATGCATCTGCCAACCAATTCATTACCATCGTTCAATCATGGGGTGGTGAATTTACCGAAATGGGCGAAACATTCGAAACAGGTAAAATCAAGTTCCAAGATAATGCCGCAACTAAAGAAGCTTTAACTTTCTTTAAAGATATGTATACTGATCATTTGTTTGCTCCACCAGCCCAATGGGAACAACAATATGCTAATAATGCTGGCTTCTTAAATTTCGTTATGTCAGTCGGTTCATCGGCTGGAGCTCAATATTATGGCAATACAATCTATGAAGTCGGCGTTGCCGGTGTTCCATATAAAGATGCCAACCATGCCTATGCTATTCAACAAGGAACCAACCTTGCTATTTTAGCTAACAATACAGATTACGAAAGATTAGCTTCTTGGTTATTTGTTAGATACCTAACCAGTGCAGATGTTAATGCTTCATTCGCGATGGATGCTGGCTATTATCCAGTTAGAAAAGCTGGAACAGCTTCGACCGAATATCAAAAATTCATCAATGCAGACTTAGCTACAGTTACGACAGCCCAAAAGCAAACAATTCTTGCGGCAAAAGCCAATATTAACTATCTTGAAGGTGATGTAAAATACACAATGTTCTCATCACCAGCCTTTATCGGTTCAAGTGAAGTTAGAACTGTTGTTGGAAATATTATTCCAGCCATTACTGTTGCCGGTCAATCAATTGATGCTGCCTTGGCTGATGCAGTCTCACAATTACCTAACTATAAGTAGAAAAAATGAAAAGAATCAGCTTATTACTATGCGTTCTTTGTTTAGTAAGTTTGGTGAGTTGTGGAGAAAAAACATCAAGTGGGTCAAAAAACACTAGTTCCTCAACTTCTCATAAGGTTACAACTTTGAATACAAATCAAACAGATGTTTTAGAACTTGAAACTTCATTCGCGGGTCTTGATTTTGTCGAATCAGGAATAGGAGAAGTGTCTCTTCTTTCTTGTGTTGATGGAGATACAGCATCATTTACCACGCAAAAAGGAACACCTGTCAAAATACGGTTCCTGGGAATTGATACTGAAGAATCAACTGGTCAAATAGAGCCTTGGGGTAAAGCGGCAAGTTACTATACATGTTCAACGCTAAAAAGTTCGCAAAGAATTATTTTGGAAAGCCAAGTTACTGGGCAATCCGCTGTTTTAGATAGCACGGGGAGTCGTTATTTAGGTTTTGTTTGGTATCAACCTGTCGGTGAATCCAAATATCGCCTACTTAATCTAGAGTTGGTAGAACAGGCCTATTCAAAAAACTTTCTATACACAGGCAAGTATGTTTCGGTTTTTGGATTGGCTGCTGAAAATGCAATGTATTCAGGCAGAAGACTTTATGGAGAATTAGATCCAAACTTCGATTATTCAGGAGAAGCAACTGAAGTTACAATCCATGAATTACGAAGAAATTATAGTGAATATGGCTCGTCTGATGTCTCAAGTGGAAAACTAGTAAGGGTTGAAGGATTAGTTGTTATGCGCAGTGGATATTCAGTTTATATTCGCGATACTTATCCAACCTATGATGAAGCAACAAAAACTTATGAATATGGTGGAATATATGTTTATGGGGGCTATTCAACAAATCTAGTTGATTATGCAAAACTAGGTTCGATTGTACGCTTCTATTGCAGAGGTACAGAATATAATGAGACAATCCAGTTATCTGATGTTAAATTCACAACCAAATTCAAACCCGAAGTGGTTTCATTAAATAATGAAATAACAGTTTTTGAACTTGATACAAGTAAAGGGTTAGATTATTGGCAAGGGCAATATGTCACGACCAACATTACTATTACGCAATTACCTAAAGTAGATGCTACCAAAGGTTATGCACTAAAAGGAGTAATTGAAGGAACTAACCAAGAAATTGGAATATATGTCGCTGGTAATCTCTATCCAACCTATAAAAAAGATTATTTTGAATTAGGTAGTACATATAAAGTTTCTGGTGGCATGTCTAAGAACTTTGGTTCTTATGAAATAGCCATGGGAGACAATACAAATTCAAATTATAAAAATGTCGAAAAAATCACAAAGGAGTGAAAGCAATGAAATTATTTAAAAAAGTAACATTATTAGCTACATCTGCTGCTATGATTGCTACTTTATTTACAGGTTGTGGGAGTAAAGTAGATGAAGCTCAACAAAAGGTAGATAATGCTGTTGGAGCAGTAGTTATTAGTGGTTATACACAAGCCGCATCAAACTTAACTATCCCTTCTGTAGTGACAAAAAATGAAGTGGAATATCAAGTTGAATGGTCAAGCAACAGCGATAGAGTGAATTTTGTCCAAGATGGAAATGCAATGAAAGCTGTTTTCGATTTTCCTATCATTGGTAAAAGCGAAGCAATTAGTTATGATATGATTGCAACAATTAAAGATGGCGATAAAACTGCATCTAGAACATTCTCAGGATATATTATGCCTATTAGAGAATTTGCTTCTGTTTCTGAAATTCACACTGCATTTGCAGATAAGACATTTACTGCCAATGCATCAGCAAAATTCGTTGGAATAGTGAATGCAATTACGAGTTCTATGTGGTATGTAACAGATGGTACAAACAATCTTTTAGTATACAAAAAGGCTTCAACTGATGGAGTTAAACTTGGCGACCAAGTTGAAATTATTGGACCTTTAACAAAATATGGTAATACCTTTGAATATACCGCAACCATTGGGGCAAAAATTATTTCAAGCAATAATCCTTATTCTAATACTCCGGTAGAAACAACAGCTGAAGGATTATTAGCGTTAGACGATAAGGCAGATCCAACTGTTCAAGGCAAATTCTATAGCGCCGATTTAAAAGTAGTTAAGTCTGGAAATTTTATCAACTTCCAATCTCCAGATGGGACAATTGACTTCCAAGGCTACAATATGACTACCGATTCTCAAACCGCTATTGCAGAATATGCTGATAAAGTTGTCAATATTCCTGTCCTCTATTATTCAACTTATTTCAATAGCAGTACGAAAAAAATAAACCCAAGAATTATTTTCGTTGGTGGGGCTGACGACATTAAGTTAGTTGCTTAGTCTTAAATCATTTTTCTCTAAATTATAAAAGCGGGGGCAACCCCGTTTTTATGTGCAATAAAAACCCAGTTTATATAAAATGAACTGGGTTTTACTATATGAGTTGGGTTTTCTTCATGTAATCTTTCAGGTGTTGCATGGCGGCTATTTCATCACTACCTTCAGCAACTACTTCGAATTCTTCACCTTTGCGAATAACGAGTGCCATGATATTCATAATTGATTTCATATTGGCCACATCATCAGCATAATGAATCTCTAAATCACAATCAAATTTATTAGCTTCAAAGACTAGCGCAGCACTAGGGCGAGAGCCAAGTCCATTTTGGGCGGCAATCACAAATTTTTCTTTTTGCATGTCTTTATCACACCCTCTATCAGTCTTATTCTAACAATTAATAAATCAGCATGCAATGCTAGAAAAGATGTAATCGCTTTCAAGTTTTGCGCAGCTTCTCTTCAGAGTGACAATGGCTTTTTGTTTTATTTATTATAGCAATATGATAAAATAAAATAAAGTGTGGTAGGTGATGAAAATGACAAAGCTTAGCAAGAAAAAAGCAGTTAAATATTTAGCGGCTATGGAAGACATCAAAAAGAAATATATCACCGTCTATGATTTAGCCCAAAAGACGGGAATTATTGAAAATGTTATCCAAGAAGATTTGGCATTTTTTGATCCAATGATTAGATTAGATCCAACTTTGGATTTAACTAAATGTATCCCTGGTTTAACAAAGTTAGCAAATAAGGGAACTAGTAAGAAAGTAAAAGCCCCTCTGACCACCACTGTCGCTGAGTTCGTTTTTACCAATATGACAGTGCCGGGTGGCTTGATTGATCGCAATTGTGTTCTATCAGAAAAGCAATTAAAAGAGTTAAAAAAGATTATAAATATAACTTTAAAAGGAATGAAAAAATGAAACAAGTAAAAAAAGCAATTATCCCAGCCGCGGGTTTTGGTACGCGGTTTTTACCTATTACCAAAGGAATTTCTAAAGAGATGTTACCGATTATTGATGTCCCAACCATTGAGTTGATTATTCAAGAAGCAGTAGCAGCCGGAATTAGTGAAATTCTCTTAATCATTAATGAACATAAGCAAGATATCATTAACTACTTTAGACGCAATCAAGCTTATGAAGAATTTGTAATCAAAAATCATAAAGAGCAACTGCTTGAAGTGCTGAGACATAGTGAAAAATTGGCGACTATCAAGTTTGTTTATCAAGTAGAACAAAAAGGTTTAGGTCATGCTGTTTTGATGGCTAAAGATTTTGTAGGTAATGAACCGTTTGCGGTTTTACTGGGTGATGATTTAGTCGTTAGTTCTCATCCAGCAATTGCCCAATTAATCGAGGCTTACAACAAATATAATTGTTCAGTCGTCGGAGTGCAAAAAGTCGCTAAGAGCGCTGTCAATAAATATGGCATTATCGCCTATGATATTCAACTTGAAAGAGCTTATCGATTAACAGGTATGGTGGAAAAACCAACACCTGAAAAGGCGCCTTCATCTATCGCCAGTTTGGGCCGATATGTTCTCACTCCCGAGATATTTGATGTCTTAGAACATCAAACTCCAGGGGTTGGTGGCGAGATCCAACTCACTGATGCGATTTTGAATCTAATGCAGCAAAAAGATGTTTATGCATATGACTTTGAAGGCGAGCGTTATGATGTTGGCACTCAATTTGGTTATGTCAAAGCCATTCTTGATTTTGCCTTAACGCGCGCCGATTTAAAAGATGACGTCAAGAAATACCTAAAGGAAAAAGGGGAGGAAATCTAAATGGCAACTAGCAAGAAGACATTTTTATCACTGGATGGTAATGAAGCAGCAGCATATGGCTCCTATGCTTTTACAGAAGTAGCAGGTATCTATCCTATTACTCCATCCTCACCAATGGCGGAGCATATTGATGCTTGGTCAGCCAAAGGCAAAACCAATATTTTCGGTAGTCAAGTTAAAGTTAGTGAAATGCAATCCGAAGCCGGAGCAGCCGGGACAGTCCATGGCGCTTTGCAAGGTGGGACCTTAGCGTCTACCTATACAGCCTCGCAAGGCTTACTTTTAATGGTGCCTAATATTTATAAGTGGGTAGGTGAAGAATTGCCAGGTGTGTTACACGTTTCGGCTCGTTCTTTAGCGACCCGTTCCTTATCCATTTTTGGTGATCATCAAGATATTTATGCTGTCCGTCAAACCGGAGTAACCATGATTTGTTCACACTCAGTGCAAGAAGTTGCAGATTTAGCACCTTTAGCTCACTTAGTGGCCATCAAAGCCAGCGTGCCTGTTTTACATTTCTTTGATGGATTTAGAACCTCGCATGAAATTCAAAAGGTTGAACTGCAAAAATATGAAGATTTAGCGGCTTTACTAGATAAGCAAGCGTTAGCCAAGTTTAGAAGCAGAGCGCTTAATCCCCACACTAATTCTATTACTCGAGGTGGAAATGAAAATGATGATATTTATTTTCAAGGTCGAGAAGCCCAAAATAAACACTATGAGAAAGTTGTCTCAATAGTTGAAGATTATCTGCAAAAGATTTCTAGCTTAACTGGTAGACATTACGCGCCCTTTGTTTATTATGGAGATAAAGAGGCGACAAAAATTATTATTGCAATGGGTTCAGTATCTGAAACCATGGCCGAAACCATTGATGAATTAAGAAAAAAAGGCGAAAAAGTCGGGATGGTGAAAGTGCATCTTTATCGACCTTTCTCGATTAAACACTTATTAAGCGTTATTCCAAGTAGTGTAAAAAAAGTGGCTGTTCTTGATCGAACCAAAGAGATTGGAGCACTAGGTGAGCCTTTATACTTAGAAGTTTACAATGTCTTAAAAGAGCACAGAAAAGACATCGAATTAATTATCGGTGGTCGTTATGGTTTGTCTAGTAAAGATACTCAACCATCTACTATCAAAGCAGTCTTTGATCATCTTGATTGCCCAAATCCTTTCCATGGATTCACAATTGGCATTGAAGATGATGTAACTTTCTTATCTTTAAAAGAAGACAAAAATTTTACGATAGCTAATGATTATACATCTTGTTTATTCTATGGTTTGGGTAGTGATGGAACGGTCAGTGCTAATAAAAATTCAATTAAGATTATCGGTGACCACACTGATTTGTATTCGCAAGCTTACTTTGCTTATGATTCCAAAAAAGCCGGTGGAGCTACTAGAAGTAACCTCAGGTTTGGGGCAAAACCTATACGCTCGACCTACTATGTTAAAAATGCTGACT
Source organism: uncultured Eubacteriales bacterium (assembly GCA_964367975.1). Classification (GTDB taxonomy): domain Bacteria; phylum Bacillota_I; class Bacilli_A; order RFN20; family UBA1709; genus CAYIYS01. The sequence continues at coordinate 15,626 of CAYIYS010000015.1, forward strand.
TCATTTCCTGTTCACTAGATACTTATTTATTTAAGTACGATATGCTAGCCAATCTTAAACAAGGTGGTTGTTTCTTACTCAATACAACCTTTGATGGTCAAGAGATTGTTGAACATTTACCAAATAGAGTTAAAAAGGAATTAGCTGAACGTCAAGCCAAGTTCTATATTATCAATGCTACTAAAATTGCTGAAAGCATTGGCATGGGGCGAAGAACTAATACTATTCTTCAATCGGCATTCTTCAAACTCAATCCAACCATTATGCCATATGACAAAGCCTTAAAACTTATGAAAGAAGCCGTCGAGAAAGCCTATAGTAAGAAAGGTCAAGAGATTGTTGAACTCAACTATCAAGCCATTGATTTAGGTGGTAGCGCCATCGCGCAGATTGCTGTTGATCCAAGTTGGGCTAGTTTGCAAGTTCAACCAATGCATCGTCAAGACAATGAATACTTCAAGTATACAGATCAAATCTCAACTTTAAATGGTAATGATATTCCGGTCTCTACTTTTGTCAACTTAGAGATTGAAGATGGCTCGATGCGTAATGATATTACTTATAATGAAAAACGTAATATTGCCGCTGAAGTTCCAATGTGGAATTCTAAAGCTTGTATTCAATGTGGCAAGTGTGTCTTCGTTTGTCCGCATGCGACTATTCGCGCCTTTTTACTTGATGGAACAGAAGTCACTAATGCGCCAGATATCGTCAAAGCAGATTTACTTGATGCGATGGGAGGACCAAATGTTAAAGGTCTAAAGTATCGAATTCAAGTTTCTCCTGAAAATTGTGTTGGGTGCGGTCTTTGTGTAGTGGAATGTCCAACTAAACCAGAAAATAAAGCGCTGAAGATGGTCGATGTCAAAACTCAAATGGCCCAATCTCAAGCGGCTGATTACTTGTACAAACATGTTAAATATAAGAGCAATTATTATCCACTTACAACTTTCAAGGGAACCTCTTTCTTAAGACCTTACTTTGAAATCTCCGGGGCTTGTGCGGGTTGTGGTGAAACGCCATATTATCGTTTAGTTTCTCAACTCTTTGGTAAAGACTTGATGGTGGCTAACGCTACTGGCTGTTCTTCCATTTATTGTGGAGCAGTCCCATCAACGCCATTTACGACTGATGAAAACGGCGAAGGCCCAGCTTGGGCTAACTCCTTATTTGAAGATAATGCTGAATATGGTTATGGGATGAGGCTAGCTACTAATTTCAAATTAGAGAGCATTAAAAGAATTATTGAAAGTAATCTAGATGCTTGTGAGCCTGCTTTACAAGAAGTATTGCAAAAATATCTAGCTAACCAAACCGATAAAGAAAATGCCAGAAAATACCAAAAAGAAATTATAGCATTGGTTAAAGAATCCAAATGTCAAGGCATTAAAGAATTACTTGATTTTAAGAATGATTTAGTTGATAAATCAATTTGGATTGTGGGCGGTGATGGTTGGGCTTACGATATTGGTTATGGTGGTTTAGATCACGTTATGGCCAATGAAGAAAATGTTAATATTCTAGTCCTTGATACTGAGGTCTACTCCAATACGGGTGGCCAATCTTCTAAATCTTCGCAAACTGGTTCGATTGCGAAGTTTGCGGCTGCCGGTAAGAAGACCGCTAAGAAAGACTTAGCAGCTATTGCTATGTCTTATCAACACGTCTATGTGGCCATGGTAGCCATGGGAGCGAATCCGACCCAATTAATTAAAGCTTTACAAGAGGCTGAAAGTTATCCGGGTCCATCCTTAGTTATCGCTTATTCACCATGTATTGAACATGGTATCAAAGGTGGTTTGATGAATCATCAAACTGAGCAAAGAAAAGCGGTTGAATGTGGTTATTGGCCAATCTATCGCTATGATCCTCGCTTAATTGCCCAAGGCAAGAATCCATTAACTATTGATTGCCCAGAACCCGACTTTAGCAAGTTTAAAGAGTTTGCTTACAATGAAATACGTTATAGTCAATTACCAATCGTTAATCCAGAGCATGCTGAAGAATTAATTGCTAAGTCTCAACATTATGCTGAGAATCGTTATCAACGTTTAAAAAACATGCTAACTTGGAAATAACTGAACAAGGGATGAACACTCATCCCTTTTCATTGCTTTTTTTGCTCAAGGAAGCTATAATTTTACTATTGCGTGAGGTAAAAGTATGGCAAAAGAGAAGAAAGCAATTAAACCTATTTCAAAAAGAAATGCAATTGTTAGAATTATCCTTTTAGTGGCTTTCATTGGAGTGGCAATTTTCTTTTTGGGGCGAGCAGTTATTGATATATTTTCTACCAAACCTGGCTGGAATAGCGTTAATGTCAATAAAATCGAAATTAATGAGAGTGAATCAGTGACTCCTTATTATGGAGATGTGCAAATGACATATTACTATGAATCTAGAGACGCACAACTCAACAATCAAGATGTCATTGAATCTATCTTCAATACTTCCTTAGAAATGACTTTTAAGGAATTTGATGAAACTCATTTATATGACAATATTAATAACATTGCCTATATCAATGCTCATCCTAACACAGAAATTATCGTCTCCGATTATTTATATGAAGTTTTGCAAAGTGCCTATAATTACTCACTTAGTAGTCAAGGTGTTTATAATGTTTTTGCTAAATACAGTGATGACTTTTGGATGGATATGTTTATGGATGATGCTCCAACCGCTGTTGATCCAGTCTATGATGCTAGTAATTTAGCAAGATTAGAAGCTATTACAACTTGTGTAAACCAACAACTGGAGGATTCCTCGACTTTAATCTTTAATGAGACTAACAAATCGGTTACCTATCAAGTGGTAGAGGGGTGCACCGGCAAGGTGGCTTTAGATTTAGGTTATTTAAGTCAAGCATATGCCCTTGAACATGCCTCTAATGCCATAAATGTCAAAGGTTATCAAAATGGTTACCTAGCTTCTACGATGGGACTTTCTTTAACTTTAGGTAACAATCCTGACACCTCCTCTTGGCAAGTGACATTGGCTGATCCACATAATTTAATCTCGGGTAATAGCGATACTTTTGCTTCAATCTATGCCAATGGAATAGTAAGAAGTGTCGCAATTACTGATTATTCATATAATTATACTTATGCTTTAAACAAAGCAGGGAAGGTTAGGCATCCTTATATCAATTATGTGACTGGTTATCCAGCCAACATTTTTAGAGGTATTTCTTATTCTTTAGTCAATAGTGGCACTTTAGATGAAATCTACATTAAGTCACTAGAATTATTTGCAACAAGTCCTGATGACGTTAAAAGTGCCTTAATTAATGAAACTGATAATGTTTATTTGATGGGAATTATAAATGTGGGCGAATCTAGTGTTGGTTATGATGATTTTAATTTAATGGTTAGTAAGATAGCCAATAAAAATATTGTCCTAACTGATGTGAAGACACCCAAGATAATTATTGAATAATTATAGTTAATTAACTTCTAAGTCAAAAATGGCTTACAC
>CAYIYS010000016.1:0-18715 GCA_964367975.1 uncultured Eubacteriales bacterium
CTAAGATGTTGCTCGGGTTTGACTTCTTCCGTTGAAACCAAGGGTTGAGCATCTTGAACTTCAACTCCACTAGCAGCAAGAGTTGATTCACTCTCATCGCTTTCTGACATTCTTTGATCGATAAATATTTTTTGACTATCGTCACCCATTATTTGGCTCCATTTTCTTTGTCTTTGTGACATAATGCGCCGGTCTTTAGCATCTCTAGAATCATTGCGATGAACAAACTTCTCGCCTAGATAATAAGCCAAAGGCTTCAAGACAAAGAATAAACCAGCAATAATACCTAATAAATATATTATACGGGCGCCTAAAGGGCTGATAATGGTAGCTAAAAATGAATAAGAAAGATGGCCAATAATTCCACCCTTAACACCACTACTAAACAAAGTGGCAAAATCACGAGTGGCCTGTGCGGCCAGAAAATTTTGACTATACTCGGCAAAAACATTGGCTAAGGAAATATTGTTATCACTAAAAGCGGTCAACGCAAAGAAAACCAAAATAATAGCAAAAACAGTTGTTAAATTCCATTTCCAAGGAAAAGCTTGTCTTTTTATGATGAAATAGAGCCCAAATCCCATATTGATTAACATCGCCAATAAATAAGCTGCTCCAAATAAATAAACAAAAACATAAGAAAAAATATAACCAACAAAACTTGTCCGAATCGTTAGGCAAATTAAAGAAAATAAGCATAATAAAACACCAATAAGTACAAATTGAGTGGTTTTTTTGCTTAATAATCCCTTGGCTAGTTTTGGTTTTATTTCTTTACGTGGAAACATTTATTTATCACCTATTGTTAATTATAATGCATCGTAAAGTTTTAAGAAAGTCAATTTTAGGATTTCTTAATATTAGAAATATTAAATGGCAATTATTACAGGCAGAACCATTGGATCTTTACCGGTTGATTTTCTAACAAAATGATTAATTCTATCTCTAATTTTAATTTTAGCTTGGTCATTCAAAATTGTGCCGTTTTTTAAAGCTTCATTGACTTCATTTTGAAATAAAGCGTTTAATTCTTCTAAAAATGATTCAGCATCCTTTAAAAAGATCAGACCACGCATTTGAATATCTGGACCCGCCACTATTTTTTTGGTTTTGGAATTGACTGTAACCCCAAGGATTAAAACTCCATTATCGGAAAGTTTTTGGCGATCAGTAATGGCTTGTGACCCAACATCACCAATCCCAAGTCCGTCAATTAAGACATCGCCCACCGGAATTGATTCTGTAATGCCTTTGCTAACTCCATTTTCAAAAGAAACAACCATGCCATTATCGCAAACAAAGACATTGCGATGATTAAAATCTAATTGCATTCCAACTACGATTTGAGCATTGGCCACTAAATGACGATACTCACCCTTAACTGGAATATAATATTTAGGTTGCAAAGTGGAAACCATCATTTTAATGTCTTCACTATGGGCGTGCATACTAGATAATTGCTTTTTAGTAATGTTTTTGACTTTAGCACCAGTTTTATATAATTCATCAATGGCCCGAGCTGAAACGTTTTCGAGACCTGGAATCGCCGGTGAAGCAATAATAAATAAGTCATTTTCTCTAACACTTAAATTACCATCAGCATCACCTTCAGCAATTAATTCAAGCGTTCTAAACAAGTATTCACCAATGCCACTAACAATGATTACGGCATCTTCGTTGCCTGGGCGATTTAAAGCTTCTTTTGAAAGTTGAAGTTGTGATGGTATTTGTAAAAATCCAAACTTCGAGACTTCATTTAAAATTGTGCGCATTTCGTTATCATAGAAATATATTTGGCGTTTGTATTTGACGGCCAAATCAATTATTTCGCGAATTCCAAATAAGTTTTGACTATAAAAAGAGGCAATAATTCTCCCTTTGTGTTCTCTAAAATCATTCTCGACTAAAGGTGTAATTTTATGATTAGGCGAAGTATGACCAGGTTTATCGCAATCGATAGATTCAGTCAATAAACATAAGACTTTCTTATTTCTTAAGGTTGAAAGCATATTAACATCAGTGCGATATTGTGGCAAAGCACCATAATCAATGATGAAATCACCTGTGTAAACAATCAAACCATCACCCGTATCAATTCCAATTCCCATTGACTCACCCACTGAGTGGGTAGTGGAAAAGAAATAAACATCACGATTACCAATTTTGGTTTGGCTATTTGGTTCAACAATTTTGAAATTAAAATTGATATTTTGATGATAATGTTTAGCGGAGATTTTAATCAAAGCCGCTGTTATATTACTACAATAGATCGGAGCTGGAACTGATTTAATCACGTATGGTAAAGCTCCCATGATATCATCATGACCATGGGAAATGAAATAGCCTCTCACTCTATGTTTATTCTTAATTAAATAACCGATATCAGGAATAATCATATCGATCCCTGGCATCGAACTTTCTGGATATTTAATACCGGCTTCCAAAACATAGATATCATCATTTACTTCGACGACATACATATTTTTTCCATTCTCATCTAGCCCACCGAGAGCTAGAACTTTTACTTTATTTGGCATATTATAACCTCCAAACATCTCTTTGCTTAATTATACAAAATAAATAGTATTTTCTCAATAGATTTACCCTTTTAAAAAGAAGCAGTCTTGTTAGACCGCTTCAATTAGTTTAGAATTTTTGTTTGACTTCTTTGTTTACTGTTGGTTTAGGCAGCAATTCTTTGCGGGAAACACTAACCTTGCCTTTTTCATCAATATCAGTAACTATTACTTTAATACGCTCACCGAGTTTGAACAAATCTTTTGGATGATTAACGTGTTCATAAGCCAATTTCGAAACATGGCAGAGACCATCACAGCCTGGGAACAATTCCACAAACACTCCATAAGCTTCTATTCTAACAATCTTGGCCTCATAGATTTCACCGACTTTAGCAACTTTACTTAAAGCTTCAATCATCGCTGCTGCTCGGTTTAATGGTTCATATTTTTCATGATAAATGACCACGTGGCCATCTTGCTCAATATCAATCTTGACATTATCGCACTTGGCAATGATATCATTAATTATTTTGCCGCCCGGGCCAATAACATCTCTGATTTTATCGCTATCGATTTGCAATTGCTTGATTTTCAAAGCAAATTCACCAACTTCTTTACGAGGTTCAGGGATAGCCGTTTCAATCACATCTAGAATTTGCATTCTAGCTTTTTTAGCTTGTTGCAAAGCAATTTCTAAGATATCTCGATTAATACCATCGATTTTAATATCCATTTGTAAAGCGGTAACACCATGTCTAGTCCCAGCCACTTTGAAGTCCATATCACCAAGATGGTCTTCCATCCCTTGGATATCGGTTAAAATTGTATAAGGGTACCCTTCTTCAATTGGACCACTAGTAATAAGTCCCATCGCAATACCACCCACTGGAGCTTTAAGCGGAACACCAGCCGCCATTAAGGCCATGCAAGAAGCACAGATCGAAGCTTGCGAGCTGGAACCGTTAGATTCAACTACTTCAGCCACTACTCTAATGGTATATGGAAAATCCTTTTCATCTGGAAGAACTTGTAACAAAGCTCTTTCACCTAAGGCACCATGACCAATTTCGCGCCGGCCAGGGCTCCCCATTCGGCCAGTTTCACCTACACTAAATGGTGGAAAGTTGTATTGATGCATAAAGCGTCGATTTTCTTCAGTTGTTATATTATCAATTAATTGTGAATCACCTAATGCTCCTAATGTACAAATAGAGATAACTTGGGTTTGTCCCCGCGTAAACATAGCGGAACCATGAACCCTTGGAATGAGATCAATTTGCGCATCAAGTGGGCGAATTTCATCAATAGCCCGGCCATCAGGTCTAATTTTATCTTCACTAATCAATCTTCTAACTTCATCTTTAACAATATCTTCAAGGCAGGTTTTAACATCCTTGATTGTTTGCTTTTTTTCTATTTCATCTTCATATTGATGATCTTCATAAGCAGCCACCACTTCTTCATTAATCAAATCAATGGCATGTTGCCTTTCTAATTTATCAAAAATCTTAATGGCTTTGATTAATCTAGCTTTTGCCCCAGCTTCTACTTCATAGCGCAGTGCACTTGGGACTTCATGGATTTCAATTTCTCTTTTTACTTTACCAACTGCTTTAATGATCTCTTCTTGAAATTCAATTAATTGCTTAATATGCTCATGCCCAAACATGATGGCTTCAAGCATAATTTCTTCTTCAATCTCTTGGGCCCCTGCTTCAACCATGTTGATGGCTTTTTTAGTACCAGCAACGGTTAAATTAATGTCCGATTTTGCTTCTTGTTCTTGCGTTGGATTAATGATGAACTCGCCATTTACTCGACCAACTTTAACACCAGCAATAGGTCCATTAAAAGGAATGTCAGAAATACACAAAGCCAAAGAACTACCAAACATGGCACTCATCTCTGGAGAAGCATCTCGATTGGTAGCAAAAAGTGTATTAACAACTTGCACTTCATTTCTAAAGCCTTCAGCAAACAAAGGCCGAATTGGTCTATCAATTAAACGTGACGTCAAGGTTGCGTGTTCACTTGGACGTCCTTCTCGACGTAAGAAACTGCCCGGGATTTTACCCACTGAATAGAGTTTCTCTTCAAATGATACCGTCAATGGAAAAAAATCTGTATCTTTCGCCACATCACTACCAACTGCTGTTGATAGGACTGCTGTATCATCATAACGTACTAAACAAGCCCCGTCGGCTTGTTTCGCAATTTCTCCTATTTCGACAACGATTGTGCGCCCACAAAATTGTCTTGAAAATACTTGCTTTGCCATAATATCCACCTCATTTATTAACTGTTGTTAATTTTAACATATCTACCTTAAAAAAGATATTTCTATTTACGATCCTTCTTTTCCGACTTATAAGCCAAGTTTGCTTTCGGGATTACATATATCAAGGCGATTGCATCAACCACCACACAAACAATTATTGCAATTGAAAAAGGCCATAATCCACTAGTTTCAACAATAAAATCAGTCACAATTAAGGCCGCAATATTGGCAATTGTGATAATATGAATCATTTTTCCCCAACGCTCAAGAAAAGGATTTTTGAAAGACTTAGCATCTCCTCTGAGTTTGGCTCCATAAAAGAGCATTCCTAGCAAGATTATGCCTCCAACAATTCTACGAACTAATTCATTGGCAAAAATTTCCATCTTGATAACCTCCCTTGAAAAGAAAACCAGCGTCTGCTGGTTTAGTTTTATTTTCTAATCTTTAATTGCTCAATTAATTTGGTATAGCGTTCCAAAGAATTGGCTTTTAAATAATCTAATAAAGCTCTTCTTCTACTAACCATTTTAGTTAAGCCATAACGTGAATGTTTATCATTCTTATTTGCTTTCAAGTGTTCAGTTAGCTCATTGATTTGAGCGGTTAAAATTGCCACTTGAACTTCAGGAGAACCTGTATCTCCTTCTTTGGTTGCATAAGTTGTGATAATCCCGGCTTTTTTACTTTTTTCTAATGCCATAATAATTTCCTCCTAAATATGACTTGACTGAATCCAAGCAGATCGTTGGAGTAGCGATAAACCTAGAAACAGTTGCAGATAGTATTTTATACTAGTTATTGAAAATAAGCAACCTTTATTTCAAACTCCAATCAATGGTGGCAACACCATGTTCTTGTAAGAATTCATTAGCTTGACTAAATGGATGTGAGCCAATAAAACCATTGGAGGCTGATAAAGGTGAAGGATTGGCAGCATTTAAGATTGCATAGTCATCACCAATAATTTCCTTTTGATAAAGGGCGGCATATTCTCCCCAAATGAAAAACACTTTTGGGCTTTTGGTCTCAATGATTGCTTTAAAGACAGCATGGGTAAAAATTTCCCAGCTAGCTAGGTGAGATAAAGGTTTAGCGTTGGTACAAGTCAAACTCATATTAAGTAAAAACACACCTTGTTTGGCCCAGGGAATTAAACTTCCGGTGCTAGGATAGTCGATACCAACATCGCGCACAGCCTCTTCAATAATTACTTGAGTAGTCAAATGCAATGGCAGCCCAACTTTGGTCGAATAAGCCAAGCCATCAGCTTGATTTTTTCGATACCAAGGAATTTTGCTTAAAACCACTACTTTGATTTGGTTCAAGTCAGTATATTCAAAAGCTCTAAAGATATCTTCATAATTAGGGTAGACAATATGCGATTTGATTGCTTTATCAAGCAAAGCTTCTAATTCTTGAAAGTAAGGTTTGGCAGATTCAGTCATAAATAACTCTTTCCAACCTAAAGCTATTTGATAGTTATGACCCAAGAAAGTGAAAATAAAATGGTCTTTACTAGCTTCAACAGGAGCGTCAATACTACATTTTTGTGAAACCGCGGTCTCTAACTCTTTAGTAATTATAGCCGCCGCTGGTTCTGCCGCTACAGCATTTTCCATCGCTGGCGAAGAAGTTGAGTCAGCACTAATTGGGGCGGTTTGAATAACTTCAGTTTGCGATTCAAGCTTCAAAAGAACTTCTCTTTCACGCGAAATCCGATTTTGATATTCTTTTCTACTTTCGGCCAAACGAGATGAGCGAATTGTTGCTAAACTTCCTGTTTCATGACGATATAAGGTAATGACTAAAACAATTAAGACAATTGCCATATAGGCACAATAAATCATCACTAAAACACCATATAGATTTCCTAATCTATCGGCCCATTCTTCAATAAAAAAACTTGGAATCATAAATGCACTAAATAGGATTCCGATAATCCCCATGGTGATGTTGAGTTTTTTATACAATTTGCCTCGTCCCCTTTTTCTTAATTATACCCAATGTCATAAATTAAAAGCAACTTTTTATTGTTTTCTGATCGGTAATAAGTTGATTAACTAAATCACTGATATTGCTAAATTTAATCTCTTGACGAATAAATTTGATAAATTCGACACTAATTATTTGATTATAGATGTTTGAATCAAAATCAAAGATGTGAACTTCTAAAATTGGAGCGGGTGTCGAAGTAATAGTTGGACGATAGCCAATATTGACCATTCCCTTGTAGTAGCAAGCACCCACCTTAACTCTAACTGCATAAACACCATTAAGTGGTTTGACATATGATTGATAATCTATATTTGCAGTTGGAAAACCCAATTTGCGGCCATTGCCGTTGCCTTTTACCACTTGACCAATAATAGTGTAATTATAACCAAGCATTTGATTAGCTCGCTCTAAGTTACCTTGTTGAATATCTTCAATAATTTTGGTCGAAGCTATTTTTTCACCGTTTTGCGAGACTTCAGGAACAACAATTACATGAAAGTCATGACTTTCGAGACTTTTTAAAACTTGGGCATTTCCCAACCCGTTTTTAGCAAAACGAAAATCAAAACCACAGATTAAGTATTTAACATTTAGTGGTTTAATAACCTTATTCATAAATTCTTCAACAGAATATTCGACCACTTCTTTATCAAAATTCAAAACAATAATTTCTGCAATGCCCGCTTGCTCTGCCCGCTTTACTTTATCTTGCAATGAAGTTAAATAGGGGCGATTAATGCCGCCCACAATGGCTTTAGGGGCCACTGAAAAAGTAAAAAGGGTGGCTAATAAATTCATTTTTTGAGCTATTTCTATGGTTTGATTAATCAATGACATATGACCACGATGAACACCATCAAAAAAGCCAATACACATTGCTCTATTCTGATTAGATTGTTCAGCGACTTTTGTAATATAATGAACATTTTTCATTCTAAATCCCTCTTAAACATCGATATAAGCCATCTTTTAATTCATAAATAGCAATGGCTTGACCTTCATTTGATAATAAGACAATGGTAGGCTCTTGGCAAGAAAGTTTTAAAGGTTGACCATAGCTAGCTAAGCGAACCTCTTGCTCTGATAAAACAACGCTTGGCAAGTTACGTAACCCTTCTTCGATAGGAATTAAAGGTGTCTTGTCTGTAATTTGTTGTATTGACCAAGCATCTTTTAAGGAAAAATTACCAATTTGAGTTCTTTCAAGATTGATTAAGTGCCCGACTGTTCCTAATTTTTGCGCAATATCTTCACCAAGAGTCCTTATATACGTTCCCTTGGAAACAGTCACCTTAAAGACTAATAGTGGCGCAGTATACTTAAGTAGTTTAATGCAATAAATCGTAATTGGTCGACTTTTTCGCTCAACTGTTTGACCTTTTCGGGCTAATTTATACAAAGGTTGACCTTGCACTTTAAGAGCAGAAAACATGGGAGGTATTTGCATTGATTCACCTAGAAACGAGTTCAAAACCGCTTGTATTTCTGTCTCACTTAACGTTGGAACAGGAGCAGTTTCAATCACTTCCCCTTCCAGATCTCCACTGTTAGTTTTTTGTCCTAAAAGTAAAGTGGCTTGATAAGTTTTTTGATTATTTTCCACAAAGGAAGATATTTTAGTGGCTTGGTTGATGACAATTACTAAAAGACCACTAGCAAATGGATCTAATGTTCCACAATGGCCAACTTTCTTGGTGTGATAAATTCTTTTAATGCTGCTAACAACAGCATATGAAGATATCCCCACGGTTTTATTAACTAACAGTAACCCATTCATAAAATCACCTTCATCATTATATCACACTAGCAAATAATTAATGATTTTTTTAGCAAGTATGCCTATAATTAATTCAATAGGAGATACCAACTATGAGCATGCGTGTAATCTTAGGTTGTCTAAAGAAAGCTGATCTTGATTATAACTTAATCAACGATGGCGATCGAATTGCAGTTGGAGTGAGTGGTGGAAAAGACTCACTAGTTTTATTATACGCGCTTTCCTTATACCAACATTTCTCACATAAAAATTACTCAATAATTGCTATTAATATTGGCTTGGGTTTTGAAAATATGGATTTATCTTCTATCCGCAAGTGGTGCAAACAACAACAACTCGAGTTTCATCAAATTCAATCAAAACCACTAATATATGATGTCTTAAAACTGCATAAAACAGCCGATAAACTGCCCTGTTCAATTTGTTCAAAAATGCGCAAAGCAGCCATGAACAAAGCGGCCAAGAAATATCATTGTAACAAAGTGGCTTTTGCTCATCATGGCGATGATGCGATTGAAACTTTGCTATTAAACATGACGCATGGTGGTCGGCTAGCAACTTTTGCTCCTAAAATGCACTTAAGCCGCGAAAATATCACTTTTATTCGCCCTTTAATTTATTGTTATGAAAAAGAGATAAATCATACCGCGAAGGAAGCAAATTTACCCCTCGTTTCAAACACTTGTCCTAACGATCAACATACTCAACGTCATGAAATGAAGGAAATCTTACATCAATATTATCATCGTTACCCAGCCAGTCATTCTAACTTTCTAACCATGTTATCTAATATTGAACAGCTAGACTTATGGGTGAAAGATAATGAAAGCGAGGAAAGTGCTAACCTCTTAATTAAAAAACATAAAAAAACTTTATAAAAAAATAGAATTCCAGTGGAATTCTATTTTACTTTATCTTTATTAATTTCAGCTAAAATATGTTCAATTTTCTCGCCCTTTTCGATTGAATCATCATAGATAAAGACCAATTCAGGAACTTTATATATTGTTAATTTTTTTGCTAGCGAAGAGCGAATATAACCTTTGACCCGCTCGAGAGCCTGCAAATGTATTTCGCGATTTTGTTTATCGATATAGCGAACATAAATCTTCGCAGATGATAAGTCTTTAGTCACTTCAACGCTCGTTACAGTGACAAAACCAATATCGGGACTTTTCACTTCGAATTGGAGAATATCGGAAACATGTTTAAGAATAGACACACTCATTTTATCTTTTTTATAAGCCATTGATAATACCTCTATTCGGCGGATTTGACCTCTTGGTCAGAGTAACCTTCGATAATGTCACTTTCTTTGATGTCGTTATAGTTTTCCACTGTCAGACCACATTCATAACCCATTGTCACTTCTTTAACATCGTTTTGAAAACGTTTCAAAGAAGATAGTTGACCTTCATAAACAATAACTCCATCTCTTAAGACTCTAACTTTTGAGTTAGCAAAGATTTTACCGCTCGTCACATAACAACCGGCAATTGTGCCAACTTTGGAAACCTTAAACAATTGTCTAACTTCAGCTTGACCTGTGACCACTTCTTCAAAGACCGGTTTTAACATGCCTTTCATAGCAGCTTCCATTTCTTCAGTCAAAGCATAAATAACTTGATGCAGGCGAATATCAACTTTCTTTTCAACAGCCAAATTTTTGACTGTCGCATCTGGTCGAACATTAAAGCCATAAACAATCGCATTTGAAGCTTCTGCTAAGATTACGTCAGTCTCATTGATTTGGCCAGCTTGATTACGAATAACGTTAATTTTTACGCCTGGCACCTCAATTTTAAGCAAGGCGCCTTTAACTGCTTCGGCTGAACCTTGAACGTCAGCTTTTATAATCACATTAATAGTAACATTATCACTTTGTTGAATTTGACTATATAAATCATCAAGTGACATAGCACTATTACCATGTCTTTCTTGTTCTATTTGTTTGACATGGCGCTTTTCAGCAATCTCGCGAGCTTGTTTTTCATCTTTAAAAGCCATGAATTTATCACCAGCATATGGTATTTCACTTAAGCCGGTAATATAAACTGGAGTCGATGGACCAGCAGTTTTAACTAACCGATGTAAATCATCAAACATTTGTCTGACTTTGCCATAGTTTGAACCTACGACAATACAATCAGCAACATTTAAGGTCCCATTTTGAATAAGTAAGGTGGCTACTGTGCCTCTGCCTTTAGTTAGTTCAGCTTCAATAACCGTTCCCATCGCATAACGAGATGGATTGGCTTTGAAGTCTTTTAATTCGGCTACTACTAATATATTTTCGAGTAAATCATTTACGCCAGCGCCAGTTTTGGCTGAAATATTCTTAAAGATGACATCTCCGCCCCATTCTTCAGGCAGTAAACCTAAATCAGCCATAGCTAATTTAATCTTTTCAGGATTGGCTCCTGGTTTATCCATCTTATTAATGGCAACAATAATTGGAACATTTGCAACTTTAGCATGGTCGATAGCCTCACGTGTTTGTGGCATAACTCCATCATCAGCAGCCACCACAATAATTACAATATCTGTAATTTGTGAACCTCTGGCCCGCATAGCAGTAAAGGCAGCGTGGCCAGGTGTATCAAGAAAGGTAATCTTTTTGCCTTTAACTTCGACTTGATAAGCTCCAATTGCTTGAGTAATACCCCCAAATTCTTTTTCTACTACGCGTGAATGACGAATATAATCAAGCAGTGTTGTTTTACCATGGTCAACGTGGCCCATGATGGTCACAACTGGTGGTCTTTCAATCAATTTAGTCGGATCATCATGAATCTCTAATTCTTCAAAATTCACTTCATTGACTACTTTTTCTTTTTTAAAATCATAACCAAAATTTAAACAAACAAGACCAATCAATTCATCATTCAAGGTTGAATTAATTGTGACTCCTTTACCCTCTAAGAATAAAAATTTAATGATTTCACTAGCGGTGAGATTTAAGCCCTCAGCTAGTTTAGCGACTGACAAATCACCAGTATAGACAAAGACACCATCATTAACCTTTTCGCGAGGCGTTTTGATTGGAATATTTTTGTTATGAGCGAAATTTGATTGACGTTTATCATCCTTTTTTTTAGGCGTAAACGCTTTTTTACTTTGGATGTTTTTAGGCATGCGTATCGACCTCCTTTACTTAGCGACTATCTTCATTAATTCTTCATAAATCTCCTCCGGAATATCAACTTCTAGTGCACGACCTAGACTATTCTTTTTTTGGGCCAGTTCAACCGCTTCTTTTGAGCGCTTCAAATAAGCCCCGCGACCATTTTGTTTACCGCTTAAATCGATGAATACTTTTCCTTCTTTATTTTTAACAATTCGTATAAGTTCCTTTTTAGGTAGTTGTTCTAAAGTAGCAACACATTTCCTTAAAGGAATTCTTTTTATCATGACTGGCATAATTAATTATCGTAATACTTATCGTATTCATCATAATCAATATCTTCATCATACTTAGACTTGTTATCGGCTTCTTTGGCTTCCGATTCTTCCAGTTCTTTTAATTCTGCTTCGGTATAAACCGGCATTTTAAATGTTGGTTTATCTTCTTCAGTTTTCTTAGGTTTGACTTTCTTAATCACAGGTCTAG
Organism: uncultured Eubacteriales bacterium; assembly: GCA_964367975.1. GTDB lineage: Bacteria > Bacillota_I > Bacilli_A > RFN20 > UBA1709 > CAYIYS01. Next base: position 12,183 of record CAYIYS010000016.1, read on the forward strand.
CAACCACTGGAGTTTCCACAGTTTTGCTTTCTTCAACCACTGAAACATATGGCATTTGTGGCACATCAAACGTTTCAGTAGAAACATATGGTTTCTCTTCAACCACTGGCGCTTTTGGAACAACTTCAACGGGTTTGACCTCTTTGACCGCTTCAACAATAGGTGTGGCAGCTTCGACAACTGGAATCGTAACTTCAGTTTCCCCAGTTGACTTAATTTCTGTTGGTTCGACCAATGGTTGAACACCGCTTTCGTCACTAACCTCTTCGTTAAGCTTAGCATAATCATTTCTAATATCAGCCAAAGTCCGATAAATTATATGATCTTTCATGGCATCATCCACGGTCTTAATATCAATCTTCCAAGTTGTTAATTTATATGCTAAACGAGCATTTTGGCCTTTTTTACCAATTGACAATGATAGTTCTTCATTTGGTACAACCACCACTGCAGCGTGGCTATTCCGATCAAGAGCTAGACCATAGACAGTGGCGGGTTTCAAAGCTTCCGCAATGTATAACTCTGGTTCTTCATAATATTGAATAACATCAATTTTTTCACCAGCTAATTGGTTAGAAATTTTTTGAATTCGCATTCCTTTAACACCAATACATGCCCCGGTAGGGTCAACGTTTGGATCACGAGTAGAGACCGCGACTTTTGATCTTTCACCTGGATCACGAGCAATTGCTCTAATTTCCACCGTTCCATCATAGATTTCGGTAATTTCATTTTCAAATAAACGCTTTAAAAAATTTGGGTCTGCTCTAGAAACTAAAACTTGGGCACCTTGTGACTCGCGGTCCACATCAGTAATGTAGGCCTTAATCGTGGCACCTTGCATATATTTTTCATTCGGAATCATTTGATTAGCCCGCATTAAAGCATTGGTGCGGCCAATGTTAATTAAAACATAACTCTTTTCAACCCTTTCGATAACACCTGTAATTATGTCATCCTTGAGGCCAATATAAGCATCGTAAATCATTTGCTTTTCTGATTCTCTAATCTTTTGACGTAAAACTTGTTTGACTCTTAAAGCAGCCATCCGATTGAAGTGATCAACATCAACTGGGACTTCATAAATATCACCAAGTTTCATGTCTGAATTAATTTCTTGAACCGCTGCCAAAGAGACCTCTAAATCGGGACTTTTAACATTTTCCACCACTACTCTTTGGTGAAACATATCAATTGTTCCTTTTTTGGCATCGATATCGACTCTGACTTGAGCTTCTTTACAATTCCTTTCCCTTTGAAAAGCATTAATTAAGGCAGTCTTTAAAGCCTCTAAAACAATCTCACTAGAGATGTTTTTAGTCGTTTCAAAATCCGCTAATGCTTTCAGAAATTCTCTGGATTCCATTTTTAATTTATTCCTCCCTTATATTTTAACAGTAGTCATTGCTACTTGAATATTTTTACGCTCAATTACGACTTGTTTGGTTCTAGTTTTAATCAACAGTCCCAGCGTTATTGACGTCTCGTCAACACTTAGTAAATTTCCTTTTAGTTCAATAAAACCTTCAACTGGACTATTTAATTTAACATAAATGTATTTATTGATGGCTTTACTAAATTGAAGATCATCTTTTAATGGACGCTCAGCACCTGGAGATGAAACTTCAAGAATATACTCTTCATTCAGATAAGCAATGTTATCAAGAACAATTGAGAGTTCATTTGAAACATCAACACAAGTATCTAGATCCATACTTCCATCGCTTTTTTCAATCAATATTCTCAGGTAATTACTACCATTTTCCGTGACATAATCTAAATCATACAAATAAACATTGTGGCGTTTAAGTGTTGGTTCAATTGTCTCGGCTAGGCTTTTAATTTGGCCTTTTTCCATGCTGATACCTCCTCTTAGCAAAAGTAAGAGCGGGGTTGCCCCCGCTCAGAAGTTACTATTTACATTGTTATTGTAACACATATAGTATGAAAAAAACAAGATTTATTTAGCGGCTGGGCAGAAAAACAATTTTAATTACTAAATACGTCTTTGTTACCCAGTTAGTTTATTCGCTTTTTTTATGAGCGGATTCCCATTTTTTTCTTTCAACTGTGTTCAAGATTTTTTTGCGCAATCTAAAACTAAGTGGCGTAACCTCGACTAGTTCATCTGAATTAATGTAATCCAGGGCGACTTCTAGCGATATTTTTCGTGGGCGTTTTAAAACAACGGTTGCATCTTTACCAACTGAACGCATATTGGAAAGATTTTTAGTTCTCGCAACATTGCAGGACAGATCCATATCATAAGCATTTTCTCCCACAATCATACCTTGATAGACTTGAACGCCCGGTTCAATAAACAAAGTGCCGCGTGGCTCTAATTGTTCAATGGCGTAGTGAGTGGCTTGACCAGCATCAGTGGCGACCATTACTCCAATTTTGCGTTCTCCAACTTCGGCTCCCGCGGTTGGGCGATATTCTTTATAAGTATGATTGATAATGCCATAACCTTTAGTTAAAGTTAAGAAATCAGTCATAAAACCCAATAAGCCCCGTGAAGGAATAACATAATTTATTCTGACTTGATTTTCATGAGTTACCATATCCACTACTTCAGCTCCTCTTGGACCTAAAGCTTCCATGACTGGACCCAAGTATTCTTCTGGAACATCAATTTGTAAATCTTCATATGGTTCACATTTTTCACCATTTAGTATTTTAATAATAACTTCAGGTTTTGAAACTTGTAATTCATAACCTTCGCGGCGCATATTTTCAATTAAGATTGAAAGATGTAATTCTCCTCTACCCGAAACAATCCAAGCCTCACTATTTTCTACTCTATCAACTCTCAAAGAAACATCTCGTTGAGTTTCTTTAAAGAGTCTTTCTTCAATCTTTCGAGCAGTTACAAACTTACCCTCTTTACCAGCAAAGGGCGAGTTATTCGCCATAAAAGTCATTTGCAAAGTTGGTTCATCAATTCTAATTGGTGGTAAAGCCTCAAGTTGATCTGGCGAACAAACTGTTTCACCAACACTAATATCGCTTAAGCCAGCAATCGCAATAATCTCTCCCGCTTGGGCTGTTTCAATTTCAATTCTTTTTAAGCCAATAAAACCAAATAACTTTTGAACACGAAAATTATGATGAGAACCATCAAGGCGAATGCAAATTACATTATCATTAACTTTGACTTGCCCTCTGGTGACGCGACCAATTCCGATTCGGCCTAAATAATCGTTATAATCTAATAAAGCTGGTTGGAATAAAAAGCCACCCTCAATGTCAACTTTAGGAGCCGGCACATATTTAATAATTGCTTCAAAAATTGGATCCATCGTATGTTGTTGATCTGCAACTTTAGGAGAATAAGAACTAGTGCCTTTTAAACCCGAAGCATAAACAACTGGAAAATCGAGCAAACTTTCGTCAGCCCCTAATTCAATAAATAATTCCAAAGCTTCATCAACAGTTTTGGCAATATCCGCGTGAGGTCGATCTATTTTATTAACCACTACAATTGGTTGAACATGAGCTTGCAAGGCTTTTTTCAAAACAAAACGTGTTTGTGGCATCGTTCCTTCAAAGGCATCGATAACCAATAAAACACCATCCACCATCTTCATAATTCTTTCAACTTCACCGCCAAAATCGGCGTGACCAGGAGTATCCAGAATATTGATTCGATAATCTTTATAATTAATAGCAGTTGTTTTAGCTAAAATTGTAATACCTCGTTCTCTTTCGATAGCGTTACTATCCATAACTCTTTCTTGGACTTCTTCATTACTTCTAAAAGTCCCAGATTGGCGTAGCAATTGATCAACTAAAGTTGTTTTGCCATGGTCAACGTGAGCGATAATTGCTATATTTCGAATTTTCATACTAATCCACCTGCTTTTTTGCACTCATGAATTATACCACTATCTCAGGCATCTGTAAAAATATATTTTTCATTTTTTCAAACATTAAAGCAATAAAAAACCGGAATTTGCATTCCGGCTAGGCCTCTACTATTTTAAATGAGCAATTCTAACTTCGAGCGCTTCTTTCAGGGCATTAGTGATAATTTCCATCATTGGAATAACATCTAATTCGCGATTGTACTTTTCAAAAGCTTTAATATAAGTTTTCTTATCAGCATTTTTAATCACGATTGGAGGGTACCCTGCTCGCATTAGTTGATAGTTAATAATTAATCTACCCACTTGACCATTACCATCTTGGAAGGGATGAATATTTTCAAATTTAATATGGAAGAGGGCGATTCTTTCAATAATATCTAGATTGCTCATTTCTTTATATTCATCAAATAATTTGTTCATAAAATAAGAAATGTGACGAACTGGTGGCAAGTTTTGAGCATGGGGAATGGTTACGAAATCACTCCGATATTGCCCTTTAAAGTCCTTGCTTGCTCCGACATAAAGAATGCTATGTAATTCCTTGACAATATTTTCGGATAAATCGATGTTATCCTCAATCAATTTCTCAATATAATTAACGGCATCATTCAGTCCAGCAGTTTCTAGTTCCTCACGATTGTCCATGCTAACGGTTGTTACACCATTTTCAATTACTTTTTTCACTTCTTCAAATGCCAAGGTATTGCGTTCAATCGCATTGCATTCGAAGACAAATTCAATTTGAGCATCATGTGCACATTCGGCAGCTTTGTTTGGATTTTGATGGCATAATACACCGTATTCGCCAAGTAAACCAAAAAGTTCATTATGTTTGGCCATAAATATCTACCTCCATTTCAAATATATATGTTTTTACATTTAACCATATCTTGTTTAATTTATTATAACAATAAAAATGATAATATGCAAAGAGTAAATAACTATTTTTGCATAAATACTTCATAAATAATTATTGAAGCAGCCACCCCCACATTTAATGACCCCATCTTGCCTTTCATTGGGATGAAAACCTGGTAATGAGGATGTTCAAAAAAGCGTTTATCGATTCCATATCTTTCACTACCAACCAAGATGGCATTCTTGCCTTGGTAAGCATAAGATTTGTAATCTTTGCCATTATCTGGTTCAGCTAAATAAATATCAAAGTGCTCATTCAGTAAAAATTGTTGGCATTCTTCATAACTAGTTTCAACTAGTGGCAAAAACAGTTGCATTCCGCGACTGGCTAGCATCACCTTTGGATTAAAGATGCGCGCCTTTTGATTGATGACAATAATGCCGTCCACCTCACAAGCATCGCAAGTGCGAATAATTGTGCCAAGATTGCCTAGAGTTTCAATGCCATCCAAGACCACAATGTTTTTGGCATCTTTAAAATCATTAAGGGCATATTGCTGTGCTCTAAAAGTGGCGATAAAGCCTTGAGCATTAGCTTTCTCCACCACTTTTTGATAAACCTTTTTACCAACTTCATAAACTCCTAAACGATTGTGTTTAGTAAAATAATTGATAATCTTTTTGGCTTCCTCACTATAGCAAAGTTCTGGACAATAAATAAAATACTCTGCTTCTAATTGGGCATCAAGTGCATACAATAAAGTCGAGAGATCTTCGACTTCATAAATACTATGGTTAGTAGTATCTTTCTTGAGGTTTTTAATATAATGAATGACTTCTTGAATTGATAATGTCACTTTGCCACCCCGCTATGTTCAAATCATACCACATTCAGTGCAAACAAGAAATATCCTAATTCAACAAAAAAGGAACACTTATCAAGCAAAAATACGTTTAAGTGTCCCTTTTTTATGGTTAATCTAATTTTTTCAAAACTTTATTATGAAGTTTTGGTTGATATGTTTCAAGTTTAGTAGTTATTACTTCGATATAACTGCCTGTAATAGTTTCGCATGCTTCACTTATCTTCTCGGCTGCTGATATAATACCTGTGGCTTGATTAACAATAATCTTGATTTGATTTTTAAGGGTTTGTAAAGGCTTATCTAGATATGTTAATTTAATTGATTCAAATTCAGCAATAATATCAGTTTTAGACTTTAATTCTATGTCTTCTTTGGCCTTTTGTAAAAGTAATTTTGAATACTTAAGTGACAAAGAGACAATCATGTTTAAGAAAACTATCATATATCCCGGTCTTACTACATACATATCTTCATATTCACTGACTTTATAGATAACCGGCAAACTGAGATTATTCGTTTCAAGATTACTAACCAATACAGCGTACTTACAGTTCTTTTTCTTGCGATTGTTGTCTAAGTCCTTATAATAATATTTATTAGTTTTTTTATCTTTTGTATTAGGATTTTCATCCTTCATATCCAGGCATACTGATGCTAAAAGTTCTGCTTCATTATGAGCTTCATTAGGATAGACTCTAAATAGATAATCAGCTTTGGAACCATGTTCATCTTCTGCGTTCTTTACCGTTTTATTGTCTTTATCCCACGTACAAGTTTGAAATCCGTTTTGCATATAAGCACGCATCTCTTCCTCACAGAATTTTTCTAACCCTTCACCAATCATCTTGATATTAGTAATTATTTTTTGGTTTTGTAAGACATAGATGGCTTCATTTTTTTCGTTTATTATTTTATCATAGCTTTCTTTGCAATCCATAAC
>CAYIYS010000017.1:0-18295 GCA_964367975.1 uncultured Eubacteriales bacterium
GGTCGAAGTCTCCCACTTTTTCTTTTCTTTAGGGCCAAACAAAAAGACACCAATTAAGGTGTCTAAATTTGTCATTTGGTAGCCATTTTGCTACCAATTTCTGGTCTTTTTGGTGCGATAGACGGGACTTGAACCCGTACGGGAACCCCACACGCCCCTCAAACGTGCGCGTATACCAATTCCGCCACTATCGCATCGCACAACTATTATAAAGCCTAAGACCTTAATTGTGCAATAAAATATTCGTGCTAAATTCCATAATTTTTGGTTGCCAAGCGCAATTTTTCAATAATTGTTTGCCTTAATGATAAAGGCGCTATTATTTCGACATCGACTGAATATTGTAAAGCCCAATGGGCCATGGCTTCGGCACTAACTTTTAAAGTAACTTTAATGCTATTTTCACCCACTTTTTCAACTTGAATATCTTGACCAAACCATTCAATAATTTGATCAATTAGATGTTGTTTGGCGATAAACACGACTTCGATCGCTTTATCAGCAAACATATAAGGTCTTGAGACCGCTAAATCTTTATAATCAATACCATTTTCATAACCCTTTATTGTGTGAATATCGGTCAGTACACTATTTTCTCTAATTTTAACCATTTGCATATGATCCAATTTATAAAAAGCGATATTTTTCCATTTTTCTTCATAACACATTAAAAAATATTTTTGATTATGTAAAATTAATTGATACGGGCTAGCTACATGAAAAGAAGTTTTATGAGGTTTTTTATCTATACCATACATATAATATTCAAATTGAATAAGATTTTTGTTCTTAATCGCATCATCAATGATTCCAATGGAATAGAAAACCGTTTGGTTGTCAGTCTTGGACCATTCATCAATTGAGTAGATATTAGAAATATGTGAAGCAAAGTAGATATTGGATAACCCACAGAGTTTTTCAATCAAGTCTTTAGTATGATTAGCGTTGATGTAACGACTACTTAGTACCCCATCAATTAACATTCTCAATTCTGAGTCTTCAAAATCACGACAAATAAGCGCACTGCCCTCACGATTGGAATCAATCTCGTATTCAGCTTCTTTTAAAAGTGAGATAATGCGACCGATGGCCTTTCTTTCAATCTCAATGCCATAATCAAGGTAGAGATATTGCAAGATATCATCTTGTTTCAAGTGGTGAGTATCATCGCTATACTTGGCTAAAATGTGCAATGTTCGTAATAGTGCCAATCTTTTGGATTCTTGTTTTTCCATCTTATCATCTCCCTAATTACTTTTAGTGTACCATATTAGGTACTTGTCTGCCTAACCACAAAAATGTAATATTTTACCACTATTAATCTTATTTTCGGTCCCTTTTAGGCTGGTTTTTGCTTTATTGTTGTGCTAGAATCTAAGCCGGTGATTGTTTATGAAGTTATTTAATCAATATCGCGGCCTACGCAAAGAACTATATTACTTATTTATTGGTAGAGTTATCACTGCCATGGGTTCTTTTGTGATGCCATTAATCACTTTAATACTTAGAAGAAAACTTGATTTTACCCCTTCGCAAATCTCAATAATATTGACTATCTTCTTTCTCATAACTTTACCGGCAGCTTTTATTGGCGGTAAATTAACTGATAAGATTGGCAGAAAAAAGATTATTATTATCTTCGATTGCTTAACCGTGATTTTGTATATCATCGCTGGATTAATGCCTATCTCAATTGTTACCATCGTACTAGTGATGGCTGCTGGTTTCTTTGCCCAAATTGAACAACCGTCCTATGATGCTTTAGTGGCTGATTTTTCAACAACCAAAGATCGTGAAAAAGCCTATTCAATGGGCTATTTAGGTTGGAATTTGGGGTACATTGCTGGCCCTACTTTAGCTGGGCTTTTGTTTGAAAATCATTTAGGTTTATGCTTCATCATCACAGCTATCGCTACTTTTGCCACCACCCTAATCGTTATCTTTTTTATACATGAAAAGAATTCGATCAAAGAAAACACTCTTGATACAATCGTTAATGATACCGAAATAAATGAATACGAAAGATCAGATAATAAAAATTCATTATTTAAAATATTAGCTGATAAAAAAATATTATTATATGTCATCTTAAGTGCCGCCTTAATTGGGGCCGTTTATAGTTCTGTTAGTTTAATTCTCCCCCTTGCGATGGAAGAACAATATGCCGAAATGGGAGCCACTTATTATGGTTTCTCCTCGAGTTTAAATGGACTGGTAGTAATCCTGGCTACTCCAATTTTAACCCTCTTACTTAAAAAAAGAGGCAGTATTGTTAAGAAAATAATTGGAGTCATCTTCTTTGCTTTGGGTATTATTTGCATGACAAATTATCATCTTTTAGTAATGATTTATATTGGAATGGCAATTTTTACGGTTGGTGAAGTAATTGATGCCTTGGGAAATATGCCATATTACACTCGCCGCGTACCGGCCTCTCATCGGGGGCGCATTTCCTCATTTATGAGTATTATTAAAATGGGAGTGGGGGCGGTGAGTCAATTGTTGATTGGTTTCATGCTCGAAGCTTATTCTTATGCTACAGTTTTTTATATCTATGTCATCTTGGCTGCTATTGTCACTGTAATTCTTTTTATTTTACGCCCAATTGATAAGAAAACCTTCCCTGCTTTATATGCTAAAACCGATAAATCAGGTTCAAACTTGGCATAAAACTATCCAAAAAAGTTCAATTATAGCCAAATTTTAACTATCATTGCAGCAAAAAACCTTAGACTTATTCAATCTAAGGTTTTTTTATTTAGCCACCAATAATGATAATATTATTTGCAATCAAATCATCAATAGCTGCCGCTTGCGATGGCGAAAGATTCATGTTTGTTTTGATGGTATTGAGATTTTCCACATCTTGGGCGGTCATCTCAATTTGGGCGTCAGCGGGAACTGCAGAGATAGCTTGATCAATGCTGCCACCAACCAAACCCAAAATGGTCTCAGTCATGTTAAAGTTTTGGGCCACAGTCGACATGACCGCCATGTCAGCAATAACTGTTGACAACCCTTCTCCATTAATAGTTCCATTTTCATTAACTACTTGACCTAAGTAGGCCGTTGGATCAGCAATTATTTCATCAATTCGGCCTAAAGTTTCAGTGGTTTGTTTAAGCTGTGTTGGGCTCATGTCTTGACCACCTAAAGTCGAAGCAAGTGCACTTTCCACACTACAAACTATGCCATTATTGCACAGTAATGAAACTCGTATGTCCGAAGTGATTTGATTAAAGCCTTTGACGTAGCCCGAATTATCAATCCAAGTTTGTCCCCCAGTGAAAAGCAATTCACTCGAGACAACAGTTAACCCGACCGTAGCAACCGCAACGGCAACCAGTAAACTGACCACTACACCAAGCGCCCGATTCAACCATTTGGCGATTTTAAACTTTTGAATTAATGGTTTTAGTAATTTATTGAAAATAAGTCCTAGAATTTTAACCAAAATCCAGCCAATAATTAATAAGCCGAGAACGGCAATAATATTGTACAAGATGGCAATGACCTTGGGCAGTAAAGGCTCCAAAGTTTGATAAATCGCACTTGATTGTATCCCTGACGTTTCGACTAGGTTTTCAATAAACTTAAAGTTGGAAAGAAAAGTAGTCACTGGATTTAAAACAATCATCATCAATAAAATATAGACGACATAGCCAGCTAAATTAAATAAAGTTTTGATAAAGCCTGTGAAATATCCTATAATGACCCCTAATAACAAGATTGCTCCAATCGCTATTTGAAGTATCATTGGATCCATTAACGATAAATCAGTAATCATAGATTATTCCTCCTATTTTTTAATATTGTAGAAGGTGGCAACGCCATCATATCTGGCCGACTCGCCTAACTCTTCTTCAATGCGAATAAGTTGATTATATTTAGCTATTCTATCGGTTCTAGCTAAGGAACCTGTTTTGATTTGTCCAGCATTGAAAGCCACCGCCACATCGGCTAAAGTGGTATCTTCAGTTTCGCCGGAACGATGGGATACCACGGCCGTATAACCCGCTCTTTTCGCCATCTCCATGGCATCAAAAGTTTCGGTTAAAGTGCCAATTTGATTCAATTTGATAAGAATTGAATTAGCAACACCTTTATCAATACCCTCTTTTAATAATTTAGTGTTAGTCACGAATAAATCATCGCCAACTAATTGAATCTTAGCGCCTAGTCTTTGGGTTAATTTCTTCCACCCCGCCCAATCTTTTTCTTCAAGGCCATCTTCAATCGAAATGATTGGATATTTTTCCACCATCTTAACATAGAAATCAATTAACTCATCACTGCTTATTTTTTTACCTTCGAATTTATATTTTCCCTCTTGATAGAATTCGCTAGCCGCCGCATCAATAGCTAAACAAATATCTTTACCGGGTTGATAACCCGCTTTAGAAATGGCTGCCATGATTAGTTTGAAGGCCTCTTCATTAGCTGGTAAAATTGGAGCAAACCCTCCTTCATCACCGACACTAGTAGTTAAACCTTTGTCCTTTAGAACTTTCTTTAAATTATGATAAACTTCGGCCCCCATTCTAATCGCTTCTTTAATGCTTTTAGCACCAACTGGCACAATCATAAATTCTTGAATATCAATACACCAATTAGCATGAGCTCCCCCATTCATAATGTTCATCATCGGGACTGGCAAGACCTTTGTATTAAAGCCACCCAAATAACGGTAAAGTGGAATACCTAAGTAATCGGCCGCAGCGTGAGCGACTGCTAAACTAGCTCCCAAAATTGCATTGGCTCCTAAGTTGGCTTTATTTGAAGTGCCATCTAGTTCAATTAAAATGTGATCAATTCCTGTTTGGTCTAAAACATATTGACCAATTAAAGCTTCGGCAATCGGTCCATTGACATGCTCAACCGCTTGCAAGACTCCTTTGCCCAGAAATCTAGTGGCATCGCCATCACGTAGTTCAACGGCTTCTTTTTCACCAGTTGAAGCACCACTTGGAACAATGGCACGACCAAAGGCTCCACTATTAGTCATCACTTCTACTTCAACTGTAGGATTACCCCTTGAATCTAGTACTTCTCTTCCATAAACGTGTGTAATAATTGGCATGTTAGTTTCCCCCTTTTTTAATTAAGATCGAACCGGTCATCTCGCCTGGAATTTGTGCACCTAATAAATATAAGATTGTCGGCGCTAAGTCAGCAAGTTTGCCGCGGTTTATTATAAACTTAACGGCGTGACTAGTGATAATCAGTGGAACCGGATTGGTCGTATGAGCGGTCAATGGATGACCTTGCACATCTGCAATGCTTTCAGCATTACCATGATCGGCTGTCACTAGCATGACTCCCCCCATTTGCTGAACTTTTGCATAGACTCTACCTACACATTCATCAACCACTTCGACGGCTTGCTTGACAGCTAACTTGACTGCTGTATGGCCGACCATATCACAGTTAGCATAGTTGAGGATTACTACATCTAAGTCTCCCTTATCCAACTCTTTTAACAAAGCCTCAGTGATTAAGTAGGCGGACATTTCTGGTTTTAAATCGTAAGTCGCAACCTTAGGTGAAGGAATTAGTATCCTTTGACAGTTTGGCAATTGTGGATTTTCTATTCCATCGTATTTAACTAAGCCATCAAAAAAGAAGGTAACATGTGCATATTTTTCGGTTTCAGCTATTCTTAGTTGATGATAGGATTGATTAGCTAGACAAACGCCTAAGACATTGCTTAAGACTGGATGTGAAAAAGCCACACTACCTAAAACAGAATCGGCATATTTCATCATTGAAACAAAGTAGATGTTATGTAAATGTACAGCCGGATTATAAACATCTTTGTAATAATCAGGATTAGACAAAACTGTAGCAATCTGAATTGCTCTATCTGGCCTAAAGTTAGCAAATATTATCGCATCATTGTCTTGAATAGTCGGAGCGTCTTGATAGTAAGCTGGATAAACAAATTCATCACTACTATAAGCCCCTTGGCGTGCATATTCTTGCTTGATATAATCATGATAATCAAGGAAACTACTTCCTTTATGCTGCACTATTACGTCGTAATATCGCTTGGTTCTTTCAAAGTTTTTGTCTCTATCCATCGCATAGTATCTGCCAGCAATGGAAGCTAGACACCCCATTTTATTGGCCATTAAATAGTCTTGAATTTGCTTAAGATAAGACAAACTGGTCTGTGGTTCAACATCGCGCCCATCTAGCATCGCATGGAAACAAACTTGCTTGATACCTTGCTCGTTGGCCAATTTCAACAATGCTAAGATGTGGTCAAGATGTGAATGAACTCCACCATCTGACAATAAACCCATTATATGTAAGATTGAATTATGTTTTTTTACGTGTTTGATTGCACCCATAAAGGCGGGATTATTTTCAAATTCATGCTCGTCAATAGCTTTATTGATTAATGTCAAAGATTGATAAACTATTCGCCCTGCACCGATATTTAAATGCCCGACTTCTGAATTACCCATTTGTCCTTGTGGTAAGCCAACCGCATTTTCAGAAGCATCAAGTAAGATCGAAGGATAATTGTTCAACAAAAAATCTAGATGTGGTTTATTGGCAGCTTTAATCGCATTACCGACATCTTTATTCGAGATTCCATAACCATCCATGATTACTAATACAACTGGTTTTTTCATTATTTTTTCTCCTGCAAGATAGTTGCTACCAAAGCTTTAAATGTCTCGACTTGTAAAGAAGCGCCACCGACTAAAACTCCATCGATGTCTAAACAAGATAAGTAGGCTTTAGCGTTTTCTAGTTTGACTGAACCACCATATTGAATAATAACTTGATCAGCCACTGCTTGATTATATAAAGACGCAATGGTTTGACGAATACAATGGCACATGCTTTGAGCTATCTCAACACTAGCATTTTTGCCAGTACCGATGGACCAGACGGGTTCATAGGCAATAATCAGATTGCTAACTTGTTCACCAGTTAAATCTTGTAAGCCCTCATTTAATTGTTGTTCAACAACCTTTTGACTAGCATGTTGTTCATATTGAGCCAAAGTTTCTCCCACACAATAAATTGGAAAAAGGCCATTATTGAATAACGCCTTATTTTTCTTATTACAAGACAAACTAGTTTCATTGTAGTAATTTCTTCGTTCTGAATGACCGACTAAACTATATTGAATTCCCACTTCTTGCAGCATGGGAATTGAGATTTCTCCGGTAAAAGCTCCTGAAGGTTGATCATTAACATTTTGGGCTGCAATTAAAGTATAATTAGCAACACTTTGTAAAGGCGCTAAGCACAAAAAGGAAGGTGCAATACCTAAAATAATTCCCGCTTGTTGGCACTCATAAGCGAATGTATCAATTTCCTTGATAAATTCACGTGCTTCACTAATCGTTTTGTGCATCTTCCAATTTCCAATAATTACTTTGTTTCTCATCTTTACCCCTCACTAAGCGTCATCGATGACGTCAATGCCTGGCAAATGGCCATCATTTTGAATCATTTCTAATGAGGCTCCACCACCAGTTGAGACATGGCTAAATTTGTCTTTGTAACCAAATTGGGCAACGGCGGAAGCAGAATCACCACCACCAACTACGCTGAAGATTCCTTTAACATCGGTGATACCTTGACAAATTCCAGCGGTCCCTTTGGCAAACCAATCATTTTCAAACATGCCCATTGGTCCATTCCAAAAGACCATTTTGGCGTCAGCTAAGGCGGCTTTATACATATAGACGGTTCTAATACCAATATCTAAACCGATGAATCCATCGGTAATATTTTCACTCAAAGTGTTTCTTATATCTTTAGGATCATCAATGGATTCAGCAATCACTTGATCAATTGGTAACAAAATTTTATCTTTACCTTCACTTAAACATTTGCGAGCAAAATCCAGTTGATCATCTTCGACAAAAGAATTGCCAACTTTGTTACCGCGAGCTTTCATAAAGGTATGAGCAATCGATCCACCTAAGATTACTAAATCTGCTTTACGCAATAAAGCTTCAATCACATGAATCTTTTCTGCCACTTTCGAACCACCCAATATTGCTACATATGGATGAATTGAAGCCTCCACACATTTACTCAAGGCACTAACTTCTTTTTCGACTAGATACCCCAAAGCAGTAGGTTTGTGGTCGAGTTTCATGGCACTTGGAATCCCCACAGTTGAAGCATGGGCTCGATGAGCACTGCCAAAAGCATCCATGACGAAGGCATCGGCTAAAGATGCCCAATATTTCGCTAATTTGGCATCATTTTTTTCTTCACCATCCTCATATCTTGTATTTTGAAGTAATAAAACTTGCTTCGGTTTCATCTCTTTAATCATAGCTTCAACTTCTTTACCCTTGGTATGAGGACAATAGAGGAAATTAGACTTCAAGTATTTTTTCACACTTGGGGCCACCAACTTCATATCATTTTTGGCCATGTCTTTCTTTTTCTTTTCAGGGTCTTTATGATTGACCTTACCTAAATGCGAAAGCAAAACAATTTTTGCTTCCCTTTTTTGTAAATATTTTATAGTTGGCAAGGCTTCAACAATCCGATTGGTATCAGTAACATTTCCATCAATTAGCGGCACATTAAAATCCACCCTAACTATAACTACTTTATTGGTTATATCTTGTAAAGAGTCGACAATCTTCTTATTCATAGCACAATCTCCTTCATATCCTACTCTTAGTAGAAGATTTATTTACTTATCCAACCCAATTTTTTGGGCCATTACTTTGGCCAAGCGAATAAATTGGCAGGTATACGAATATTCATTATCATACCAAGCCACAATCTTAACGTATTGTTTGCCTTCGGGTGTTGTTAAAATTAAAGTTTGAGTGGCATCATAGATCCCCCCAGTTTCAGTTCCTAAAATATCACTCGAGACAACCGGTTCATCAGTGTAGCCCAAAATTCCTTTTAAGTAGGTTTCACTAGCTAGTTTCATTTCAGCATTAATTTCTTCCACTGTTACCTCTCTTTGTAGAGTTAACGATAAATCTACTAAAGAACCATCAATCACTGGAACTCGCATCGCTCCCCCAGCCATTTTACCTTTTAAGGAAGGCAGCACAAGATGTAAAGCTTTAGCTGCTCCTGAACTAGTTGGAACAATGTTGGCCGCACTAGCTCTCCCCCGTCTAAAATCTTTAGCCCTGTCAATATCCAAAGTTGCTTGGTCATTTGTATAGGCGTGAACGGTGGTCATAAAGCCCCCTTCAACCCCAAATTTTTCTTCAATTACTTTCATGACTGGCGCTAAACAATTTGTGGTGCAGGACGCACCCGAAAGTATTGTCATATCCTTGGTAATAATTTGATCATTAACGCCATAGACTACAGTTGGCGTTTGCGCATCAGCTGGAGCCGAAATCAAAACAGCTTTGGCGCCCCCATTAATAATATGTGGCCCGGCATCTTTAATACCTTTAAATTTACCTGAACATTCAAGAATTAAATCTGCTCCGTATTGTTTCCAATCAATCAAGGTTGGATCATATTGTTTGAAGCATGGAATTTTTTTGCCATCAAAGATAATATGATTTTCATCATAAGAAATTTCGTGGTCATAGAAAGGTCGATGAGCAGTATCATATTTTAAAAGATAAGCCAAATTAGCAGCAGTTGAACCATTATTGATAGCGACAATTTCAAAATCACCATCTTCAATCATTCTTCTAAATGCTAAACGTCCAATCCTACCAAATCCATTAATTCCTACTTTTATTTTCATAAATATTCTCCTTTATTGTTACGCGTAAATTATAACTTAAATAACCTTCAATGGCAATTATAAAGATGTAAAACATCTTAAGCTATTTTTAGGTTTTTCGACACTTGTAAAAACATACCAATAATCATCTGGGTAATATGACTCCTTAGACTTGCGTAATGACTCGAGGCCCAAATCATCTTCTCGATTGCACCACATGGCGTTGGGATAGAAAGTTTGTTGCATGGTCGCCACCAAGTATTGATATAACCCACGAATGCTACCATTTGCTTTTTCAACATTACATTGAACGCAATCACTAGTGAGTAGCGAGCAGATTGAAAACCCCTCCATGATACCATCAATAAAGACACCACCGATTTGCATTTCTAAACTATCATATAAACGTAAAATGCGCCGAATTCCATTAGCTTCAGTCACAAGAGTTGGAGAATCAGCATTATCCTTACTAGATAACCATTTCCCAATCAATTCACAGCATTGATTACAATGGTTTAACCCCAACTCTTTAAACTCAACTCGACCTTGATAGTTTTTAATAAAGAAATTATAGTTATTTCTTTTCTTTTGCATTTGTTTGCCAGCATAGTTTCTTAACTTGCTAGCAAGATAAATATAATTAGCTTGATTACGCGAGGTGCTACTTTCAAAAACATTGGGATAAACTACTTCCAGTTTGGCATGCACATTGCAAGGCAAACAAGCAAATTTCATTGGTTTATTCATCTGTTCAAAGATGCTTTTAACTTCGACAAAAGCCTCTTTTAAACTACTAAAGTGGCACAAAGGAGCATATGCATAGAAATCTTCTTTCGTCCAAACAAACAAATACAAGGCAGTATTAGTGTGGTAATAGTATAAAGGATAGTCATCTAACCACATAAACATGCAAATCAGGTTATAAGTATCGTGTTTATATTCTGCCAAAGCTAAATATTGCTTTAGCAATGGTATTTCTTTTTCAGTTACTTTTGTGAGCATATTATCACCTTAAAAATAAGGCCTCAACATTAACATTTAAGCCGCGAGCAATAGCGTAGATGGCCTTTAATGAAATGTTCCTTTGACCTCTTTCAACATCAGAAATATAATTGCGATGCAAATCAGCTCTAAAGGCTAATTCTTCTTGCGAGATATGCAAAATATGGCGTAAATCTCTAACTCTTTCGCCAAATGTTTGTAATTCTTTATCTTCAATATTTTTCATACTTATTCCCCCACCAAGGATTCATAAATCTCCATTAACTTTTGCAAGCGATGATTAACTCCAGAACGCGATAAAGTAATCCCATAACTGTCCTGCAATTCATCTTTTAAATCATTTAAAGAATATTCAGGATGTTCAAGGCGAATGAGGGCCAAATCTCGATAAATCAAAGCCAAGTTTTCAATCCCAAATCTTTTTTCTATCTCCTTAATTCTTTGTTGCTGAACCAAGCCGTTCTTAACAGTTTTATCAAGATTCGCTGAGTCACAATTTAAGATGCGATTGGCGTTATTATACATATCACGTTGAATGCGAATATCTTCATATTTCATCAAAGCTTGATTGGTTTCTACCACTTTCAAAAAGTCTGCAATTTGATCGGATTTTTTGAGATATACAATGACTTGATTGCGCCGATTTGTCATCTTACCTTCAATATAGAATTTAGCCAATTGAGTAATCAGTAATTGGCCATGCTCTTCACTATTGACTGATATTTCGAGATGGTAATTACTTGTTTTAGGTGAATTAACACTACCTGAAGCTAAAAAGGCTCCAGCTAAATAGGCTTGTTTTACTTTGGTATTCTTGAAGTATTCATAGCCCGGCAGGGCCTTGAACCCTTCCTTATCATTATAAATTTGTAAGGTGTGCAATATATCTTTGACACCCTTTGATATTTCGATATTGATAATGGTATTATTACCAGGTTTTTTGAAGTGTTTTTTCTCACTTACTTTAACCTTGCAATCAGCTTGAAATAAATTTTTCATCAACGAAAAAATTAAGGTTGCCGTTTTTCTGTCTTCAGTGTGAATATCAATAATCCACTCATTATTTCTTAAGACTAAGGAACCATTTATTTTAATAAATGCTGATAATAAAGCTAAAGATTCAGAGACATTTCTTTCTTTTTTAGCAGCAATTTCATTCTTAACTTCTTTGGTAAAAGACACTTTTTTTACTTGGCTTATTTGCTTATCTACCACATCTTTCACCTCACATATTTGGTTAATTATATCACACTTATAGAGTGAAAACAAAGCAGAACATTTTAAGATTTTAAAGCAGCATTCCCATATAGTGCGGTAAAGTAACCTTTATGCCAGATACTCCAACATTTCCATTTATTAATTTATAGGCAACTAGCGGAGAAAAATCTTCAATAAAAGAATTTAAAGATTTGGTTGCACCATTTTTTGATTTGACTTCTACTGGGATTACTCGTGATTCTTTTTCCAACAGAAACTCAATTTCCAGTTCTCTACCTTTTTTCTTGTAATATCTTAATGTATAACCTTTTTTATTGAACATCTCAAAAATAACATTCTCGTAGATACCACCTTTTGCGAGTCCAACGATTGTATTGAGCAAAATGTTTTTTTGAGTTTCAAAACCATACATACAAGATAATATTCCTATATCAGTAGCATATATTTTATATTCATCTTCAATAATATATGCAGCTAATGGAAAGGCAGGAGTAGAAACATTATTACATTTCCCAACCATTCCAGCATCTATTAGCCAATTGAGACTATTATCGTACTTAACACTAGTTGCTCCAGTTTTAACTACACTATATTTGAATTGGGTATATTCTTTTGCTAGTTGTCGTGGTAACGAATCATAACAATCTTTTATCTTTTGCCTTTGAGAGATTGTGGCATATTTATCGATATCATCAAAATAACTAGTTATTATCTTTTTTTGCTCCAAGAAAACATCTTGATAATTGTTGGGCTCCTTTTACCAAAAGACACTCACTATGTTTGGTTTTTTTCCACTTTGCCAAGTAATCATATATTTTTCTTTTTAGCATAGTGCCACCTCACATTCAAATTATACCTTGTTTCTTGATATAAGTAATTTATCATGGCGCGAATTTGACGATTGATTTATCATAAAAACATGCAAATTTGACAATAGTTATAATGAATTATTATCTTTCAGCATTAAATGGTGGCTAAAAAGATAAGAAAGATTAATCTTTCTTATCTTCTTCAACTTCTTTTATAACAGTTTGATTTTTCTTTCGTTTATTGTTATATATGTAAATCGCGATGATACCTAACACACCGACAACTGCATAGACAATGGAAGTAACCAAAGAGGTTGAAACACCATTAATTTGCATGATATAAATCTCATTTCTTAATGGTTCTAGACAAGCTCTAATAATCCCATACCATACAAAATATCCCATGGTTAGAATGCCATGTGGTCTATTCTTGATCCAGAACTTACGCATTAATATAGAAATAACAATAAAGCCTAGCAATGTTAGTAGACCTTCATATAAGAATAAAGGTTGGGCGACTTCATTAACGCCGCACGCTATCCCTCCGCCACCTGCCATCTGATCTAAAATAAAATTAGGCAAGAAAGACAATGAATCACGACTGACACAAGCACCATAAACTTCTTGATTAAAAAAGTTCCCCCAGCGTCCAATACTTTGGGCTATTAAGATATTGGGCACCGCCAAATCAAAGATCGCTAAAGGTGGATATTGCGGCCATTTCTTTTTAAGATAAATCAAAGCCACAATCACACCCAAAACTACTCCACCTTGAATGGCCAATCCACCTTCCCACATAAAGAAAACGTGGTACCAATTAGGCCCTTGAAATTGATTTAAATTTGATAAGACAAACCAAATTCTAGCTCCCACAATACCAAGTGGAAAAGCTAGATAAAAAAGGGTTTCAATCATATTTTTTGAATAACCACCTTTTTTAGCAAAGTATTGAGTGAGTAAATAGGCCAAGACTGCTCCTCCAATAACGAAGATGGCGTACCAAGTAATTGATAAGTTCCCTATTTGAATAATCGTCGGACTAAGTTTCAACAACATCGTTATTCACCCTCACCTTTCGAAGTTAAACGATCAAAAGTATCAATCAAATCTTGAGTGGCATCAAAGCCACGAGATTTAAGTCTTAGGTTAGTAACTCCAACTTCAATTAAATCGGCTACCGCTCGTCCGGCCGCCACTGGAATATACATAAATGCTATCTCTTTATTTAAGATTGTTTGGGTCGGATTACCCGTGGATAAACGCGATAATTCTTTAATCTCTTCGGGCGAGACAAGTTGGACAATATAATCAATTCCCTTGTAATCTCCAATCGAAGTAATGCCAAAAATCTTGGAAACATCAATCACACCAATTCCTCTAACTTCTAGCAAATTCTTTAAGTGAGCTGGCGGTTTACCATAAACCTTACCATGCATTTCATAAGCAATAATGGAATCATCAGCAATCAAGCGATGTCCTTTTTTTATTAATTCCAAAGCCGATTCACTTTTCCCAATTCCACTTTTACCACAAAGCAAGACACCCACTCCAAAAATTTCTAGCAAAGTGCCATGACATAATTGTTGTGGTGCTATTTGCTCACTTGTATATGAAACTATCTCATTAATTAAGTCGGCTGTTACTTTATCGCTACGATAAAGGGGAAATTTTTTGGCTTTACACACTTGTAATAGCACTTCAGGGCAAGGTAATCCCCGACTGATTAGAATATAGGGAATCACTGGTTGGGTCAGAAAATCAAAAGCTTTTTGTTGGGCTTCTATTGACAAAGATTCAATAAATTTAATCTCTTTTAAGCCCAAAATAACTGGTCTTCTCACATCGGTGTAATCATAATATCCCACTAATTCCAAGCCCGGCCGATTTATCTCCGAGTGAGTAATCTCTTTACGCAAGTTATTACTATCACTATTGAGTATCTCAAAATTAAAGTTTTGCAACAAGGATTTAATCGTCAACACTCCCTTTTTCATAAAATTACCTCCCCTCTTTAAAAATACTATAAAGCTTTAGCGTTTTATTTTCCATTATTTTTTTAATACTGCTTTAAGATATTGCCCAGTATATGAATTAGGATTATTTGCAATTTCTTCTGGAGTTCCAACCGCAATCAACATGCCACCAGCGTCACCACCATCAGGTCCTAAATCTAAAATATAATCGGCGCATTTAATCACATCTAAGTTATGTTCAATAATAATCATAGTATCACCATTATCTACCATGCGATTTAAAACGACTAGTAAACGTTTGACATCATCACTATGTAAGCCCGTTGTCGGTTCATCTAAAATGTATAAAGTTTTGCCATTTGACCGTCTTTGCAATTCAAAAGCCAACTTCAAGCGTTGGGCTTCTCCCCCTGATAAAGTGGTGGCACTTTGCCCTAGTTTAATATAGCCTAAACCAACATCAAATAAAGTTTGAATTTTATGTTTGATATTTGGTACATTTTTGAAAAAATCACAAGCTTCTTCAATCGTCATATCCAAAACCTCAAAAACATTCTTGCCTTTATAAGTGACCGCCAATGTTTCTTCATTATAACGCTTGCCGCCACACTCTTCACAAGGAATATAGACATCCGGTAAGAAATGCATTGGGACCCGAATAACCCCATCGCCTTGACATCTTTCACAGCGACCACCTTTGATATTAAAAGAAAAACGTGATTTATCATAACCCCGCATTCTAGCTTCTTTGGTCATGGCAAACAACTCTCTAATCTGATCAAACACTCCAGTATATGTGGCGGGATTAGAACGCGGTGTTCTGCCAATTGGTTCTTGCGAAACATTAATAACTTTTTCAATGTATTCTTTACCTTTAATAGTTTCATGTTCCAGCGGTTTAACTTTGAGATTTCCCAAGTAATTGATTAGACCTTTGCCAATTATTTCATTGACTAAAGTTGATTTTCCACTACCACTTACACCGGTCACCAGAGTTAAATTACCAATTGGAATTTTGACATCAATACCCTTTAAATTATTGCCTCTCGCATTAATAACCTCTAAGCATTTTTTATTGATTTTTCGCCGTTTTTTAGGGACCGGAATAAACTCTTTGCCCGCCAAATAGCGCCCAGTTAATGAGTTAGGATTAGCCATCACTTCTTGCGGTGTACCTTGGGCTACAATTTCACCACCATGCACCCCCGAACCTGGACCAATATCAACTAAATGATCAGCGGCTAGCATTGTATCAGCGTCATGTTCGACCACAATTAAAGTATTGCCTAAATCACGCATAGATTTTAAAGTTTCGATTAACTTATGGTTGTCTTTTTGATGAAGACCGATTGAAGGCTCATCTAAAACATATAAAACTCCAACTAAGTGCGAACCAATTTGAGTGGCCAATCTAATTCTTTGGGCTTCCCCACCCGAAAGAGTGCCAGCATTTCTGGCTAAAGTTAAATAATCAAGTCCGACATTAACCAAAAATTGTAAGCGATCTTTGATTTCTTTGATTACTAAACAGGCGATTTCTTGTTCATTGTGAGTTAACTCTAAGTTATTAAAAAATTGCAACATATTTTTAATTGACATGGCCGTTACTTCATAGATGTTTTTACCACCAATTTTGACCGATAATGCTTGTTCATTAAGGCGCCTTCCTTGACATACTGGACAAGTTTTTTCCATCATGTAAGAGCCATACACTGATCTCATCAGCTCCGAACTGGTCTCACTATAGAGTCTTTCAATTTTCTTTTTGACCCCTTCAATATAATTATTTCTTCTAACCGGATTACCCGATCTTGTTTCGAAAGCATATTTAAGTGGTCGATCTGAACCATTTAAAATGATTTTTTGTTGATATTCAGTTAATTCCTTCCAAGGCTTATCCAAACTAATCTTATAAGCTTTGCATAATGCTTCAAAATCTTGCCAATCAATATTTTCTGAATCAATTATATGTCGATAATATTGAATTGCTCCTTTTCTAATGGATAATTCAGGGTGTTGAATTAACACATCTAAATCCACTTCCATCGTCACTCCTAATCCCGCACAATTAGGACAAGCTCCTAAAGGAGAGTTAAAGGAGAATAAGCGTGGTTCTAATTTAACTACCGAAAAGCCACAATGAGGACAAGCATAGTTTGAGGAAAACAGAATTTTCATTTCCCCTTGCATGACAACTGCTAGCCCTTTTCCCCACATTAAAGCGGCTTCTAAAGAATCACTAATGCGCGAAGTATCTTGTTTAGTCAGCATGACCCGATCAATAACTACATCTAGATTATGCTTTTTATTTTTATCCAAGGCCGCCATTTCTTCAATCAGTTTATATTCGCCATTATGTCTAACGCGAATGTAACCTTCTTTTAATAAGCGCTCAAGGATCTCTTTATGAGCGCCCTTCTCTTGTTGACAAATAGGAGCTAGGATAACTAATTTGGTGCCTTCTTCATATTCATTTAAGCGTTCAATCATTTGATGAATTGTTTGGGACTTAATGGGGATATGGTGGTTAGGACAATAGGGCACGCCAATGCGTGCATAAAGTAATCTAAGATAATCATAGATTTCCGTAACTGTCCCGACTGTCGAACGCGGGTTATTAGAAGTAACTTTTTGATCAATAGCAATGGCTGGTGATAAGCCTTCAATACTATCAACATCTGGTTTCTCTACCCCACCTAGAAACTGTCTAGCATAAGCACTTAACGATTCAACATATCTTCTTTGTCCTTCGGCATAGATCGTATCAAATGCCAAAGTCGTTTTGCCACTGCCAGACAATCCTGTCATCACAATTAATTTATTATGTGGTAGTTCTATATTGATATTTTTAAGGTTGTTTTCACGAGCCCCTTTGATAATAATCTTCTCAGTAGCCATAATTAACGCCTCCTCACTAGTCTATTTTATAATTGTATAATGAAACCCTTTATCATTGCAACGGGTATCCATCTTAACCCTTAAAT
Source organism: uncultured Eubacteriales bacterium (assembly GCA_964367975.1). Taxonomy (GTDB): domain Bacteria; phylum Bacillota_I; class Bacilli_A; order RFN20; family UBA1709; genus CAYIYS01. The sequence goes on from CAYIYS010000017.1 coordinate 17,681, forward strand.
TCTATACATATAATGTATATTTCATTTTTTGCTTGATTATTGAATAAGGAAAACTTGAAAGCGTTTACATGGGGTTTTCGGGGTTTTTTCGCCGGTAATTTGTTGACTAGATCGAAAACTTGCTTTAATATTGACTTAAACTTTATAAGACAAATCGACACGTCTTTGAAGTCGACAAATTTGCAAAAGGGGGAAATCACATGCAAAAGAAAACATTAGGTTTACTTGCAGGACTAACTTCAGCAGCATTATTGCTAGCAGGTTGCGGCGGCGGAGGAGAAACATCATCCAGCTCAAAACCAACAAGTAGTTCAACAGGTACTTCTCAAATTTCAACAGGTGATCCTTATGGAAATGGCAACTTAGTCAAAGAGAATACTTCTCAAAGACAAATTGCTTTACCAGCAGGAGCAAGCCTAGTTGATACCTACGTCGCTACTTACACAGCTGATATGTATACATTTGACTATTTGAATACATACCACGCGACCGATTCCGAAATTCTTGTCAACTTGGTTGATGGCTTAATCGAACACGATACTTATGGTATTCTTAGACCAATGATTGCAGAAGCAGTTTACGCTAACGACGATCAAAGCGAATTCACTTTCAAAA
>CAYIYS010000018.1:0-16562 GCA_964367975.1 uncultured Eubacteriales bacterium
GTATTATAAATACAACTATGTTATGCAAAATTAGTTAAAAGTTTGTAGTAATAAAAAAAATGATACTCAATTGTATCATTTGAAAAAATGGTGCTAGCAAGCAGAATCGGACTGCTGACCTACTGATTACGAATCAGTTGCTCTACCAACTGAGCTATGCTAGCAGAAAATCTAGTATTTTCATTTTACCACCATGTCTATTAATAATCATCCTCTTTTGGTCAAAACAGTAGTCTTTTCCCCTTGTAAGTAGCTTAGCCAACACTGCCCTCCATATTAAGTTTGAGTAATTGATTCAATTCAACCGCATACTCCATTGGTAATTCTTTCGCAAAAGGTTCAATAAAACCCATGACTATCATTTGGGTAGCATTTTCTTTATTTATTCCGCGCGACATCAAATAGAACAATTGTTCCTCTGAGACTTTCGAGACAGTGGCTTCATGTTCAATTATCGCAGCATTGTTGTTGACTATGTTAGTTGGAATGGTATCGCTAGCTGATTTATCATCAAGCAGTAAGGTATCACATTCAACGTGAGAGCGAGAATTAATAGCTGCTTCACCAATCTTTACTAGCCCGCGATAATTAGCAACTCCACCATTATGAACGATTGATTTAGAGATAATAACACTGGAAGTGTTAGGGGCAAGGTGGATCATTTTAGCTCCCGCATCTTGATATTGATGATCTTTAGCCACAGCAATTGAGATACAAGAACCTCTGGCACCATCACCAATTAAAATACAACTTGGATATTTCATATTCAAACTTGAACCAATGTTTCCATCAATCCATTCCATTAACCCACCTTCTTCAACTACCGCTCTTTTGGTGACCAAATTGACAATATTGTTTGACCAATTTTGAATAGTTGAATAGCGGCATTTGGCTCCCTTTTTGACAATTATTTCGACAACAGCAGCATGCAATGACTCATTGGAATAAATCGGGGCTGTACAACCTTCAACATAGTGCAAATCCGCTCCTTCATCGACCACAATTAAAGTCCGCTCAAATTGCCCCATTCTTTCCGAATTGATTCTAAAATAACTTTGCAAAGGCTTTTCAAGTTTAACCCCTTTAGGGACATAGATAAAAGCTCCCCCTGACCAGACTGCCCCATTAAGAGCACTAAATTTGTTATCTTGATATTTGACGACACTATTAAAATATTGTTTAAATAGTTTTGGATATTTCTTTAGTGCAGTATCGGTATCTACAAAAATGACTCCTTTAGCTTCAACCTCAGCTAACATATTGTGGTAAACAACTTCCGATTCGTATTGGGTCGAAACCCCAGCTAAAAACTTATGTTCAGCTTCAGGAATGCCTAACTTGGTGAAAGTATCTTTGATACTTTGTGGCACATTCTCCCACGATGTCGCTTGCCTATCAGTAGGTCGAATAAAATAAGTATAATCGGCATAATTAAGGAAAGATAAGTCAGGACCAAAAGTAGGATCAGGTGAATTAGCAAAGAATTTATAACTGGCCAACCTAAAATCAAGCATCCATTTGGGTTCTTGCTTTAGGGTTGATATTTCAGTAACAATCTCTTCATTCAAGCCTTTTGGGGTCTTGTAAACAGAGATATCTTTATCTTTGAAGCCATATTTATATGGCTCATCAATAAATTTTTCCTTTTTCTTCATTAGTTCTCCTTCTTTTCATATTGCTCAATCAACTTGGTCATACCATTCCAACCAATTGTAGCACATTTAATGCGATTGGCTTGTTTATGAACATTTTGGAAAGCAATCGCTTCTTGTAAACTATCTTCATCATAATCTTTTTCAAATATCATATTGTTGTAATTAGTAATTAAGGCTTTGGCCTCTGCAATACTTTTGCCTTTAAGCAATTCCGTCATAATCGAGGTCGAAGAAGTGGCAATAGCACATGCTACCCCAGTAAAACTAACGTCTTCAACCATCCCATTACTAATTTTAGCATAGACATAAATATCATCAATGCAGGATTCCGATTCTTGATGAATTGAGAAGTAATCTGGACCATTCTCCTCTCTTTTGTTGCGTGGATTTGTGTAATAATCCATGATTATCTCCCGCATGATGTTTGGATCTTTAAAAGAAGACATCTAAATACTCATCTCCTTTTTTGGTAATTTCAATAAAATAATCAATTTCGGCTTTGGTGTTGTAATAACTCAAACTTATTCTAACTGTAGCCGGTGTATGGAGAAAATCTTTTAAAAGTTTGGCACAATGATGGCCCGCTCTCACACAAATACCATACTTGTTATAGTGAGTAGCTAAATCTTGGGCAAAAATCCCCGTTTTATTAAAAGTTACTATCCCTGATTCTGAATCAGCATTATAAATAACAATCCCCTGAATGGTTTTAAGTTTGCTGACTGCATATTGCTTTAATTCTTGTTCATAAGCTGCAATATTTTCCATGCCAATTGCGCTGACATAGCCAATGGCTGCTGCTAAACCTATCGCCCCACCAACATTGGGCGTTCCAGCTTCAAATCTTTGAGGTGGATTAATGAAAGAATAGTTACCATTGATATCAAATCTAGCATTCATTCCCCCACCTAGTTCATAGGGATGAAGTACCTCCAACCACTTAGTTTTGGCATAAAAAGCACCAATCCCGGTCGGACCACAAAGTTTATGCCCAGTAATCGAATAGAAATCACAATCAATGTCTTTGACATCGACCTTGATATGCGCTGCACTTTGCGCTCCATCTAAAGCGACAATAATTCCTTTTTGGTGAGCATAGTCGCAGATTGATTTAGCATCTAGAACATAACCTAAAACATTAGTAATATGGGCAATTGAAATAACTTTGGTTTTGGCGGTAATCGCTTTTTTAACATTTTCGAGCGTACAACGTCCACTTGCATCTAAAGGAATGCATTTAACCACTATCTTGCGCTCTTTTTGCACTTTAAACCAAGGTAAGATATTCGAAGCGTGTTCAGCCTGAGTGATTAAGACTTCATCACCCGCTTGCAGCGTTTCTCCTAACATCTGGGCAACCGCATTCAAAGCAGCAGTCGCTCCAGCGGTAAAGACAATTTCACAGGGCTTAGCGCCAAGAAAATTTGCCAAGGCCGCACGGGACTTTTCATACTCTGCCTCTGCCATTTGTGATAGTTCATAATCGGCCCCATGTGGATTGGTGCCATTATTTTCATAATAATCATTAATCGCTTGATCTACTATCTTGGGCGTCAACATGGTTGCCGCATTATCAAAATAAACCAATTTATGCCCTTGCATTTGATGATTTCCATCAAGAATGGGAAAATCTTTGCGAATTTTTTCTACATCAATCATGAATGAGTTCCTGCCTTTCAATTGCGTTTTCTACTAATTGTAACACATCTTTATCATTCAGTTTATCTAAAATTGGTTTTATATAACTTTTCATCATCATTTGCTTAACCATTTGCGGTGTCAACCCTCTTGAACACAAATAAAACATCAAGTCATCTGCAATTGTACCGACACTATTAGCGTGGCTGGCAGTCACATCATTTTCATCAATTAATAAAATTGGATGGGCGGCGACATGACTTTTCTCATCGACCACTAACATCGTACATTTTTGTTTAGCAACGGCTTGTTTAGCTCCCTTGATTATTTGGCCTATTCCATTGAAAGTTAAATTGGAATTACCGGTTGCGATCCCATAAATATTAATAAGCCCTTGGCTATTAGAAGCTTGATTGGTAATTTGAACTTTTAAATTTTTGCAACCAGAATTACTAGTCATAACACTTCCATCAAAGTTGCCTTTAGCTTGCTCACCAAGCAAAGTGACAGCGCAAGACATATCCGACGAATTATCAGCTAAATCTAAATACGTCCCTTGGTATTGCCCATTTTCTTGTACTTCCACCACTAATTGGGTGTTGCTGGTTGGTAATTGATCTAAAAGAACAATGCTATGATTTACTATTGCATCTTGAGCAATATGAATATCGAGTTGATTAACGCCATTAGTTTGATTTTTAACCTCAATCAGGTTTAGTTCAACTCCTTGAGCCACTTCAATAATTAAGTGAGCAAATTGTTGGCTAATCCGATAGGTTGTTGAAGCCGAAAAAGACAAGATGATGCCCTTTTCGGTTTCTTTCCTTGTCCAACTATTTGGGGTAAAATTATTAACTTTCTTGGCCATAATTTATTTCCCTTTTGGTATACTAGCTTTACGACCACATGAACCAAGTAAATTAGGGGTAACTACTTGTTTTTTAGCAATCGAAACACCATACTCTTTTTGAATCCATTCATAGCCTTGTTGATCAATTTTTTTAATCAATTCAGGCCCGCCACTGACCACAATTTGACCGTTAATGATAATATACACTTGCGTCGGTTTGACTAATTTATACATCTTTGGATAATGTGAAACTATAATACTAGCAAAATCGGGTCCACTAATTTTATTAATAACCCCCGCCACTGTTTTGAGTGCATCCACATCTAAGCCTGAATCTAATTCATCAAATAAAGCAATATCAGGTTTTAACATCAATAATTGTAAAAGTTCATTGCGTTTCTTCTCACCGCCACTAAAACCTTCATTAATATAGCGATGGGCCACATCAAGGTTAAAACCCACTTCTTTAGTGGCTTTTTCCAACTCTTTAATATACTTATACAAGGAGATTGGTTGCTCTTGTCGAGCATTGATGGCACTTCTTAAAAAATCACTTTCAGTCACACCGCTAATTTCAAGCGGAGATTGCATGGCTAAAAACAAACCCATACGAGCTCTTTCATCAACCGGACACTCTGTGATATTTTTGCCATCTAGCACAATACTACCTTGCGTAATACAATATTTTGGATGACCCATAATTGTATTTAATAAAGTCGATTTACCATGACCATTCGGCCCCAAAAGAGCGATGGTTTCACCGCTTTTTATCACCAAATTAATTCCACTTAATATTTCGGTATCTCCCACATTAACATGGAGATTTTTTACTTCTAATGTATGCACATTAATCACATCCCGACGCTAATTCTAGAATAAAAAAAGACAAAACACAAATGATATAATAAAAAATTTATAGAAAGCCTAAATTTTAAATGTGAAGATACCCTGATTTTTAACGATATTTATTGAAATAAATATAAGTTTAGTATAAAATGTTATAGTATCAATCAAAAAGGGAGGAATACTAATGAATAAAAAAACTCTCTCATTAACCTTGCTTAGCGCAGCCCTATTACTTAGTGGTTGTGGCAATTCAGCCAAGACAAAGCCGGTTATTGAAGATGGGAAATATGTCTTATTTACGATTGATGGTACAAACTACTATGCAGATGATATTTTAGGAACAGATTCCGATGTCTCAGATCTAAGTTTTATTAAAACTACTGCCGGAATCCAAGCTGCATATCGAGTAATCAGGAATGCTGTCATCCAAGCTGCTCAACCTGTAACTACCACCATCCAAAATTCAGCCGACTTAGCTTACGATGCCTGGGAAGAAAATGTTAAAACTGTCTCCTCTTCTTATAACATTTCAATCAAAGAAGCGCGCGCTTATTTGTTGGAACAAGAAGGCTATGAATCTATTGATGAAAAAAAGGCAGCTTTATTACTAACTGAACAAGAAACTGCTTTAACCAAGTCTTACAAGAAAAACAAAATTGAACCTAGTTTGGCTAATCTAACTGGGACTACCCCATTAGAAAAGTATGTGGCAAATGCCACACCGATGATTGTCAATCATATTCTGGTAAAGTTAGATAGTTCTAACAATGTTTATTCCAAAGCAGAATTAAGCCAAACTGAAGCCGAAAAGTTAGGCACTATTTGTAATAGATTGGCTTTATCTAACAAGAGTTCAAATAAATTTGCTTCAATTGCTTATAACTCCGATGATGGCTCATACACAACCGGTGGTTCGCTGGGCATCATGGATACCTACACTGGCTTTGTTAATGAATTCAAGTTTGGCGTTTACACAGCCGAAACAGTCCTGAATAACAATTCTAATAACTTTAGAAATGCTTTAGGTATCTCAGCATCAGCTAATGATGAGTTATTTGGCGAAGATGGCATTTATCAAGCAGGTCAAATCAACAAAATAAGCGTGAATGAAGTTTGCTCAACTTTAGTGAGCAAATCAACTGATATTGGTACTCAAGTTGCGGGTGCAACCGAAGATGACACATCCTTATATGTTAGAAATCAATATTTCAACAAGTACTTCAATACACCGGCAGCTCAATTCTTAACTTACACCGATGGGGCCAGTGAAACCGATTATCCGCTAGCTGAAAGAAGTCTGAATTCTGATGGCATTGTGACTGATGAATCCGGCAATCCAATTATTGTGGTTAGAAGTACATATGGTATCCACTTCATTACCGTTGGTTATAATCCTTTAGATCATAGTGTTGAAGAAAATATTAAATATTTTTCCTATATCTCAACCGATTCTGCCATCAATGCTAGCAACAATTATGTCAAACAAGAAGACTATGCTGGTTATGATGATTTAGCAGCTGCAATGACAGCCAGAAAAGAAGAAGTTGATAGTCGGGTCTTAAACTATTTACAAGGTGGTTATGTTGGCATTACACCAAACGCCAACTACCTAAACTACGAAATATTCGAATATTACTTAAATTCAACCGGTATTGAAATTCCTAACTCAACGATTAAAAAAGCGGTTCTTGGCTATGTGGATAATTTGCAAGGCGCCTTATCCTCAACCATTGAAGCCTATGAAGGCCAAAGTTGGTCAGACTACATTGATTTATTGAATTATGATAAGTCAATGCGTGACGAGATTTATAAGTAGGAGGTAAATGAAAATGAAAACAAATATTAAAATCATATCTTTACTCCTAGGCGCCAGCTTGCTTAGTGCTTGTAGTTCAACAAACAGCATTAAAATTGTCAATGGTGAAGACACTCTGATTTCAACCACTAAAGAGGGCGTAACTAAAACTACCTTACAAACATTCTATGATGATTTATATGAAACTAATGGTACAACAGTTGCTAATAACGAACTAGTTTACCAATTAGGTTTGAAGGTCTTTGCTGCTTCTGGCCGGAGTCAAGCCGAATGGGATGAACGTATTAAAGAAGCTTTTAAAGACTCTTTCTCATCTTCCTATATGATGAATTCCAAATTCTATGAAAGTATTTATGCTGCTTCTTTGCGGGCAAAAGGTTATACCATAACTTGTCCAAGTTCAACTTTTGTTGGCACCAGAGAAGACTTAGTCGAATTTAATTCTCTTTATTCAAGTTTAAAGTGCGACTATACTGATTACATCGAGCGGGATATTGCTAGAACAGTTGCTAGAAACTTCTTGAATGAAGAATACATTCTCGATCAAAAAGCTGTTTACTTCACTAATAAACTCATTCGTGAAGTGCAATATTTTGTCTTTGATCCAATTACTTATGTTGATTCAGATAAATATACTGTTTTATTTGAAAATGCTGTCAAAGCAATTGGTGATGGCGATTTTAAATCACTCGTCTTAGATGCTGGTGGCTTACAAGATCAATGGAAAGCTAACAAACTAATCGAAGCCGAAAAGGATTTTGCTTTCATTGATTACACTAAATCAACCAACTATTCAGAACTTTATAAAGACATCTTTGATATGTCTGGCCATAACGCTACTACCATTGCCTCAATTAATTCTGAAATAGCTGAATATTCTGATTCAGGTACTCAATCAATCTTTAAAGGTTATGAATTAAAACAAACCAACTTAAAAAATCTAATCTATTACTACACTGCAGTTGGAACAAACGAAGGAGCAACTATGATTTCTTCTGACCTTGATGCGATGATTTTCAAGGTTGCAGATAAACTGCTCTTAGATGCTAATAACTATCTCCGTTCCCAAAGTGGTTCTGATTCAATCTTTATTAAAGGTTCCGATTCCAAGTATTACATTATTAAAGTCAATATTATTAATGACAAATCCAGTCTTGAAGATAAGCAAAAAGGTGCACGAGCACTGGCTAAAAATTCTGCCAATACCAAGAATGCCATTCAATATTATTTGAAAAAATATAATGTAACTGTCCATGAAGATTCTTTATGGGATTATATTGATGACAACTACGATTACGATGCCGCAGGACAATGAAAATTAGGAGGCCTTTGAGGGCCTCCTTTTTAAAGAAAGGAAAATGTTTTATGGAAAATTGTATTTTTTGCAAAATAGCTAAGCACGAGATCCCAACTTATTGTGTCTATGAAGATGAACAAATTATCGCTTTTTTAGACCTTAATCCTGTCCAGGTCGGTCACACGCTGGTCGTGCCCAAAAAGCATAGTGAGGATATTTGTTCCATCGATGAGCAAACGCTTGCCTATGCTATGAAAATCAGCAAAAAAATTGCTGTTAGCATGTTAGCCAACTTACCAGGTTGTAAAGGTATCAACATTATTAATAATTGTAAACCAGCTGCTGGTCAAGCCGTCTTGCATACCCACATCCATCTGATTCCACGCTATGACAATGGCGAAGAATTCTTAAACATGAAAAACTATCCGGGCCAATTAACAAAAAAACAAATGGAAACGCTTGCCAAACAAATTGCTCTTTAAACAACAAATGACCATGCTCAGCATGGTCATTTTATTAGACTTTATAATATTCTTCGGCATTAATCACAAAAATTGTGGCGCCCCCGACTGGAATACTGACATTTTCGGAGGAATACATTGAAACCTCGCCAGCTTGTCCAATAATCGGAATTACTTCTTGATGCACTTTACAATTGTGCTCAATTACTCTTAAAACGTGTTGAACTTGTTCGTCTTTAACTCCTATCATCAATGTGGTATTTTTGCGTTTTAAGAAACCACCTCTAGTTGAGAGTTTCGTAACCGAGAATGTATCTTTAATCAAGGCTTCGACTACTTGATTAGCATCATCCGCTCCAACAATCGCAAAAATAAGTTTCATATTATGTACTCACCTCTTTTGGCTATATTATAGCACAAAAGTCAACTATTTCAAAAAACCATTCACTACCACTTTGGTTTTCGAGACCGTTATGAAAGCAGTTGGATCTTCCGCAGTAGCTATTGCTTGTAATTTTTTCAATCGTTTGGATTGAATCTCAATAAACAATAATGATCTAGCTGTGTTCTCACGACCCCTACAATTCATTTCGGTAACAGCAAAACCGGCTTCACGTAATTTTTTAGCCACTACATCACCTGGTTTGCCGGTCACAATATTAACTGACAACATCTCACCTAATAACTTCTCCGATAAAAACCCACCTAGCAAATTGCCCAGCGCAAAGCCACCAGCATATGCAATGACGACAAAAATACTGTTTCCATATGGATTATTCAAGGCTTCTCTAACAACTGCAAACCAAATACAGACTTCGACAAAGCCAAAAAGGGCAGCCTTTACCCTCTTGCCGTCGACTAATAAAATTGTCCGAATTGAGCCGAACGTTACATCACAAATTCTGGCAAAGAAAACTGTGAGACATAATTGCAATACTGGGTCCACTAGTAATCATCCTACTTTCATTGTTTACTTGTTTACTATATTATATATTTTAAAATTGAAAAAATCATTAACTATTTAAGGGAAAATTAAAAACCGGATTCACACCCGGTTTTTGTTGTTTTTTGGTTTAGATAGAATTACTTTTCAACACAAAGTGCTGTACCCATACCGCCACCGATACAAAGTGTTGCTAAACCTTTGTGACCATGTGTACGTTCTAGTTGGTATAGTAATGTGACAAGAATTCTAGCTCCGGAACAGCCAATTGGGTGGCCTAATGCGATAGCTCCACCACAAACGTTAACTTTGCTCAAATCGAATTTCATATCTCTGCAAACAGCGATTGATTGAGCTGCGAAAGCTTCATTAGCTTCAACAAGATCTAGATCCTTAACTGTCCAGCCGGCTCTTTCAAGAGCTTGCTTTGATGCTGGAACAGGTCCAATACCCATGATTTCAGGACGGCAGCCCATTGTACCATGAGAAATGATTGTTGCTAAAGGTTTAATATGTAATTCTTTGGCTTTTTCTTCTGACATAACAACTAACATAGCAGCACCGTCATTAATACCTGATGATGAGGCAGCTGTTACTCTTCCGCCTTCTTTTTTGAAAGCTGGTTTCAATTTTGCAATACCATCATATGTGCAACCATATTTGATATATTCATCTTTGTCAACAACGACGTCGCCTTTTCTACCGTGAATTACTACTGGAACAATTTCAGCATCGAAGTATCCAGCTTTTTGGGCTGCTTCTGCTTTATTTTGTGAAGCAACTGAGAATTGGTCTAATTCTTCACGTGTAATATTCCATTCATCACAAATGTTTTCGGCTGTCATACCCATGTGATAGTTGTTGTAGATATCGGATAGTCCATCATGAACCATGTAATCCATAACCTTTTGATCACCCATTCTCATACCCCAACGTGCTGTTTTTAGTAGGTAAGGAGCTTGTGACATATTTTCTGTACCACCGCAAAGAACAATCTCTGAGTTTCCAGACATAATTGATTGGGCAGCGATAGAGACTGAACGTAAACCGGAACCGCAGACGACGTTAATAGTAACGGCTGGAGTTGCAATAAGATGCTTATTGCCTGGTTCTAGTCCTAAGGTAATTTGACGAGCAACATTTTGGCCAAGACCTGCGCCCAAAACGTTACCAATGTAGACTTCGTCGATTTGCTCGACACTAAGCCCAGCGCGCTTGAGAGCTTCTTTTGCAGCGATAACACCTAATTGAACGGCTGAAACATCTTTGAATGCTCCACCGAAGCTTCCAATTGGAGTTCTAGCTGCAGATACGATAACAATTTTTTTCATTAATTTTCCCTCCCATTTTTAATGATTATAACATTCTATTTCGGAATGTACCCTTATTATAACACTTCCGCATCATTATTCAACCCCTTTACTTTGAAAATCCTTGGATAAATGTTTTATATAAAACATCGCATTGTATTTGACACTTAGCAAGTCCATGATATTATTTAGATTGTAAAGGAATAGTGAGGTGGAAAGATGCGTAAAAATTGGGAACTCTTTAAAACCTTTTTTAAACTTGGTTGCTTTACCTTTGGTGGGGGCATGGCAATGATGCCGCTGTTAATTAAAGAAGTTGTTGATAAAAAGCAATGGTTAAGCAACACTGATGTTGTTGATTTTTACGCTATCGCTCAAACTATTCCTGGCATTATAGCCGCTAATGTAGCCACCATGGTTGGCCATCGAGTTAACAAGTTTTGGGGTGCTTTATTTTCCCTGTTAGGTATGATTATTCCCTCAATTGTCATTATCATCATTATCGCTGCCTTGCTTAATCAATTTAGCGATGTAGTTTGGGTCAAAAATGCCCTAAAGGGCATTAATATTGCCGTAATTGTCATGTTATTGGGATTGTTAATTAATTTGCGGAAAAACATCTTTGATATTATCACTGTTTTAATCGCCTTAATTGGTTTCATTTTAATGGCTTTTTTCAATGTGACTCCCACTCTAGTTATACTAGGTAGCGCTGTCTTAGGAGCCATTTTCTATAGTAAGAAGGTGCTGAACAAATGAATTTAATCATCTTGTTTTTGACCTTCTGTTATGTTGGTTTGTTTACAATTGGTGGGGGTCTGGCGGTTATTCCACTCCTCGAAAAAATTTGTGTTAGTAATGGCTGGGCAACTGTCGAAAGATTTTATCAAATGGTGGCCATTAGTGAGTCTACCCCGGGTCCTATTGGCATTAATATTGCCACCTATGCTGGCTATGTTTCGAATGGAGTTTTAGGCGGTATTGTTGCATCAATAGGAATTGTAACACCGCCTTTTATCCTGGTGATGTTGATTATCAAAATTCTCGATAAATATCGCAAAAAGCCTTTAGTTAGTGCTATCTTTGTTGGCTTAAGAGCAGTCACAATTGGCTTGGTAGCAACTGCTCTTTTATCCCTCATTAAAATCACCTTAGTAGATTTGTCTCAATATAGCGATTTAGCTACTATTTATCAAATTTTTGATTATAAAGCCTTAATTATTTTTGTGGTGATTGCTTTTCTTTATTTCAAATTCAAAAAGCACCCACTGCTTTATATCGCATTGGGTGCTGTAGCTGGAATATTATTCCTCTAAACAAAGAAGTAAGCGGTGCCCATTCTTGTTTTTTTGTTAGCGACTAATTGTCCCTTGCAAGGCAAATTCCATCGCAAAATTAGACATTGTGCCTTGGAAGTTAATAGAAATGCCCTTTAACTCATTATTAGTATCACTCATCGTAAATCCCATAATTGGATCACTACTAATAGCAATCATATCGTGCAAACCAAAACTTTGGATAAGTTCAGTCATGGTTTCTTTTTTGGCATCAATATAATAAGTGGTTTGTCCACCGGATGCTAACTTTCTGATTTGTGAGAAATCTTCTTTCTCTAGCCCGGCTAATTGTGCAAGCAGCGAAATTTCCATGGTAGCTGGATCTGAAGTATCATATAAAGCATTTGAAGTCGATTCGCTAGCTTGAAGCAAGGTTCCAGCTAATGGAATCGAAATCTCTTCAGTCTTGTATGAAACTTGATGACCATTACCACTGCCCGAAATCATTTGTTGAGAAATAGGTTTATCTAGTTTGATTGAATAGTTTGTGGAGGCGTTTTCACTCCCCCAATTACGAGTTGTATAGTTCCCGCTGAGTTCTAGCGTTGCAATCGTAATCTTGGCTTGGGCTTTGATGGCAATGGAGCAATTATTCAAACTCTCAAAGGAAACCGCTGTTACCTTTTCAATTATTTGTTGTTGTTCACTTGAATTAGTTACTAGTGAAGCTTGCTCATAACCCTTATTGACTTGACCACAGCCGACTAATGCTAACGCCATGATGCTTGTCATAATTATCGTACTGATTTTTTTCATAGATCTTCCTCCTTTTATTGTTTTTATGCAAAGCAATGATATGGAAATTAACCAATTTTTTCTACCGAATTATAATCATTACTATTAAGAGTTGTTGCTCCAATTTTAACATGCAGGAATTGTTCAAAAACATAATCTAATTCATCAATATAGACTTCTTTAATTGAAGCATCAAAATGATCAATAGAAATAGGTAATGGAATTTGATATCCATACCCTTTAGCTTTGGCTAATAATCTTTCCACTTTATTTTGAGATTCACAAAGAATTGGAACCCCGTTACTAGCACTTAACTCTAGTAGTCTTTTCGTTTTTCCGCTACCCGAATCACCTAAAATTATTTTCATTGTATCAGTCCCCTCAATTTTTATATCTTAATTATAAGCGAAAAAAAACTAGTTTTCAATATTAAACTAGTTTAGTAAACGCAATCGGAATCGGCGCTTTTAAGGTAATTGTTTTTTTTGTCACTGGGTGAATAAATTCTAATTTAGAAGCATGCAAGCCCAATCTTTTGATTGGATTGCTAGGTTTACCATACTTATCATCACCAATAATTGGATATCCCAGCTCAAAAAAATGAACCCGAATTTGATTTTTCCGCCCAGTTAAGATTTCAACTGCGAGTAAGGTATATTGGCTATTGCCTTTAATTATTTTATATTTAGTAATGGCTTCTTGACCTTCTTTTTTATTGGTTGTGGAATACATAATATGTGTCGAAGTTTCTTTCAACCAAGTTTGAATGGTTCCTTCGCCTTGGCGCATTTTACCATCTACGATAGCGCTATATTCTCTAAGTTTTACTACTTCATTCCAGTTATCTTGTAACTTTTTCCTAATTGCATCGGTTTTAGCAAACAGTAAAACTCCACTGGTTTCTTTATCAATTCTATGAACCACATAAACACGTTTATGTTTATCAAGTTGTTGAATATAATCACTGACCATGCGATAAGCTGTTGCCCGATCTTCTTTATCAGTCCCAATCGATAATAGACCAGCGGGTTTATTAATGGCTAGCAAATAATCATCTTCATAAATGATTTTCAAACTTCCAAGTAAAGACTTTTGTAAAATTGGTGCTTTTGAGATTCTAACCACTTGTTTAGGTTGCAACAAATAATCAAATTGCGAAATTGAAACACCATCAACTAAGATTTTTTTGTTAGAGAGTAAAGACTTGATGTTGTTGCGAGATTGATGCTTAACATTAGTCAACAAAAACTCTAATAGCGGGGTTGGGGTTCCAACTAGATACTCTTTATCCCACTTACTATTAGGTTTAATTTTACTTTTACTCGGCGCTTCTTTCTTTTCAGGTTTATAACCTTTACTTCTCAACTTTTGCAATATGATTTATTCCGGCTATCACAGTGGACAAAACCGGTGCTCCTTCATAATCAACCTGAATGGTACCACTTGATTTAATATCTAAAATTTCATTAACTTTCATTTCATAGACTCCTACTCCACTTAAATTGATATAAGCGCGATCGATAGCAACATCAAAGAATTCGAGGTCGTGGGTTCCACTAATCTTATCTTCATAATAGCCAATCTTGCCTTTAGCCGAAATAGTAGAAATTCCACTTGTTTCAACTTTCAACTCTTCTAGATTAACATTGCTTAAAACCAGTTGGGCCGTTCCCGCAATATCAATATCGACATTCTTGACATATTCTAGATTTAAATCAGCCACTAAAACTCCATTGACTTTTAATTCAAAATCTTCTTTAAAACCATATAAGCTATTAGTTAAGACGGCCGCTCCATCAATGTCGAGATATTTAACATTGACCCCATATAAAGAAATTTCAAAAAGATCGGTCACATACTTTTTATGACCTTCACCCGAAATTTTAATTTGATCTAGGTGGTTTTCAAATTGGATTGTCTCATAAATATTTTGATTGGTTTTAATCTCGATGCGAGGATTACCATAATCATAAACATTTAGTTGAAGTGCGCCTTGTTTCACAAATATATCATCAACAATAACTCTCAGGTTATCCAATTGAGTTGTTGGGCCAAAACTCTTTTCATTAGTTACAATTCCTTCGGTGCCGGTAAAATCGGTCGAAAAAAGTAACCCATCTTCGGAACACCCCGAAAGAGTGATAAGAGACACTGTTAATAAAGCTAAAAGAGTTTTCTTCATCATTACTCACCTCTTGTTTGTTAATTATACCACAATATTTAAAAAAAGAATTAGTTTTTTGTTCATTTTAGTGCTTGAAAGTAATTCAATAAATCTAAATAATTAGCTACCTCTAAGTAAGGGAAGTCATGGGGACTATCTTGTTGTTTAATGTTATAAAAAACCGGCCGCATTCCGGCTTCTTTAGCTCCCACTACATCACAGGAAAAATTATCACCCACAAAATAAATCTGCTCCGGTAGTATTTGCAAAATTTTCACCGCATCTGCAAAGATTTTTGGGTGAGGTTTGCGATAAGTATGTTCACTAGAAGAAATGACAAAAGCAAAGGGATTTGGTTTAAAAACCCGCTCTAAGACTTTCATTTGAGTAGCAGAATGCAAAATGGTATTGGAGACTACCCCTAGCACATAATCATGCTTTACTAAATAATTAAGTAGTTCATTCAAACCTGGTTCGGGAGTTAAAGAATGACCATTTTCAATGTATATTAATTCCATTTCTTCATAACTAATATCAAACTTCAAGCCCAAAGCGGCATGCACTGCTTTATGAGTTTCTTCAAAAGTAACTTCAACCTCGCCTTTAAAATCTCGAATTTCTTCAAATTTTGTTTTAAAAGTAATAGCTAACTCAACTGGTGTTACTTGATTGGGATTAGCGATAGCGTGTTTTAAAAGAGCCTCATTAGCCGAATAATTTTTGAAATCATAGCGAATAATTGAATCCCAGAAATCAAATAAGACTGCTCTTTTCATTTTTTCACACTCCCATTAGCATAATATTATGCCTTTATTCTCTTAAAAATCTTGGCTTAGTTAATTAAAAGTCATTTTACCTTGATTATTTTCTTTACTCCTAGTCTAGTAATAAAATAATCTATTTTAAGAACTAGCTAAGCTAGTTCCCTTCTTATTGTACCATTTTGGTTAAAATTTTATGAACATATTCAAACTAACTGAGACAAGTGCAAGGAAAAGCAAACAAGATTCATCCAGTCTTTTTGGTTGCTTTTTACCATCTATATATTATACACATATAGGATAAATTGCTATTGATTAATTGTAATAAGTCTCACACAGTATCATAAAATATCAACATTTTCATCTTATCATATTTGTCCTATATCACCAAGACAAGTGGGACACTATTGTCCTTGAAAGGAAGTAGATGAGGACATTTTAGTCCCCATGATTAAAAACATCGGGCAAATGGTGTATTGAGATACCCTTTTTGATACTTTTTTACCATCATCAATTTGCTTTTTTTCGTATATTTCATTCGTTTTCACATATAAAAATCCCCCTTTTTATTGTACTACGAATGTTCAATAAATGGGGGGAATATCATTTTTATGGAGCAAGTGACGGGAATCGAACCCGCATAATTAGCTTGGAAGGCTAATGTTCTACCACTGAACTACACTTGCAGATTAAGTGGCGGTCCCTACGGGGGTCGAACCCGTGATCTCCTCCGTGACAGGGAGGCATGT
>CAYIYS010000019.1:0-16537 GCA_964367975.1 uncultured Eubacteriales bacterium
ATATTGAAGATAGCGCCCACCGAGCTAATTATGATGCTCGCGTCCTGGGTGAACTTTTAGTTGTGCTTATTCAACAAATGTATAAAGATTTCAAAATTGATAACCTTAAGCAAATCAATAGTTTATCACCTAAAGATGCTTACATTCAAAAGCATCCATATCATGTGACCATGTTAGTTCAAGATGAAATAGGTTTAAAGAATCTTTATCGAATTGTCACTGAATCCAGTGTTAAATATTTTAATTATGTGCCACTTATTCCTCGTCAATTACTAATGGCTAATCGCGGTCACATATTAGTTGGAAGCGCTTGTTTTAATGGTGAAGTTTTTGATATGGCCCACACCGCAAGCGAAAATAAACTAAGAGAAACCATGAAATTTTATGATTACATCGAAATTCAACCTTTAGCTAATTATTCTTACCTGATTGATACTCAATCTATCGAGAATGCGGAAGCTTTAAAAACAATTCTTTTAGATATTATCGCAGCCGCTGAAAAAGAAAATAAAATAATTGTCGCCACTGGCGATTGTCATTATTTAAATCCCCGCGATAAAATTTATCGCGATGCTTATATTGTATATCGTGCCAAAGCTAATGCGGCCGGACATCCTTTATACGATTATAAACATCGCGTCAAAAGTAATCCTGATCAACATTTTAGAACCACTAAAGAGATGTTAGATGGTCTATCTTTCTTGGGTGAAGAAAAAGCGCGGGAATATGTTATTACTAATACCCATAAAATTGCTGATATGATAAGTGCTAATATCCATCCAATTAAAGAAGGTACCAGCGTACCTAAACTACCAGGATTGGATTCTGATAAAGAAATTGAAAAATTGTGCTTTGATCGAGCTAAAGCTTTATATGGAGATCCTATACCAGCGGTGGTTTTAGAAAGATTTACTAAAGAATTGAAAAATTTAATTGATAACAAATATACCATTATTTACTATCTAGCAGTTCAACTAATTAAAAAATCAAATGAAGCTGGTTATTTAGTTGGTTCACGTGGCTCGGTTGGTTCCTCTTTTGTGGCGACATTATGTGGGATTACAGAAGTTAATCCTTTAAAACCACATTATATTTGTCCAAATTGTCACCACTTTGAGATGGTTGAGGATGATTCATATGCTAGTGGCTACGACTTGCCAGCTAAACTATGTCCTGAATGCGGACATATGATGAATAGTGATGGCCAAAATATTCCTTTTGAAACCTTCTTAGGCTTCCATGGAGATAAGGTTCCTGATATTGATCTAAATTTCGCAAGCGAATATCAACCTTTAGCTCATTTACATACACGTGAATTGCTGGATGATACGCACGCTTTTAGAGCCGGAACAATTTCGGCTGTAGCCGATAAAACCTCTTATGGAGTGGCCAAACACTATTTCGAATCCCTTGGTATAAATGATGAAAGAAAAGCTCAAACGAGTCGATTGGCTCATGGTTGCTCGGGGGTCAAGAAGACTACTGGGCAACACCCAGGTGGCATTGTAATTGTGCCTTTAGAGCAAGATGTTTTAGATTTTACGCCGGTTCAATATCCTAGTAATGATGTCAAAAAAGAGTGGTTAATCACGCACTTTCCTTATGAAATGATGCACGATGAGTTATTAAAACTAGATATTCTTAGTCATGAAGATCCAACCGCTTTGAAAATGTTAAAAGAATTGACTGGATATGAACCACTAGAGATTCCATTGAATGATCCAAAAGTCTTATCATTATTCATTTCAACCGAAGCTTTGGGACTTACTCCATATCAATGTTTTTCAATGACTGGAGTTAGTGGAGTGCCTGAATTTGGTACCGAAAATACTAAACGCATTTTAGCAGACGCTAGACCAACAAAATTTTCGGAATTAGTCCAAATCTCGGGACTATCACATGGAACAGGTGTCTGGAATGGTAATGCTCAAGATTTGATTAAGTCCAAACAAGCCTCTTTAATGGAAGTTATCGGCTGTCGGGATGATGTTATGTCTTACTTAATTTCCAAGGGCCTGGATAAGAAAAACGCTTTCGATATCATGGAAAATGTTCGCAAGAAAAATAAAAACATTACTAAAGAACAAGAAGCAGATATGCGCAGTCATGGGGTGCCCGAATTCTATATTCAATCAGCGAAGAAGATTGAATACATGTTTCCTAAAGCGCACGCTGTCGCTTATGTTTCAATGGCGCTTAGGATAGCCTGGTATAAAGTCTATTATCCTTTTGAATATTATGCGACCTTCTTTAGTGTTAGGTGCGAAGCTTATGATATTGAAGCAATGATTGCTGGCGGCGAAGTTCTAAAGGAAGCGTTACGCCGGACCGCTGAACAAATGAATGATCGCACTTTACCAGCTAGGGATCGAGGTAATGCCACCAAACTTTATGATGTTTTACTCTTAGCAGTAGAATTTAATGCCCGTGGTTATTCATTTGCTAATATCTCTATCAAACATTCTGATGCCAAGAATTTTGTCATTGATTATGAAAAAAATCGCTTATATCCGCCTTTTAAAACGATTAAAGGTTTCTCAGACGAATCATCGGCCGCCATTGTTAAGGCTCGCGAAAAACATATGTTTGAATCAAAACAAGACTTGCTTAATCGCAGCAAGATAAATCACAGCCAATTGCAGAGTTTGGAAGATATGCATGTTTTAGATGAGTTAGATAATGAAGATCAATTATCATTAAACTTATTTGATTAAACAATTGCACAACTTACTTAAATGGTGTAAAATCTAATCGCTGGTTAGTTTTGCCCATTTGGGGCTGTAGCTCATCTGGAAGAGCGCTTCCATGGCATGGAAGAGGTAGCGAGTTCGATCCTCGTCAGCTCCACCATTTTTTTTGAAATAGTTTCCAAATCTTAAAGAAAGGTTATAATGATTGTAACCTTAATTTACAAGAAAGGGAACTTTTTATTTTATCTTGCAAAAAAGGGAAAACCTCCTGTCTGCCAGTTTTTAAAAGACCTCTAGTAGTCTAAATTAGGCGATTTATAGGTCTCTTTTTTATTTACTAATCAACTTTTTAACGATTTAAAAAAGTAAAAAAGTATCCTCTTATGATATCTGATATTAATGATCTTGACTATTTTGGCGTCATTGAAGATTTGCAATCTGTTTTAAACAATAAGAGTGATTTGCTTAGCAACAAAACAATTAAAAAAGATAGTCAAATAGAAAAAAATTAAAAGGTCCGGCCTTTTAATTTATGAAAGATAAAAAATATTTAGAAAGAATGCTTGTTAATCACATGCCATTTTAAATTGGGTGGATTTTATTATCTGCCAGACAAGTCAAAACCAGCACCTTCATGAGTGATTGTCATCGTCATCCTTTTTTTCCAGCGCCTCGCGCAGTTTTTTCACTGTTTCGTTATACCGAGTAGAGCGCAGCATGTGATAAGATATAACCATTCGGCGTATTTGTGAATTGATTTTATAAAGCTTTCCTTGGTAGGAGTCGTTGGCTTTTTTATAGAACTGTTTGATGGAACTGACCATCTCATTTAAATGTGTAGAGGCTATGTGCATTATGTGGTCAAACTCTGAAAATTTCGTGACTGTGAACACCGTATCAGTAAGCATGACTGCAAAAATCAACCACGCCATTATGGAAATGGTTTCTAGTGAAAGTCTCACGGTGTATGACGAGACAATCGGATGCAAGAATTTTATCAACAAAACCGAAAATGTTCCAAACACTATCGCCCCCAGCAGGTAAACGCGGCCATTTATATTAAACTTTTTATTGGAATAGTCCCACCAGCGGGCATGAAACAACTTCTCCATTAACCATGAGGTAGCATATTCCAAAGAGCAGGTAAGAATTGCAGAGGCAAAAAATAGGACAATCACGTTTTCAATTTTACCGAGCGTAAAGATTACAAGCAAGGCACCAAATCCGTAAATTGGGCAATACGGTCCGATAAGAAAACCACGATAAACAAATCTGCGTTCTCTAATAGAACAAAAAATGGTTTCGTAAATCCAACCGATTACGCTGTAAATGAAAAACCAAATGATTCCAGTTTCAAAGAATGCCATATTTATTCATCCTTGGATAAATAAGTGAAATTGTCGAGGTTATAAATTCGCTAGTTGTGCAGATTTTATCCGCCACACAAACGGTGACGCTTTCGATATATTTTGGTGGCTTTAGGTTCAAAGGGAACATATGTTTAGAAATAATATCTTTTTCAATCTCGCTCAACTCAAAATCGCGATCGGCATTTTTAAGGGCGCGGCGTGCGTGGATGAAGCCGTGAAGCTTGTGACTTTTGTCGGGCTCATGCCAGTCATATAAATAATAATCATGCAAAAGTGCGCCGCGCAACAGACTTCTCATATTGACAGGAAGCCGCAGTTTTAAAGCAATAGTGCCGGCCAGATACGCAACTCTGAGCGAATGTTCGTAGCAGTTGACGCTTCCATGATGCAAATATTGTTTTTCGCTTTGCATACCAATGGAATTGAGAATATCTTGCGCGGACAATGCGATCAAATCTTTTACTCGACTAGCGCAAATTTTGTGCTTCATATTACCTCCACTTATTGACATAAGCAATACGTTTTTATTATAAATTATTTTCCCCTCTTTAGCAACTAGCAGCATATTCTTTAAGAGTAGAAATTATTTAAGTGAATTGAGAGGTTAATCGCAAAAATAAATTTTATAAATCAAATAAGTCTTACTGGCGAAAAAGTATCTTTGATGAAAGAGAATCCAAAACTTAATGTAGCAGAGATTATATATATAGTTATTGATAAAAAAGCAATTTTAAATTAAAGATATCAAACTAAATGTGGGACAAAAAACAAATTAAGTCTCACCTAGAGGTGAAATCATGAAAACTACTATAGTTGAATTGTTGCATGAAAAAGAACTTTTACTAAAAAGAGTAGCAAGTCTTTTATATGAATTTATTGAAGTTAGAGCAAGAGAAGGGCATAAAATATAGTAAATAGGCCGGAATTTATAGTATAGAGTTACATAATCTAATATTTAGTGGTATTGGTTTGGAATTTAGTTCAATTATGCAATAGCTATATCTATAAAAACAAAACTGACAGAAAAAACGTTCATTTTATAAAAGTTTTTTGTTATAATTATGGTTTAAAAAAGAATGACGCTAAGGCGCTTAACTAGGCGACGCAAAAAAGCAATTTCACGCTTATCTGTAGATCGATCTTC
Source organism: uncultured Eubacteriales bacterium (assembly GCA_964367975.1). Taxonomy (GTDB): domain Bacteria; phylum Bacillota_I; class Bacilli_A; order RFN20; family UBA1709; genus CAYIYS01. Next base: position 5,205 of record CAYIYS010000019.1, read on the forward strand.
GCCCTTGTATGTTGCTTTATTTTAGCAGACCTTGTTGATACTTTTTATGTATTCTAATTGAGTTTATGTTCAATTTACTTTATAATTATTCTGCAGTATTATATATTGTTGAGATATTCAAAGACAAATTTTAAAAAGTTTTGATTAACAAATAAAAAAGTGTTAACTTTTTGGTTCATTAATAATAATTTTAAAAGGAGGATAGGCTATGAGAAATAGAATTAGAATTATCATTAGTTTAGTTCTTCTCCTGACACTTTCAGTTTCTGTAAGTGTTGTCTATGCATTTCTTACCTCCGAAGAGACAGTACCGATCCCTTTAGAAATAGGCAAAGTTGATGTTGATTATCAAATTTATTTTGCTAATGGTGACGATGTTCCTGAAGTCTATATTAATACATTCGATGGCGTTGATTATTATAAAACCGGCATTTATCAAATTAATATTAACAATAAAAATTCAGCAGACCATATTAAAAACTTAAGAATTGATTTTAAAATCAATAGTAACGTTGATACTTATTTGCGTATCAAAACAGTCATGTCAACTGTGATGTTAATTAATAACCCAGATGGTACTAAAACTGAATTTGCAGTCGATGAAGATTTTCCTTTATATTATAGCGATAACTGGGCCAAAAGCTTGGATACCATGGATGATTATGTTTATTATACAAATCCAGTTCAAAAGTTAGCAAACAATACTGCTTTAACAATTCCTTTGTTAAGAAGTGACACAGCGTTAGAGTATGAAAATATCGATAGACCTGACTATTGGTTGCATGTTGAAATTGTTGTCGATGCAGTTCAAACTTATTTAGGTCCAAAATATAACTGGGGTTTATTATATAAACCTTGGTTGGAGGATGAAGTTGAATGGTAAAAAAAACAACCACAAAAATTATAATATTTTCCTTAATTGCTGTTTTTCTTTTGGGTTTTGTAAAATTTAATAAAGTGAGCGATCCTAGCGATCCTAGCGATCCTATTGAGCCAAATTCGCGCTCAGTGGTGCAAACATTTGAAACAATCGATTCTGCAATTGTCGACAATCGGTATTTTTCTTATACCCAATTTATTGCAGATATTGATGATTATATTGATGATAATGGTATTAAAAGCAACAATATAGACAATAAATTTATTCGAATTGATAACGCTAATGAATTATATAATTTTTCAAAAGATGTTAGTTTTTTTGCCAATGTTTATTCAGGCAGTGAAAAATTAAATCATACGCAAATTGTCAGTGTGCTATCACTAAACTTTGTTTTAGGTGATGATATTGATTATACCGCCTTAGCATTAAGCCCAATGTATCCGATTGGGTATGAAGTTAATTTATCATCTGGCACCAAAAGGGCCGCTTTTACTGGCACCTTTGATGGTCAAGGTTTTGAAATTATTAATCTTTCCCTCGGGGGAGAAGGAAACTTGCTTTATGAAGAGAACCAAACTCTTCTGACAACTACCAAATATTTATCTCTCTTTCCGATTAATGAAGGGACCATTAAAAACTTTGGCTTAATTAATCCTAATATTGAATTTATCGGCGAGCATACCGATTTAAATAAAGCTGCTAATATTGTCGGATTAAACGAAGTTGGCGCTGTAGTCGACCACGTTTATGTAATTGACGACAGAGCTACAATTGGTGGTTCAGGAATTAGAATGCTTTCGGTTGAAGGTGGCAGATCTTTTTATGCTGCTGGTTTAGTTTTTGAAAACAAAGGGGTGTTTAGTGCCTCATATTATGTTTCAAAGACGGTTGTTTTTTCCAATTATTCAAGATATTTCCAAGTTCAACCTTTGTATTATAGTAATAGTGGAACAGTTAGTAACATAACTTTTGACAACACTTACGCCATTAGTTTTTTAATTGGGTCATATATTTATTATGTCGAAACTCCTAATACACCTGGTGTTTCAACTGCTAACTTAAAATCTAATAAAAGTAATGTTATATCTAATGTTGGTTGGTTTGTCTATAAAGACGATCGATATCCAGCTTTATTTGGTATTACTGGTTCAAAAATTACTAAGGCAGTCGAGTTAGTTGCTCTTTCTAAAGTAATAAGTTTAGAAAAATTCAATTCAAAACTAAACTATGAAATTACGCAAGACCTGTATATGAATCAAGTCGCGGCAAGTGCTTATAAAACCCCGACACGCCTTTTTGATGGATCACTAAAAGGATCCAATAATGAAAACAAAACAATTCATAATTTAATTATTAACGGTAGAGCTAGTATTAACAATGAATATCATAGCGGCCTCTTTGGTGTTTCGAATGGTGCGATTAGTTATTTAACATTTGCAAACGCCGAACTGACAATAATTGATAGTGATACTAATCCCTCAACAATTTCTAATTATGGTATTTTATCTGGTAGTAGAACAGGGACTCAAGCTATTACTTCCGTTTATGTTAACGGCGAAATTTCTTTAGGTAATAAAAATATTGGTGAAACTAATGTTGGGATGATTGTTGGCAAAAGTAGTGGCCCCCTAGAAGCTTCATACGCCGAAGGTACAATCGACGGCGGTAATCACCAATTTGATGGTCAAACAAGTTTAACTGCCAAATATAATATGGGTGGTCTAGTAGGTAGAAATAATACAGCACTTTTGACAGTTAGTAATTCATCAACAAAAGTAGAAATTAACGGTATTGGAACTGCTAATCAAATGACCAATACAACTAGTGTTCAAATCGCAATTGGTGGCATAATCGGTTATATTAATGGCGGGTTAAGTATTAATGATATGACTTTTGATGGTGAAATATCGTTGCGAGAATTTAAAAATAATAACACGGTCCAAAATGTCGGTGGTTTAGTTGGGCTTTTTGAAGGTAGCACGAATGTTTCTTATAAAGGGCAAACGGTTGGCACTAGTGCCACGACAATGAATAGCCTTGGCCATTTAGATTTAAGAAACACTGGTCAAAACACAATCCATGCGGCTGGAGGCATCGTTAATAACTCAACAGGTACGCTATCATTTCAAAGAATTATCAATAAAACAACCTTTGAAAGAGATAATTATTCTAATTTTAGATATACAGGAATATTATTAAATAAAAGTACATCAAATGTGGGTTTATCAAATTGTTTTAACTATGCTGATGTTAATTGGAAAGGTCACAGTTACTCTGGCATTTATGATAATATTAATAATCCAACGAATGGTGTCACATTTTCAAGAATTGATAATTTTGGCGATATTACTTTAGAAAATAGAACATTTACGGAGGAAGTAAAAGTTTCAGGTTTTACAAATGCTGAAAATGTCGCAATTAGCCGTTCTACCTATCAAGGAGATATTAGAATTTCAAATATTGAAACTGACTATCCAATTTGGGTGGCTGGCTTTAAGACAAGATCATTAGTAACTACTGAACAAATAGCGTCCAGCACAACCTATGGAAACATTATTGTCGCCGGGATTAATACAAGTGCCAACATTTATCTAGCTGGTTTTGCTAATTTGCATGGGACCGGATCAGATGTCGGAGCGCCAGGTGGTACTTTTATTCGAGATTTTAATAGTATTAATGGCTTAAATATTACAAGTTATTATAGCGAAGAGATTAATGGCATAACTGGTAGTGGGAATGTTTATGCTGGAGGTTTTGCAACATTTTCTGCAAACTCTGTGGGTTTCTTTATCAATTCTGGCAATATTTTATTAGTTAACAAAAGTCCTCAAGATACTTCATCTTTTATTGTTGGAGATAACAGTGGACTATTATATAATAAATTTATTCCTGACGCCTCAAATAATCCAACTATTACGCAAGGTGTGGTGGCTGGTGGTATAGTGGCAGCGGCCATCAATAATTCTTTTGCTGTCAATGTCGGCACTAATGATGCTGATGTTATTGCCATTTCTAATAACTATGCCCGTGCAGCGGGTATAGTAGCTATTGCTGGTGAAGCTGAAATTAGAGCGGGTAGTACTGTCGCCTCTTATTTTTCTTCGATTAATAATGCTAACACCGCAGTTATCCGAAGTGTTCTAAATTATGGTAATATAGTTGCTCTTGGGGGGAAAATTGGTGATTATTCCGCTGGTAATAAACCGCCCGTTTTTGCCTCTGCTGGCGGAATGCTTGCCTATGGATCACTACATATTAATAATGGTGGTGGTGGTGGTGCTGTCAACCACGGCTTAGTTGCTTCAACTGATGTGGCAGGGGGAATTGTGGGGACAGTAAGTAATTCACAAACCGCCACAAATGATTCTACGACCATGTATTTTGGTTTAATCAATTATGGTGATGTAAGAGCAATTAAAAATGTTGTTAGAGTAAATTTGTTTGATACAATTACTGGCTTTTCCGATTTAATTGAAGCCGACTTTTATGATTATGATGATAGTTTTATTACTGGAGGTGCAGATTTATCTTTAAAAAGAGGAATCGGGGCCATTTTCGGTAGAATGCAATATAAAAACACACAATATTTAAATTCGACAGGGACGAATGATTTGCGCTTTAAAATTATTATTAACATGAATGAAAATGTTGATTTTATTGGGTTTATTGATAATCCATATGTAAATAGTAGTAATGAAGGTAATTTACGTGCAAGAGTTGATTTTATTGGCTATTCGGCCAAGGCCAACGATACGACGCCAGAGTTTAAAAATAAAGGTGATTTAAGTGTTGATGTTAAAGATAGATTAAGTGATTATGAATTTAGAATATTTAATAATAATAACGTTTCATCGAGATCATTTAGGTATATCAGGTTTGTGCCAAATGAAGTCTTAAATGACCGGTTTAAAAATAATCCACGTTATGGCGAGGGCATGTATATTATTGGTGATCATTATACTGGTGGTCTCGAGCAAGGCTATGGAGCGAGTTTTTTGGGCTTTTATTTAAATTATGATAATTCTAATTTTGGAGATGATTATGATAAATCTCCCGAAAGAATAGTTATTGCTAATGAGATTAAAGCAAGAATTCAACACCAAATGCAAGTTTCATATCAACCTCAAGCATATGTCAGATATGGAATTAATTTTTCCTTTACTGATGCTTATAATATCGAACAAATTGTCAAAGAAATAACTTATGATAATGGAATATATAGTGATGCCTTAACTCATAAATTTCTATTAGACCTAAGTCTTAATTTTGTGGATAAAGATGCAGAAGAAACTTCTTATTCTCTGACAGCCCGGAATAATAGTGATTCAACATTTGCTAACTACACCTTAGTTGCTAGAAGATTTGAAGATACTGATTTTTTTGCTACTAATGATAAAGAAGGATATCGCCAAGCTCTAATCAATGAATATGAAGTACACACTTTTGGTGGACATTTAGTAACGGGTGATTATGCTCCTAAACTGACGCTTGATTTAACTCAATTTGAGGACCTTGCAACACAAACAACGGTCCCACTTGGTTATTTTGTTGTCTATTCACAAGCCGCAATATTTGATGCTAATTTATTCGGTGATAGTAGATTTCAAACAACTTATGAAGTTGATGTCGCAGTTACACCAAGATTAAATGTTGTGACACCAATTTTAACTTCTTATATTGTTGATAATACAGTTCCTACTAATGTTGCTTATGAAAACCATGATAATTATTTTTTACCTAATCATCTTACTAGTTCAGTTGAATTATTTTTAGAAGATCCATATCAAGTCTTCCCAATCGGCTTTAAAATTGGTAGTGATACTTTAAACCTAGAATATTACAATGAGCCTGATGACGAGTTTATTGTAGTTGAACAGAAAACCGCTAATTATCTGTTTAGTAGCATAGCAGCGGTTGAAGACCCTGTCACAAATGTGCGAAAGTTTAGTTTTAAAATAACACTACAGAGCGTTTTGACATCGGGGGATTATCGCATAGTCTATAAAGTACATGGAGCCGGTGATGATAGATACTTTACTTTTGATTTTTCAAATAATAATTTATCAAGCGAAAATAGATTTTATCATTTTAATGTTAAAAATGAAAATAGCACAACGGTCGATCATGTTTCAAACACAATCACAACATATATAAATTTTAATCGCATAATAGATTTTAATTTTGTTGAAGATAGCTTAATCGAAGGTGAAATAGAAAAAGGCGAAACTGTTACTCCAACAGCTCACCCTTATATTGCTGGACAAATTTATAGTTATGCTTTCACTCAAACGGGGTATTTAAAGGCATTAACTTTCCAAAACTATAATCCAAATGTCCAAATTGTTTCAATAGTTTTACTCTCACAAACTAGTGATCCAATTACCAAAGCAAGAACTTATACGATTGAATATACAAACAGGGCTCCTAATGGTGATATTCGTATATATACTCATACAATATATGAACAAGCTTTGCATTTAGACAGCTTTTATTTAAATAATGCGCCTCAAGTCGAATTCGAAGGAAAAGAGTTTGAAATCGATCTTGAACAAAATACTTTAAAGTTTGCTCTTTCATTAAATGCCAGTAGTTCAACCGATGGTTATCATCCTTTTTATACCTTAATACCAGATGAAAATGGTAAATCATATTTGCAAGTTATCATCAATGGTTTTTTATATGATAATCCAGTGGCGAATAATGGGACAAGTATAACAATTGATGAATATAAGAATTTAATTGTTAACTTTAATTATGAGAATTTAATTGGTAAAAATTATGATGTGACTATTAATTTTATTCGACATGATGGTGAAGCAATTCATATCGTTAACTTTCATGTTGCTAAAATATTATCGAGAAATGCTTATTTATCAAGAATTCGCTTCTCGCTAAATACTGATGATAGTAGTTTATTTGATGTTTTTGAATCAGATAACGAAGGAACCATTAACGAAAATAGTACATATAATATGCAAATTCACCCAATTGATGGCTTTAGATATGATAATAGCCAAAATACTATCTTTAACTATCGTGTTATGGGTATAGTATCAAGAATACCTTTGGATGATTATGCTCCGGTTATTGTTGACTATTTGCCAGTTGGAGCCACAGTCTCAAGGCTTTATTATGATGAATTGGGGCAAGCGCACTGGACAACTCCAATCAATGCTCATGCGGCTGTTTCTGAAATAAATAGTCTAAGGGCTAATTATACAGTTGATCAAATTACCGGCCAAGAATTAGTCGATGAAGATGCAATTGTGACTTATAAAGTAATGTCTGAAGAAAGAGACCCTTTATTAGCGGTTGATGTTTATTATCATGTAACGGTTATGGATGTTGATTTTAATGTTAACTTTTCATTCAATATCTATCATCGAACAGGTCAAGAGGGTAGCTTTGTTGATACTCCAATTAATGTTTCGATATTAAAGGATAAAGTTATTAAATTAACGATTGTAAACTTTAATACCGATGTACCAATTAGTGATGCAATCAAAGCGACAGTAGCTGAATTTCCTGTTTTTGAACAAATAACAAGTTTTAACTATAAAACAAATCAATTCCTAATTGGGATAGATGACAATTATGATCAGCGTATTTCAAGAAATATTAATGGCTTTTATAGTTTTAGCATCGATTTAAATAACAAAAATAAAGATATAAAATATGGCTATGATATTACTTTTAGTGGTGATAAGTTAAACGACATAGAAGATATCAATGTGAATGGCAAGTATTATTATATTAATAGTAGTACGAGACAACGCGCCAGAACATTTAATATATATATTTATGAAGCAGACCTACTAGATGATAGTTGGGGTCTGACTGATGGATATAGTTCAATGAATGTTAAATAAATAATCTTTTAGCAGCCGAAATGATAATTAATATCCAATAATATTTAACACAAAAATTCCTTTAATATACTAAGATATACGAAGTAAAAGATCCGCTTAATTATTTGTCATTTACTTCCTGTTTTTGCCTTTTCTTTCGCAAAGATTAATTTTTTGAGAATGCGAATTATAATGTGTTATAATTACAGCATTGAGGGTAGGTGAGAATAAGTGAATGAAGAAACAAAATATGAAAATTTTGAGGGTGCTGATGCACCAAAAATGGCGCAATTAAAGTACTTGATAATTGGTGCTGGACATTGGGGAACTGCCTTGGCCAGTGTTTTAGCATTGAATGGAAATAAAGTCAAAATGTATTCCCGTGACAGCCAGGAAGTAGTTAAGATAAACACAAAGCATCACTCTTCCTGTTTTTCTCGTATAAAATTAGATTCTAAAATTACTGCTACCGAGAAATTGCAAGCTTCGATTGTGGAAGCGGATGTGGTCATTATCTCTTTACCAACTAAGGCGATAGTGGATGTTCTTACTCCTTATGCCAATGATTTAAAAGATAAAATTATTCTTTTAACTTCCAAAGGAATGTACCAAGGTAAAACTATTTCGACCCTTTTGAGTGAAATAATTCCGGCAGCAAGTCTTGCGGTTTTAAGTGGTCCTTCTTTTGCTAAAGAAGTGATTGAAAAGAAATATACAGCAGTGGTTATCGCTTCAAAAAATCTTGAAGTAGCCCAAAGTCTGCAAACGGCATTTTCTCACTCTTTCTTTCGAGTATATACCTCTAGTGATGTGCTGGGTGTTGAGTATTGTGCAGCCTTAAAGAACGTCTACGCTATTATTTGTGGCATCATTGATGGCCATAAAATGGGGAATAATGCTAAAACTGCTCTTATAACTAGAGCGGTTGCTGAGTTAAATCAACTCTTAAAATATGTTAATTGTGAAGAAAAAACGTTATATGGGTTAGCTGGAGTTGGGGATTTGATCTTAACTTGTAATTCAATGATGTCTCGAAACTATACTTATGGCTATAGTTTTCCAAGTCTCCCTGACCTTACTAAAGGACCGATTGAAGGATTGCAAACCATTCCAGAAGTTTATAAATTTGCGCAAGATAATCATTTAGATTTACCGATTATTAATGCGGCTTATATGGTGATTGTCTTACGGGCCGATATAAATTATGTGGCCATGCAATTAATGAATAGGGCCTTGAAGTCAGAATCTATCTAAAGAAAAAAGAAGTAGGGTACAACCCTACTTCTTGTGTTTTTCATCATAAGCGTTTGCATCTTCTTGACTAATTACTTGGACGCCGATGACGCTAGGAACCTCTTCGGTTAAAATGATTCCAATCCCGTCATTGATAGTATTATCTTGAAGAGCACAGTCAACACAAGCTCCTTGCATAGTCAAATAGACAATCCCATCTTCATAATGATGGAACAGCACATCGCCCCCATCTCTTTGAATGAATGGCCTGATTTTTTCTAAAACAGCAATTATTTGGTTATCAATTTCATGCATGTCAACTAATCTCCCTTTTATTAAAATAACTACGTATGTTATAATAACATAAATGATGCTAGGGTGGGTGAAAAGATGCATAAATATCAAGTTGGGGATGAAGTCAAAGCTAAAATTGTTGGGGTTCAACATTATGGGGCTTTTGCCCAAATCGGTAAAGATTTAGTTGGCTTAATTCATATCTCCGAGATTAGTGAACAATTTGTCAGAAATGTAGCTGATTATTTTGCGATTGGTGATGAAGTTGAAGTCATGATTATCGAACTTGATGAGACTACACAACGCGCCAAATTATCGATTAAAAGATTAGCGAAGAATGGTAAGCGTTACCGCTCAATTATTCCTTACCATCGCAAGCCTTATGTGTGCTTAAAAATGGAAAATTTTGCTGATGTTAGTGATTATATGCAAGCCAATCTAGAAAAGATGATGAAAGAGGTGGAATCTATGCTGATTACGCTAGAAACAAAGTATTGTGATATCAAAATAGATGAGGCTAAATATCAAGATAGAATCAGTGATATTCACTTCAAGATGAATAATAAAGAAACATTAGGTAATGATTTTTTGGGCTGGTTAAATTATCCTAATGAGTTTAATGAAAAAGAAGTGGCAGGCTTATTAAAATTAGCCGAAGATTTTAGCAAAAACTATCAGGTTTTAGTTGTCTGTGGCATTGGAGGTTCTTATTTAGGAGCTCGCGCCGCCATTGAAGCCATAAATGGTTTATATCCAACAAATAAGGGTCTAGAAATTGTTTATTTAGGTAATACTTTTTCGCCTTCCTATACCAGTCAAGTTCTCGAATACCTAAAAGATAAGAACTTTGCAGTTAATGTTATTTCAAAATCTGGCACAACTACTGAAACTTCGCTGGCCTTTCGTTTATTAAGACAAGTGTTGATTGAAAAGTATGGTCCTAGCGAGACTAGTAAGCGCATTGTTGCCACTACTGATAAAGAACAAGGAATCTTACATGATTTAGCGCGCCAAGAGAATTACCATCTATTAGTGGTTCCGAATGATATTGGTGGTCGCTATAGTCTATTAACTCCAGTTGGGTTATTTCCAATGGCTTGTGCGGGTATTGATGTTTATGAACTTTTATTAGGAGCTAAAAAGGCTTGGCTTGATTTGCAATCTGAATTAATTGCAAAGAATTGCGCCTATCAATATGCTTTATATCGCTATGAATTATTCAAACAAGGATATCAAGTTGAAATGTTAATAAATTATGATCCTAATCTAGTGATGTTAGCGGAATGGTGGAAGCAATTATTTGCTGAAAGTGAAGGAAAACAAGGGCAGGGATTACTGCCAGTTAGTGCTTGTTTCTCAACCGATTTACATAGCCTAGGTCAATTCATTCAAGCTGGCTCTAAAATCTTATTTGAAACCACTTTAAAAGCCGATTCTTATGCTGATGACGTCAGTATTCCAAAAGAGAAAAATGATACAGATCAATTAAACTACTTAAGCAATAAATCCTTAAGTTATATCAATTCACAAGCTTATGAAGGAACTATCAAGGCCCATTTTGAAGTGGGAAAAGTGCCAAATTTAGTTTTGCACTATCCAAAAATGGATGCCTTTAATTTTGGTTATATCGTCTATTTCTTCATGAAAGCTTGCGCTATGAGCGCCTATTTATTGGACCTCAATCCCTTTGATCAACCAGGAGTCGAAATCTATAAGAAAAATATGTTCCAATTGCTAGGTAAAAAGTAAGATTTGTTAATGACATTTTAGCCTTTTGTGCTATAATATCAAATGCAACTGTGATAAAACCTGGAGGAATACCCAAGTGGTTGAAGGGGCTGGCTTGGAAAGCTAGTAGGTCTGTAACAGGGCGCTGGGGTTCAAATCCCCATTCCTCCGCCATATTAGAACGATAGGTATGATACAAGTCATACCTTTTTATTTTTTACGGCAGATAGGGAGATATTTCCTTTCCGCCAGAACGATATAACGATATTAAAGCTTAGAAGTAGTCATTTTCTGATGATTTTCTAGGCCTTTATATTTTGCTGTTTTCTACCAAAAGGCTTTTTCCCTAC
>CAYIYS010000020.1:0-16024 GCA_964367975.1 uncultured Eubacteriales bacterium
AAATTTCTTTTCCTAAATATTCTTTAACATGTTTGACATTTACTACTTGTTTGCGATTAACGCCAGTTTTGATAATTTTTACACCTATTTTACGACAGATGGAACCAATCTTTCTTTCCAAAGATCTAACTCCGGCTTCACGGGTGTAACTGCGAATAATCAACAAAATAGCTTCGTCAGTAAAGGAAATTTTTGATTCCAGCAAACCATTCTCATGAATTTGTTTTTTGACCAAGTGTTGTTGAGCAATATTGAGTTTTTCTTCTTCAGTATAAGAAGAGAGTTCAATAATCTCTAAACGATCTTTTAATGGCGCTGGGATGTTTTCCAAATAGTTGGCAGTCGCAATAAATAAAACATTGGACAAATCATATGGTTCTTCCAAATAATTATCACTAAAGGCTTTATTTTGTTCAGGATCTAGCACTTCGAGCAAAGCATTAGATGGATCTCCTTTATAATCTGAGCCAACCTTATCTATTTCATCCAGTAAGAAAACCGGATTGATGACACCAGCCTTTTTCATGGCTTGAATGATTCTGCCAGGCATTGAGCCTAAGTATGTTCTGCGATGACCTCTAATTTCAGCTTCGTCGCGCACTCCGCCTAACGAAACTTTAACAAACTTTCGTTCAAGCGCGTGAGCAATGGAGATAGCCAATGAAGTCTTACCAGTTCCTGGTGGGCCGCTAAAACAAATAATTGGTGCTTTAAGCGAATCAGTTAATTTCTTAACCGCCAAATATTCAAGAATTCTTTCTTTCGGTTTTTCTAAGCCATAATGATCATCATTTAAGACCTTTTCGACATTATTCAAATCATCATTATCTTGACTTTTTTGATACCATGGAGTTTTCATCATCCATTCAATATAAGTTCTAATAATACTAGATTCGGCACTAGCCGGCGGCATCATCTCATAGCGTTTCAATTCATCCAACAGTTTGGCTTTAACGCTTTCAGGATAAGGATTATTTTCAATCTCTTTGCGAATCTCATCGCTATCATCTTCTTTGCTAGGGCTATCCCCTAACTCTTCTTTAATTGCTCTAAGTTTTTCCCTTAAAACATATTCTCTTTGATTGCTATCAATTTTTTCGCGAACTTTTTTATTAATTTCTGTTTCTAAATCAATAATGGCTTGTTCCTCACCAATCGCTTCGACTAATTTTTGTAAACGTTCATTAACATTGATAGTTTCAAGCAAATCTTGTTTGACTTCGACTAAAGCCCCCATGTAATTAGCTATTGTATCAGCTAAAACATCGGCTTCGACACTATCACTTAAGCGATTAATTAATTTCATTGTATTCTCGGGTGGATTGTTATTGGCTAAATCCTCGATAGTTTTAGCCAAGGAACGCACCAAAGCCACTTCGGTATTTTTGTCACCATAGACACTATCTATAGTTGTAAAAGAAGCGATATCCAGCGTTTGTGTTTGAGTAAATTCGCCTAACTTCATCCTTTTTATGCCTTCAATAATGACCCGTTGAGAACCGTCTGTATTGGCATGGACTGATTTAATTTTAGCAACAATACCAAAATTATAAACATCAGCACTAGTTGGAATTTCAACTTCCGGATTTTTTTGCGTCACAACAAGAATAAAATCATTGGCACTATTGCGAGCAAAGGAAATGGCATTCAAACTCTTGGCACGGCCTACTTCAAGAACATTTTCGACATTAGGAAATAATACTACCCCTCTAGTACAAACTACCGGTAGTTTAAGTTGATCGGCATTTTCATCTTTTTTAAGTTCTTCTACTTTTTGCTTATCAGCCATATTCTTACCTCCTTTTATGAGTTGAAAAAAGACGCAACGCGTCTTTCTTCACTACGAACTTGATTAATCTAATGTATTAACTGATTTAAGGTATTCGCTAATCTTTCTTGAGAAAATTTTGTTAGTAATTTCACTCATTCTCTTTTCGAAAGCTTTCTTGATTTCTTCAACACTGACTTTGTAATGTTCAGCGATTACTTTAATTTCAGCCTCAACATCAGCCTCTTCAACTTTGATGTTGTTTTCTTTAGCAATTTCAGATAGAACAAAGACGGTTTTTAAATTCTTTTCGACATCGCCTTTGATTTTTTCCTTGATTGTTGCTTCGGTTTCCCCTGTTACTTCACAGTATTTATCAAAAGGAATTCCTTTCTTCTCAACATCTTCTACGTAGCCTTTGAAAGCGTATTGTAAATCGTTTTGGATAACAGTATCAGGAACTGTCAATTCACAAGTTTCGACTATTTGACTAATCAATAAATTAAATCTAATGCGATCAGCTTCAGCGTTCTTGCGCTTTAATAAATCATTTTTAACAAATGCTTTTAATTGTTCGAGTGTTTCAACACCTGGAATTTGAGCATCTTTAGCTAATTCATCATCAATTGCCGGAATATTTTTAGTTTTAATCGAATGGATTAAAATTTTGAATGTTGCATCTTTTCCAGCCAACTCTTTGACATAGTTTGTTGGAAACTGAACATTGATTTCGCATTTTTCTCCGGCCTTTTTACCAATTAATTGTTCTTCAAATCCGGGAATAAACATCTTCGAACCAATTTCTAATTCATAGTTTTCAGCTTTGCCTCCCTCAAAGGCTTTACCATCAGTATAACCTTCGAAATCAAAATTAACGATATCACCTAAAGCGACAATAGCATCAGCCTCTTTATCAGTTACTACTGCATTTTGAGTGGCGATACTTTTGATTGCTTGATCTATTTCTTCATCTTTTAATTCAATTTCATGTTTTTGAATTCTAATATCTTTGTATGTACCAAGTTTAACAACTGGCCGATTAGTAAAGGTATAAGTAACTGTTAACTTGTCAGCACTAATTTCGTCAACATTGACGTTTGGCCGAATTAACATATCAAATTTATTCTCAGCTAAAATTTTGTTAAAGCCGGTTGGAATTATTACATCAAGAGCGGCACTCATTGCTTTGGCAGGTTCAACATGCTTCTTGACAATGTTTAGTGGTGCTTCTCCCTTTCTGAAACCTTTAATTTCAACATCTTTTCCTAGTTTCTCATAAGCTTTATCTTGGGCCTTATTCCACTCTGCTGTATCAAACTCGACCTTTACATCTGTAATGGAATCACTGACTTTTTTTAATTCTATTTTCATTTTAGTCCTCCTGGTTATTCACGCGGTTTATTTTATCACAATCACCATAGATAGGCAAACGATATAATTATATATTATATCTATTCATCGATTTTACTTAATTTTTGCACTTTTTGATGGTAAATATCTAACATTTTCTCTGGCACATTGAACAGTTGCAAAATGGCGGTTTTATTGGTTTGTATCCCCATTATTTCACTAGCATATTGATAAATAGCGGCGGCATAACAATCATATTCATCTTCCGATATCTCGAGCGGATAAACACTAGCAAAGACAGTTGAGGTCAAATCAAAACAGACTTGAGCTAGTGAGACATTTTCTTGACCGACCTTATTTTGAAGTGTTTGCCTGACTGCTTGATAACTGGCTTGTTCAAATAAAGGCGTTAAACTAGTCGGCTCAATTCGCATTTGAAATTCATGAGTATGGTATTCAAACTCCTCATTAACATTTTGTTCATGTAAAAGTTCAAGGATAATAGTCTTCAAATATGTCGGAATTTCTTGATTCATTAAGACCACTTCTAAAGCGGCCGTAAACTTGCGAATATTTCGATTATGTGTTTGATAAATTGCCAGAGCTAATGTCTCAAAATTTGAAGCTGTCAGTAGCAATTCATTTATTTGATCGTCGCTATATAAATCATAAGGGGAACGTTCAGTTTTATTGGCTTGCTTTTGCTTCACTAATTTATTATAAGTTTCTTGGAAAAAAACCTCAAATTCTTTGGGAATATAAGGTACTGCTAGTTCCGTTTCAAGCACGGCAATAGCTTCATCTTCTTTCGCTGATTGGATCAAAGCTACGACGTATAAACTTAAAACATCATAGTAGTATTTATTGGATTCATTACCCAAAATCTTTTCGCCATCTGCTATTACTTTGGCATACTCTTTTAACCCCATATAACAAATAATTCGCTGCAAATTAGAAAAATCATCTTCTTCACTTTGCAGTAAGAGTAAAGCAGCATCATATTGGGTCGCATCAATCAACTCTTGAATCTTTTGCGTAACTGCTTCTACCATATTATCCCTCCCTGATACAAAAAAATGGTGTCCACGAAAGGGTTTGAACCTTCGACCCACGGCTTAGAAGGCCGTTGCTCTATCCGGGCTGAGCTACGTGGACAACACGCGTATATTATAATACCGTAATTGCTTAAAAAATTCAACTAATTTTTACCTTGTTTAGGGGCGAATTTGTCTCTCAACCAATCTTTAATCCGCTTAGCCATCCGATTCATCCAAGGATAAATTGCTAAAGAAGCAAAGGCTAACATTAAAACCAATAAAATTTCTGGATAAGATAGTTCACTTATATAGAAAAAGTCAGCAAAGAAAGCCAAGATAGTGGCAAAGATTATCCACATAAAAGAATACATTATTCCCCGACCAACATTAAAGGGTTTACAGACCTTATATAAAACAAACAAACCAATACAGATCACCACTAAAACGAGCGCAGTTGAAATGGCTGGATATGACATATCTAGATAAGAAACATTAAAGATAATCAACAAGTAATTACCAACGACCAACAAAGCCCCCGGCAAAGCGGAAGTTAAGACATTAACCAAAAATCGGCCTTTTATTTGACTATTATTTTCTTCAACCGCCAAATAAATTGAAGGGAACGTGATAACTAAAAAATCAAACATCAATAATTGAATAGTTTGTAAAGGATAGGCATTCTTCATTAAAATAACCACGATTGATAAGAAAAATGAAAAGACAGTCTTAGTCAAAAACAAGGTGGCAACACGTTGAATGTTATTAATAACTCGGCGCCCTTCTCTCACTACTTTAGGCATCGCGGAAAAGTTTGAATCTAACAAAACTAAGTGTGCCACACTTCTGGTTGCTTCCGAGCCATTGGCCATGGCAATCGCACAATCAGCTTCCTTCATTGCTAAAATATCATTGACTCCATCACCAGTCATCGCCACTGTTTTATGATGTTTTTTATAAATTTGCACTAAAATTTTCTTTTGGGAAGGGGTCACACGACCAAAAACATTATAAGTTAAAGCCAAATGTTCTAAGCGGGCATCTAACTTTCCTTCTAAACTGACATATTTATTGGCGTCAGTAACTCCTGCTCGCTTGGCAATCATCGCCACCGTTAAAGGGTTATCACCTGAGATAACTTTGACTTCTACTCCACTTTTTTGAAAATAATTAATGGTTTCAATGGCGTCTTTGCGAATGCTATCTTCAATACCAATAATTGCTAAAGTAATGAATTGCTTCTCATCTAAGGCTTGTTCTTCTGCAATCATTTCTGCAGTGCCCGCCAACAATAAGACGCGATACCCTTGTTTGGCTAATTGCTCAACCGTTGACTGGATTTCTGGATATCTAGTTTGATAAATAAATTCGGGCGCTCCTAAAAGAAAAGTCATCTTTAACTCTAAAAAAGATGCTGCACTATACTTTCTAACACTGGAAAACGGAATTGTTGCAAGGGCTTTATAGGGAGCTTTTTTCCCATATTTTTTGGCCAGCGCTAGGGCAGTTGGGTTATTTTCTTTAAATGTACCTTGCAGTAAAGCTAGGATTTTCGGAGTGGTAAAATCAGCAGTGTTATAATCAATTAATTGCTTAACACGCATTGTTCCATCGGTAATAGTTCCAGTTTTATCTAGACACAAGACATTCACTCTAGCTAACATTTCAATGCAGTAGAGATCATTAACTAAAGTTCGCCACTTACTCAATTTAATAACTCCATAAGCTAAAGAAATTGTCGTTAAAAGGAATAAGCCAGAAGGAATCATACCAATGACACTACCTGCAGTCGAAACAACGGCATCTTGATAAGTAATATTACTAATCTGTCTTTGATTGATAAACAAGGCGACGCCAACTACTAGCACCACTACGGTAATAATCCGCATTAATAAACGTAAGGATGACATGATTTCTGATTTTGGTTTTTGATATTTTTTGGCTTGGGCAGCTAAACGTTGAATATAATTATTCAAGCCAACTTGCACTACTTGGGCTTGACATTCGCCCGCCACCACATAACTACCAGAATATAATGTTTGACCCTCGACTTTATTCACCGAGTCTGATTCACCAGTTAATAAAGCTTCATTAACTTCTATTTTACCTTGCACAACGACAGAGTCAGCACAAATTTGCTCGCCCAATTTTAGCAAAAGGATGTCACCTAGCACAACATCATCGCTTGAGATTTTTTGTTCCTGACCATCTCTAAAAACATGGACAAGTGGAGCCGAAATTAATGATAATTCTTCCATCTTTTTCTTGGCTCGCATCTCTTGTAAAATCCCAATTCCAATATTAACAATAACAACCACGATAAAAATCATGTTGCGATAACTACCAACAGTTGCTAACCAAATAGCAATGCCAAAAGTAATGAAATTAAAAACGGTAATAATGTTGGATAATAAAATATCACGAACAGTTTTTGAGTTTTTTACCGTCGCTTTATTGGTTTGCAAAGCCAAGATTTTAGTTTGAACCTCGCTTTCAAGCAATCCAGTTTTTAATGAGGTTTGAGCATTTTGGGCAATTATTTGTGGTTGGAGATCAATTTTTTCGTATTTAACTTCTTTATTTTTTTTGAATTTCATGCTCACCCCTCCTTGTTTATTTCTTAATTATAGTTCAAGTTAATTTTTCTTTCAAACGCTGAGCCACTTTTCGCGGTATATATTGCGCTAGTTCATCAATACTTGCTTGCGTAATTTTTTCGATAGTGCCAAAATTAGCTAACAAATCAGTTTTTCTTTTTTCACCTAAACCTTCAATTGAATCAAGCGTGGAAGAAGTCATTGACTTGACTTTGCTAGCTCGATGATAATTGATGACAAAGCGATGAACTTCATCTTGCATTCTCGTTAACAGAAAAAACAAAGGCGGATAATCAGCAATGGCTATTTCTTGGCCAGCGCTATTTAACAGGGCTCTTGTTTGATGTTTTTTGTCTTTAACTAAACCAAAAATAGGAACATCAATCATTAATTCTTGTAGCGCCATTTGGGCGGCTTTTATTTGCGGTAAACCACCATCAACTATTAACATGTCTGAATAAGTTTGTTGCTCAACTAGTTTACGATAATAGCGGCGATATAAAATCTCATGCATCGCGGCAAAATCATTGGCCTTATTTTCTTCCGCCACTTTATATTTTCGATATAATTTTTTAGCCGGAACCCCATTAACAAAAACCACCACTGCACTAACATTGGCTTCGCCTTGTAAGTGTGAATTATCAATTAATTCGATGGTTTTAGTTGAGGCAACATTGGTTCTTTTTTTTAATTCCTCAAGCACAATATTGATATCATTATCGCCTTCAGATTTTAATAAAGTTTTTTCTTCCATTGCTTTAATAGCATTAGCAGCTCCCATTTGAATCAATTGCAAATTATCGCCCCGTTTTGGAACTATAATGCGGCTGGTTAAAATACTTTGGAGAATCTCAATATCCTCAAAATTAGGAATAATGATCTCTTGAGGTGGTTGATATTGTTCATAGAATTGAATAATATAAGCTGAAAAAGCATCCTCTTTACTGCCATATAACGGCAATACTTGTGTAATGCAATTAATTAATCTTCCACTGCGAATAATTAAAGTGGCAAAAGAGATATAATCGGCCATAGTGTGAAAACTAAAGACATCCCGATCTATTTGTTTAGCATAGATGATGCTTTGCCGTTTAGCGATGTAGTCGATGCTTTCAAGCATCTTTTTATATTCATTAGCCGTTTCATATTCAAGTTTGGCGGCAAAAGATTGCATCAACTCTGTCAATTTATGTTTAACTTCAATTGTATTACCTTTCATGAAAGAGCGAATCTCTTTAATAATAGTCTCATATTGTTCCTGACTTATTTGATTGATACAAGGAGCTAAACATTGTCCAAGTGCATAATACAAACAAGGCTTTTTTGGTAATCGTTTACACTTTCTTAGTGGGAAAATATGATTCAATAAAGCAATAATTTCATAAGCCGATGAAGCATCGGGATATGGACCAAAGTATTCAGCTTTTCGATCTTTAGTATTGCGAGCTATTTGCAAATAAGGGTCGCCTTTTTTGCGTAAAGCAATATAAGGATAAGAACTGCCATCTTTGAGTAAGATATTATATTTTGGCATGTGAGTATGAATTAGATTCATCTCAAGTAAAAGAGCTTCTTTTTCGGATTGAGTAATAATGAAATCAAAAGAATCAACTTCATTCACCATTTTTTGTGTTTTGCCTTCATGAGGTCGCGTAAAATACTGAGTTACTCGATTGATCAGGTTTTTAGCCTTGCCAATGTAAATAATTTCAGCATTGATATTTTTCATGATATAGACGCCAGGTAAGGCATCTAATAGTTTGAGTTTTTCAGCAACTTTTGGTTTCATTAGTTATTCCTTAAAGGAGACGACGGTAGCACCAAAACCCCCTTCTCCTGCTCCTCCTAAACGATAAGATTTGACAAAACTTTGTTTATCCAAATATGCATGAACCGCTTTTCTTAAGGCTCCACTTCCATAACCATGAATGATTCTCACTTCATGAAAATGAAGTAATAAAGCATCATCGAGATATTTTTGTAAGACAGTTAAGGCTTCATCGACATGCAGACCAATTAAATTGCATTCTAACTTCAAAGCAGCAGTCTTGGCTTGAGCCTTAATAATGACTGTGGGTTCTTCTTTTACCGGTGCATGTTTTTGCAGATCTTGCCCTTTCATTTTCATGGAAACACTGCCAATATCTAAATAATAATCTTCGCCCCGTTTGCGAGTTATTTTACCAATTTTATTTAATTGGGGGACAAAAACGGTTTCACCAACCTCAAAATCTTTGCTGGCTACTGGATTATCATCAACTTCTAAAATTGAAACATCTTCCAATCTTTTTTTGGCAGCAATCCATTCATGCATCTTGACTTCACTAGATGGTCGAATTTTGAGTTCACTGATAATGGTATCAATTTCTTGCGTGGCATTTTCAACTAATTGCTCGATTCTCTCTGCTGATTTTTCAACTAAATCTAGTTTTTCTTGCTTGAGTTGTTCCTCGTAAAGTTTAGCTTTTGCTAATTGAAGATTTAACTGCTCAACTTTAGTTTGTAAAGTTAGTTTTAAAGTGTCAGCTTCTTCGAGACTATGTTGCAGTTTTTCCACCAATTCATCATTTTCAGTTGAAAAATGTTTTTGATATTCTTTGGCCTTGTTGACAATATTGTCATTTAAACCTAAGCGACTGGAAATTGTAAAAGCGTATGATTTTCCTGGTATTCCATACACCAATCGATAAGTAGGTTTGAGTAACTCGACATCAAACATCATTGAAGCATTGCAAATGTAACCGACATCAATCGCAAATGTTTTAAGGTTTGAATAGTGAGTGGTGGTTAAGACTGTGGCCCTTTTTTGATGAAAATAATCTAACATTGCCATCGCTAAAGCCTCACCCTCTTTTGGATCAGTGCCACCCCCTAATTCATCAATTAAAACTAGGGATTGTTCATTAACTTGATTGGTAATATTAATGATTTTAGATAAATGAGAAGAAAAGGTGGATAACGATTGTTCGATCGATTGTTCATCACCAATGTCAACAAAAATGTCGCTAAAAACACCTAATCGCGCCTCAAAATCAACCGGAATAGCTAAACCGGCCTGATTCATCATGACTAATAAACCAACCGTTTTTAAGGCTACTGTTTTACCTCCAGTATTAGGACCGGTAATTAAAACTATTTTGTTTGTTTGACCACCAATAATAAAATCATTGGCCACCACGCTTTTGGCCTCAATCAGTGGATGACGAGCTTTGATTAATTTGATTTCTTGAGATTCAACAATCTCCGCTACTTTTGCCTCAATTTCTTTGCCATATTGACCTTTAGCGAACAAAAAATCAATCTCTTGTAAATAATCAAAATTATTCAAAAAATCTTCAGAGTTTTCCCTAACAATATCAGTTAAATAAGTCAATATTTTATCGATTTCATCTGCTTCTTGATGGCGCAATATTTGCAATTTTGAGTTAATAGTCACTATTTCTTCTGGTTCGACATAAAAAGTTTGGCCACTATCAGATTGATCGTGAATAATGCCACCAAAGGCATATTTATGAGCACTCTTAACCGGAATTACTAATCTTTCATTTCTTACGGTAATTATCGAATCAGAGAGCAGATCAGCATGCTGCTTAACATATTTTTCTAATTTCTTTCTAACTTCACTTTCTTTGGAAATAATCTCTTTTCTGATGTGGGCTAAAGTTGAAGTTGCATTATCATAAATAGTAAAATTGGCCGATATACAACGTTCCACTTCTCTTTTTAACTCCTTAACTGGCTGCAAAGAGTTAACTAAATAACGAAAATTGTCAATCTTATCAATTTGTAAAACATCGAGAAAGTTTTTGACCTTGATAATACCATCATATTGCGAAGAAATATGGTATAGTTCCTCAATTGATAAAGTGCCACCTTTGGCAGCTCGATTGAGTGATTCTTTGATTTCATGGACACATTCGATTGGACAGCGTCCAAAACTATAAACAATTCTTAAAGCTTCATCTGTATTGCTTAATGTTTCTTTTATAGCATAAAAGTCAGTGCTGACTGTTAAAGACAATAATCTATTTTTAGCAGTAGTGGTTAGAGCATAAGCGGCCACCTTTTGTAAAACTTTTGCGAACTCTAAAACTTCATTTGGATTATGCATTTTCTAAACACCTCATTTACTATAATAGCAAAAAAATGCCCTTTCAGCATTAATTTATGGTAAAATAGAATAAAAGGATGGTGGCGTATGGAGAAAAATACATATAGCCTATCTGTTAATGATGATACACTCGCCAAGATGAGAGATTTTTATCATGAAGACACGTTGCCTAATTCTAATCCGAACCTTGTTTTTTTTGCGCGCAATAATAATTGTTCAATTAGCGCTTATAAATCACGCAAGGTGGTCTTTCAAGGCAATAAAGCTTTTTATGAAGCTTCAATTTGGAATCCTAACATAATTAACGAACCCGTTTCCAATATCACCTACTCTTTTAATGGTTCACATGCCGGCAGTGATGAAGTGGGAACTGGCGATTTTTTTGGACCAGTTATTGTTACCGCCGCTTATGTTGAAGAGAAAAATTTTGAACAATTAATTGCATTGGGTGTCAAAGACTCCAAAAAACTAACCGATGCTAAAATTAAAGAAATTGGCAGTCAAGTCATCAAATATATTCCTTATTCCAATTTATACTTAGATAATGTCAAATACAATCAAATGGTGGCGAGTGGTTTCAATATGAATAAGTTAAAAGCTTATTTGCACAACAAAGCCTTGCTTAATTTACAAAAGAAAGTTGATAAAAAATTTGAATATATTGTAATGGATCAATTTGCTCCAGAAAAACTTTACTATAATTATCTTCGTGATGAAATACTTATTCAAAGAGGCATCACTTTCATTACCAAAGGTGAGACCCACTCAATAGCTGTGGCGGTTGCCTCAATTATTGCTCGCTATTCTTTTTTACTTAAAATGGATAAACTCTCTAAGCTAGTTGGCGTAACACTACCTAAGGGGGCCGGTGAGCAAGTCGATGAAATAGCAAAAAAACTCAAAGAAAAATTAACTCCTCAAGTTTTCGATTCTATCTGTAAAACCAACTTTAAAAATTATGAAAAGGTGAAGCAATCATTATAATGCTTCACTTTTTTTATTTAGTCATAATTACTTGAATTTTAGGCATTGATTTATAGCTAACTCCAGCCAGATCAAGCATTTTTTTAGAAGCCTTAATGGCATCGGTATCCGCATATTTATCATCCATATAAATGATTTCTTTGATACCAGATTGAATAATAGCTTTCGCACATTCATTACAAGGGAACAAAGAGACATATAAACGACAGCCTTGTAAGGATTTGATACTATTTAGAATGGCATTTAGTTCAGCGTGCACCACAAATTCATATTTGGTCGGTTTTTCTTCCCAAGGAAAATCACTATCATTTAAGCCCCGTGGCAAGCCATTATAACCTACACCCACAATGCGCTTGTCTTGATTAACAATGCAAGCTCCGACTTGGGTCGAGGGATCTTTAGAGCGGTAGGCCGATAACAAAGCGACTCCCATAAAGTACTCATCCCAACTAATTACATTTTTTTGCATAACAATTACTCCCCTCTAACATCATTATAACTAAGAAAAACCGATTAATCAATCGAGCTTACCTTTTTCTCTTAAGGTCGCTAAGACTTGTTCAAAATAAAGTGGAAGTGGCGCCGAAAATTCAACCATTTGATGAGAAGTGGGATGAATTAAAGCAAGTTTGTGGGCATGTAATAGTTGCCCATTTAAAGCAATTGGTTCTTTGCTACCATACGTAGCATCGCCCACCACTGGAAAATTAATATAAGCCAGATGAACCCGAATTTGATGAGTCCGGCCGGTCTCTAAGCGGCATTTTATTAACGTGTAGCCATTGAAACGTTCAATTACCGTAAAGTGAGTCACTGCCGCTTTGCCTGAAGCGACAACGGCCATTTTTTTGCGATCTTTAAAGTTTCGCCCAATGGGTGCACGAATTTCCCCTTCATTATGGTCAATTTCACCATGAACTAAAGCAATATATTCGCGATAAGCAGTTTTATCTTTGAGTTGAGCAGCTAATTTTTCATGAGCTAGGTCATTTTTAGCTACCATCAATAACCCGGATGTATCTTTATCAATTCGGTGCACAATACCAGGTCGAATGGCACCATTGACGCCACTTAATTGATCTTTAAAATGGTACAAGAGGGCATTAACAAGAGTGCCACTATGATGCCCATTAGCTGGATGAACAACCATGCCTTGAGGTTTATTAATGATGATAAGATCATCATCTTCATAAATAATCTCTAAAGGAATATTTTCGGCTTGAACATCGGTAGACAATTCAGGATATATCGAAAGCGATATTTCATCATTAGTCCTTACTTTATAAGCAACTTTTACACTTTGATTATTGACCAAAATATCCTCATTATTAATCATATTTTGAATTTTTGTGCGCGAAAAATGAGGATAGATATCGGCTAGAACTTTGTCTACCCTGACCTGATCATATTGGGGTTCAACTAAATAAGTAAGTAACTCCTCCATTAGGCTTGTTCTCCTTTTCCCTTCTTTTGTTTTGCTTCCGCCATCAGCATAGATATGATTAGAATAATCACACCTATCACCACTGCGCTGTCGGCAATGTTAAAAATCGGAAAATCATAACCAAAAATATAAAAATCTAGAAAATCAGTGACTTTTTGATATAAAAGACGATCAATCCCATTACCAATAGCTCCCCCGATAATTAAGCTTAATCCGATATTACCCAAAACATTTCTTTGAGGTTCGGCCACAAAGTAATAAATTGAAATACCTAGGGAAGCTAAAATTGAAATAATCAATAAAAGCGTGGTAAAGTTAGAAAAACTCGACCAAGCAGCCCCGGTATTATAAAACAAGGTTAAATAGAAGAAGTTAGGAATCACTTCGACTGGTGTGGCATAATTAAGGTTATTAATAACTAAATTTTTACTGACTTGGTCTAAAACAATGGCCAATGTCACAAAAATTAAATAAATTATTAGCTTTTTTTTAACTGAAACGCTCATGTTTTACCTCACCTTTTTTTGGGCCTTTTCATAGGCTTTTTGGCATCTTGGACATAAATGATTTTCATTGAGCGAAAGATCAGCAAATCTATTCCAGCATCTTTCGCATTTTTCGCCTTCATTTTTGCTTACTTTGACGCAACAAACATCACGTTTTGTTCCATTATTCTCTTGAAGTGTTAATTTGGAAACGATAAAGAAACGCACTTGTTCAATTGTTGATAATTTTGCAAAGGCTTGCTTGACATTTGAATCGCTAATATCAAGTTCGAGACTTGCTTCTTGTGCACTACCAATTAACCCTTGAGCCCGCGCTTCTTCTAATTCTTTTAAGACATCGTCTCTAAGTTTAATTAAGGCTTTATAATCAGCCAAGACACTTTCATCAACTTGGGGACAAGCCTTAACCATCTCTAGTAAGTGAACTGATTCAACACTCTTATCATACATGAAACTATATAATTCTTCCATAGTATGCGGCAAAATAGGAGCCATAATACGCATTAAAGCTTGCAAAACTTGATATAAAACTGTTTGATATTGTCTTCTTCTTAATGAATCATATTCATCACAATATAAAACGTCTTTACCAATATCTAAATAGAAAGCCGATAAATCATTAGCCATGAAATTTTCAACTACCATTGTGATGCTTAAAAAGTCGTAATTCTGATAACCAGTCAAACAAGTATTGATGACACTAGCTAACTTCTCCATAATAAATTGATCGATTCTTTCTAAGTCATCGACATGATCTTTAGCATAATCAAAATGACCAAATTCGCCATCACTAAGATTACCAATTAAGAATCTAAAGGTATTGCGAATTTTGCGATATTGTTCAGCACATTGTTTGACAATCTCATCCGAGATTCTAACATCACTTTGATAATCTATACTGGCGACCCATAATCTTAAAACATCAGCGCCATATTGCGAGATGATTTTATTTGGATCAACTGTATTACCCAAGGATTTAGACATTTTATTACCTTTGCCATCCAAAACAAAGCCATGTGAGACACAAGTCTTGAAAGGGGCAATACCATGATAAGAAGTTCCAATGATTAATGATGAATTAAACCAACCCCGATATTGGTCACTACCCTCTAAATATAAATCAATTGGATAACCCAATCCTCTTTGGTCCATGACAGCAGTATGTGATGAGCCTGAATCAAACCACACATCCATAATGTCAGTCTCTTTTGAAAAGAGGCCATTTGGAGAATGAGCGTTTGTATAACCTGCAGGTAACAAATCCTTAACATCTTTTTGATACCAAATGGTAGAACCATATAATCTAAATAAGTTAGCAATATGAGTAAAAACTGCTTGCTCAAAGATGGCAGTACCATCTTCACAATAAATAATTGGTAGTGGTACACCCCAAGCTCTTTGACGTGAAATACACCAGTCATCACGTTCAGCAATCATATTACTTAAGCGAATTTCGCCCCAGCTAGGATACCATTTGATTTGTTTTATTTCAGCAAGCAATTTGCTTTTGATTTGTTCAATTGAACAGAACCATTGATCAGTTGCTCTAAAAATAACTGGTTTCTTGGTGCGCCAATCGTGTGGGTAGGAGTGAGTAATGGATGTTTGTTTCAGCAAAGAGCCACTAGATTTTAACATCTCTATAACTTTTAAGTTAGCTTCTTCATAGAATAGACCTGCCAATTCTACACCTGCATCTTCCATCATGAAGCCCCGAGAATCAACCGGACAATAGGCTGGAAGGCCATATTTTTTACCAACTAAATAGTCATCTTCACCATGGCCTGGAGCAGTATGAACACAACCAGTTCCGGTGTCATTAGTGACATGATCTCCTAAAATTATGACCGAAGTTCGATCATAAAGAGGATGTTTGGTTAAAACTCCTTCTAATTCGCGACCTTTAAGAATTTTTCTAACTTTAAGATTAGTAAAACCTAATAAATTACTTAATGAATCTTGCAATTGCAGTAAAAAGATATAAACTCCTTGATCACATTCAAAAACACCATATTCATAGTTGGCATTTAAACAAATGGCTAAATTGGCTGGAATGGTCCAAGGAGTAGTGGTCCAAATTATGAAAGATTCATCACCAGCTAGTAGCGAATTTGGTTGCGCCACTTTAAAAGCCACATAAATTGAAGAAGAACTGACATCTTGATATTCAATTTCAGCTTCTGCTAAAGCAGATTCGCTAGAAGGCGACCAAAAAACTGGCTTCTTGCCT
>CAYIYS010000021.1:0-16005 GCA_964367975.1 uncultured Eubacteriales bacterium
GGCTATCCTCCTTTAACAATAATATCATATACTATTTATCATATTTTTTGAAATGGATTATCTTACAATACCTAATGATTCCTCCTAAATAGAAGATGATGAAGATGCCAAAGTAAGCTAGTGGATATTTGCAAGCGGGCAAAAGAAATAAAAGGGGAATGGTAAAGGCTAGAAAAGAGACACATCCCAATATCAAGAGCAGCGAAGTTCGATCTTTATAGACCGAAATAAAGAAATAGATTAAAGGATAGGCGGAAAATAAAGCCAAAATAATGCTGGAATAGACATATAAAGAATCACAAGGCATCAGAAAGGCTACCACGAAAAGAATCAATGATAAAACAATCATTGGAAGGGAAGGTTTTTCATATTTAGGAGTATAAACATCGAATTTTTTAAATTCATTTTTTAAGACATAATGTAATAAGAATGAATCAGCAAAACAATACAGCATAAGTAAAGGGACAGCATATTGTCTAGCCGATAAACTTGTCAGTTTAAAGATGGTCATCAATGATTGAATGACATCAATTTGATAAATAAATTTAATTAATAACATTGAAATAAAGAAGAGAAGCATTTGGATAATTGACATGGTATAAATGGTTCGAATACCATCTTTTTGCGCTTTCACTAAATAGCCATATGCAATGCCCGATAAGATAATAGGTAAGATAAATAAGAGTGTAGAAAAAGCATCAATTAATAAACAAACCAATAGAGTGGAGAGAGCAAATATTAAAGTATTTTTTAACTTATTTTTCAGCACATAACTGGCACTGAATAAAGGTGCTATCAGCATCAAAAAAATCTCTGCACCAGGAACGATACGCGGGACAAATAATATAATGACATGGAGAGCAACTAGCAATCCTCCCCAAGTAATGGGATTGATTTTTTTCATTTTGTTTCCTCTAAAATATATCATATCACAAACGCTATAAACAATGGAAATAAAGACACGAATATGTTAAAATATTGGTGGTAAAAAATGAAGGGAAAAGGGGTGCGGTTCATGGAGTATTTAGCCGAACTTAATCAAGAACAATTGCGAGCCGTCAACTCGCAAGAACCTTATCTAAGAGTAATTGCCGGGGCTGGTAGCGGGAAAACTAAAGTTTTAACCCATCGCATTGCTTATTTAGTCAATGATTTAGGCATTCCTGATTATTCAATTTTGGCGATAACCTTTACGAATAAAGCAGCTAAAGAGATGAAACAAAGAGTGCTGGCTCTTTTAGGACATGCCGTAAGTGGCGCTACAATTTGCACTTTTCACTCTTTTTGTGCTCGTTTATTAAGAGAAGACATTTCAATAATAGGCTATCCACGGGCATTTATAATTCTTGATGAAGATGATCAAAAAAGAATAATTAAAGATTTGGTTGAAATAAATAATATTGAGTGCGAAGAAATTACCGTTAAAGACTATTTAACCTATATATCCGGCTACAAAAGTGAAGAGGTAACTGTTGAAGAAGCTGAAGACTATGCCGATAACCTTCCCGGCGAAACGCTAAAAGCTCAAGTCTATCGTTATTATGAAGAATATTTAGCCAAAAATTTCTACCTAGATTTTGACGATTTATTATTAAAAGCAGTTGAAATCTTGACAAAGTACCCAAATATTCATAGAAAATGGCAATCTCGTATTACCAATATATTAGTGGATGAGTTTCAAGATACCAACTCTATTCAGTATCAATTAATAAAATTATTAACCAATGAATCAACCAATCTTTTTGTGGTTGGCGATCCAGATCAAACTATCTACACTTGGCGTGGTGCAGATGTTGGCATCATTATGAATTTTAAAAAAGATTATCAAGGAGTGGTGGATGTTGTTTTAACCACCAACTATCGTTCTACCCCTTCAATTTTAAATTGTGCTAATGCGTTAATTGCTCATAACAAAGATCGCGTTCCTAAAGATTTATTGACGAATAATGCCGATGGGGGTAAGGTGCTTTATTTCCAAGGTGACTCTCCTGGTCATGAAGCGTCATGGGTGGTTGATCGAATCCAAGAATTAATGAAGAAAAATTCCGCTAATAATTATGGTGATTTTGCTATTCTTTATCGTTCAAACTATTATTCAAGAGCTTTTGAAAGCGCCTTAATTAGGGCCCATATTCCTTATGCCATTTATGGGGGCAAAAAATTCTTTGAAAGAAAAGAGGTTAAAGATGCCATTTGTTATTTAAGACTGGCGGTTAGAAGTGATGATAACTTGGCCTTTGAAAGAGTGATTAATGAACCAAGAAGAGGAATTGGAAATAAAGCTATGTCCCAAATCATTAATGAAGCTAATTCATTGAATGTTTCTTATTATGATGGCTTTAATCAAAGTCAAAGCAAGTCAAGAAAATCAATCTCAATTGAACATTTTTTTAATGCTGTTGAAAAAGCCAGACTAGTTCTAAATGATAAGAATACACCATACGCTGAAGTGTTACAAAATCTATTAGAAGAATCGCAATATATTCAAAGTTTAATCGACAGTAAGGATAAAGACAGATTAGATAATATTAATGAGTTGAAAAACTTCTTATTTGAATTGCAAAAAGAAAGTCCAGAAAGAGACATTGTTGATGTTTTACAAGAAATGGCACTCTATGCTGCTCAAGATGAAATGAGAGAAGGTAAAAGGGTCTCTTTATTAACTATTCATACTGCTAAAGGACTAGAATTTAAATATGTTTTTTTAGTGGGAATGTCGGAAGGAATATTACCAAATGCCAGGGCAGTTTTAGATAACCCTAAGGCAATTGAAGAAGAAAGAAGATTGGCCTATGTGGCTTTTACTCGCGCTAAAAAGCAATTGTTCTTATCGGATGCCAATGGCTATAACTTTAGTGCAGCTTCTTTTCAACATTCCTCTCGATTTTTAGAAGAAGCTGGTAATTACATTTCCCCTTACTTCAACTCGTCTCGCTATCAATACTCTTTGAAACGTCCAAAACCTCCAAAGAGAACGTTGACAGCCATAATGCCTAATAATATTAGTTGGCATCCCGGAGATATGCTACGCCATACCGTATTTGGCGAAGGAATTGTAATCAAAATGGATGCCGAGGCCTTAACTGTCGCCTTTAAAGAGAGTAAATATGGTCAAAAAGTCATCAAAAAAAATTTTGGTGGCATTTGTAAAATCTAATTAAGGAGGAATATGAATGGATAATGCGTTAGCTAGAATTCTAGAATTACGGAATCTACTTGGAAAATATGCATATGAATACTATACACTAGACAAGCCTAGTGTATTAGATGCCGAGTATGACCGTTTGATGCAAGAATTAATTTTTCTCGAAAAAGCCAACCCAGAGATTGATTCTTCCGCTTCTATTTCGAAAAGAATAGGTGGAGAGGTTTTAGATTCCTTCAAAAAGATTACGCACAAAAGAATGATGTTATCTTTAGGCAACGCTTTTAATGAAGATGATTTATATGCTTTTGATAAAAGAGTTAAAGAAGCCTTGAAGACAAGCGGCGATATTGAATATATTTGTGAACTCAAAATAGATGGCTTAGCTATTGCAATAGAATATGATAATGGTCACATCAATTATGGTGCGACTAGAGGCGATGGTAGTGTCGGCGAAGACGTTACCAATAACATTAAAACTATCCATGATGTTCCTTTGCACATCAATGAGAATAAATTATTTGAAGTTCGGGGCGAAGCCTATATGCGAAAAGATGTTCTAGCATCCTTGAATAGCAAAAGAATAGCCAATAATTTGGAAGTGTTGGCTAATTGTAGAAACGCTGCTGCTGGTTCAATTCGCCAACTTGACTCAACTATTGCGGCCAACAGAAAATTAAATAATTTTATGTATTATTTAGTTAACTATGAGGACTTTGGTTTAATTAAACAAAGTGATTGTTTACAAGCCATGGAAAAAATGGGATTCACAATTAATAACAATTACCGAGTTTGTTCAAATATCGAAAAAGTCTTACAATTTATTAGTAAATTCAGCCAAAAAAGAAATACCTTACCTTATGATATTGATGGGATTGTGGTTAAAGTTAATGACACATCTACCTATAAGGAGATTGGTTATACAGCCAAAACCCCTAAATGGGCAATAGCCTACAAGTTCCCGCCAGAAGAGGTTATTACAAAATTAAAAGACATTGTCCTTTCAGTGGGAAGAACAGGAAAAATAACTCCTAATGCGGTCTTAGAACCGGTTAGAGTAGCGGGTTCTTTGGTTCAAAGAGCCACTTTACATAATGAACAATTTGTTCATGATTTAGGAATATTAATTGGAGATTATGTGGTTTTAAGAAAGGCCGGAGATGTGATACCAGAAGTGGTAAGACCGCTGATAAATCGTAGAACGGGAGATGAGAAACCGTTTATCATCTCTAAATATTGTCCTATTTGTGGATCGCTTTTAGTTAAAAACGAAGATGAGGCAGCAACTTATTGCGTTAATCCTAAATGCGATAAGACAAATATCGAAAAGATTATTCACTTTTGTTCACGAGATGCCATGAATATTGAAGGCTTAGGTGATAAGATTATCGAGCAGTTTTATAATATCGGGGTTTTGAAGAATATTGCCGATATCTACTTTTTGGCTGATAAACAAGATATCATAAAGGAATTAGAGGGCTTTGGTGAAAAGTCAGTTAGCAATATTTTAACCTCGATTGAAAATAGCAAAAAGAATTCAGCAGAGAAGTTACTGTTTGGGTTAGGAATTAGTGAGATTGGAGCTAAAACATCGAAGTTGTTGATGAAGAAATTCAAATCAATTGATAAGCTAAGAGATGCCAAGTATGAAGACTTGATTTCCATTAAAGACATTGGAGATGTTATGGCTAAATCGGTTATCGATTATTTTGTCGATTTAAAGAATAAATTATTAATTGATATCTTGAGAAGTGAGGGCTTAAACTTTGATTATTGGGGGGTCAGCGAAATAGATGAGCAATCTCTCTTCTTTAATAAAAGTATTGTTATTACTGGTACATTATCATTCATCGGTAGAAATGAACTCACAGAAATTTTGGAAAATAAGGGTGCGAACGTGTCAAGTGCTATTTCCCCAAAAACTGACATTTTGATTTGTGGAGAAGAGGCAGGTTCAAAGTTAGAAAAAGCCATGAAATATGGCACTCGTATTATTTATGAAACAGAACTACTAACACTATTAGGTCGGAAGTAGTATGGAAACGATTGATGTTCACGGCTTAACCCTAGATAATGCTTTAGCGACAATTTATAGACGGATAGAGTATTGCTATTCCCACAACATTGCCTTTTTAGAAGTTATTCATGGCTATGAACATGGTAATAAAATTAAAACTAGAGTTAGTAAATTAACTGGTGGTTTTCACCCAGCTATTATTTCAGTGCGAGAACATCTAAATAACAATGGGATTAGTGTGATATCACTGAAAACTCATATCTACTAGTAAAAATTGCTAGTATAAACTTTCAAAGGTATGTTACTATTATTATGTTAAAGGGGCGATGAATAAAATGAAATTGAATACCAAAAGAACTGTCTTCGTTGGGTTTGCGTTTTTGCTGATTTGTATGTTCTGGGGCGTTTATGATGCCGTAATTCCTAAAATGCTGGTTAACAGTTTTGGTTTATCTCAAACTTGGTCTGGTGTAATTATGGCATTGGATAATGTCCTAGCCTTATTCTTATTACCTTTATTTGGAACCTTGTCTGATAAAACTAAACACAAGCGAGGGAAAAGAACACCATTCATAATTATTGGAACCATTGTGGCCGCCGTCTTGGTTACCGGTGTTGCCCTGCTTGATCTAGCTCAATTAAAAGAGATCGCTGCGGCAGGGATTGTACCAGTCTTAAGAGCCGACTTTGCTACTCAAGAAGCTTTCGATGCGGCGTGGGCTGCTAGACAAACTAGTCTTATGCAAGTGACCTCAGCCAATGCTTTCTTATTGGTTGCTTTTATTGGCATTTTGTTGTTGGTCTTGATTGCGATGGCAACATTTAGATCACCAGCTGTTGCCTTGATGCCTGATGTTACACCTAAACCTTTACGTTCGCAGGCTAATGCTATTATTAATTTGATGGGTACTGCCGGCGGCATTATTGCTTTAGGTTTAATGGCAGTATTAAGTAAAGACTTTCAAAACTATATTTTATTGTTTGTTATTCTCGCCGTGTTAATGTTGGCTTTCTTGGTAATATTTTTAGCCAAAGTTAATGAACCAAAACTAGTGGAAATAATGCACAAAGAGTCTGCAGAAGCGGGCTATGTTGTTGAAACGGTGGAGGAAGATCAAAAGAAGGGCCTCAAAGGAGGAATTGCTGGTCTAGATCCAAAAGTAAAGAAATCATTTTTCTTGATTCTAGCCTCTATCTTCTTCTGGTTTATGGCCTATAATGGTGCCACAACCAAGTTCTCTTTATATGCTCAAAACGTTTTGGCAATGGGTTATACCATGCCGTTACTAGTCGCACAAGCGGCTGCTGTAGTGGCCTTTATTCCAATTGGTAAGATTGCTTCAAAAGTTGGCAGAAGAAAAACCATTTTGGTTGGAATAATAATTCTAACGGTGGCTTTCGTCATGGGCTCTTTATTGACCATGGAAACAGGATGGTTAAGTTATGTTGTCATGGCTTTAGCTGGCGTAGGGTGGGCAACCATCAATGTTAACTCTTATCCAATGATTGTTGAAATGGGTAAAGAGGGCGACGTTGGTAAATTTACTGGCTATTATTATGCTGCTAGTATGGCGGCTCAAATTGTCACTCCTATTTTATCGGGAGCTATTATGGATCAACTTGGAACCATGAGAGTTTTATTCCCATATTGTGCCATCATGGCTATAATCGCCTTTTGTACCATGATATTTGTCAAGCATGGAGATTCTAAACCAATTTCTAAAAAGAAAGCTATAGAAAACTTCGATAATCTTGACGACTAATTATATCAAATGTAACCCGATGTGCCCCTCAGTTTTTTGTTTAAATTACCCGAGAGTTTTTATATATGTAATTTAATAATGATGTATATTGGGACATTTCTTGAGGGTGAAGAGCAATAAAATAATCAAGGGAAGCAATAACTTTGATTTTCTTTTTCACTTTAGTTTTTTTTGAGTGATTTTACGAAAGTAAAATGGTATAATTGATTTGATAATAGAGAGAAGATAAAAAAAACTTAATTGTTGGTCTGTAAATAGACAAAAAAACAGACAAGGAGGCTCAATATTGGAGCAAACCCCGATTAAGAATTATATCGAATCTCTTATCAAGAAATGAAAAGGGGAAGAAAAAATGAAAAAAGGTTTTATTAGTTTACTAGCCGCCGCCTCTATCTTATTGGCGGGTTGTGGGCAACAAGGCGAATGTGAAGTGTGCCCAAAAGTTCCTTTACCAGAAGATGATCCAAAAGTACTTAATGTTCAATTCGTTCCATCCAAGAATGCTGATGCGATTATGTTAGTTGCTCCGGCACTCGAAGACTTACTAGCTGAAAAGGTTCCAGGACATACATTCAAGATTTCTGTTGGTACAGATTTCAACGCTGTTCTAGAGGGCATGGATGCGGGTCAAGTCCACATTGGATTTTTAACATCTCAACAATATGCGCAAGCCTCAATCGAAAGAGTTGGTAAGGTCCAAGTCCTTCTAACTTCAGTTAGAGATGCCATGTATGTTCAAACATTACCTATTGATCAACAAGTGGAATTTATGAATAATCAAGCCAACAATTATCATGGTGAATATGTTACAGATGATGAAAAAGCAACATCATATACAGCTCAATTGACAGTCATGAAGACAACTTATGATGCTGGCTTAAAAACAGTTAAAGATTTAGCTGGTAAGAAAGTTTGCGCTCTATCATCTAGTTCTGGTTCTGGATACATTTATCCATCCGTTCTTCTTTATGAAAATGGCTTATCATTCACAACGAGCAAGACACCAGATGCATCCAAAGGTGAAGTTCAATATGTTCAAGTAAGTGGACACACTGATTCACTCAAAGCTTTATTACGTAATGACTGTGATGCCGCATTCTCTTATAATGATACTAGAAGAGATTTATACTGGGCAACAGCAGCAACAGCTGCTCAAGATGCTGATAATGATGGCGTTATTGATGAATACAAAGACATTTTTGCAAATACAAGAGTAGTTGCATTAAGTCCATCTATTTACAATGATACAATTTCAGCTTCAACAGTAATTTCTCAAGATCTAAGAAACTTAGTCCAAAGAGCTTTCGTGGACATCATTAAAACTCCTGCCGGAAAAGAAGCATTATCAGCTTATACCCATACCGGTTATAAACTAGCTACCGATTCCGATTACGAAGGTGAAAGAAATGTCTATAAGTTCAAAGTTGAACATTTAAATAAGTAATTTACGAACATAAATTGTTTGGGAGGATTGGCGCATGATTAAATTTATTGATGTAGGAAAAAAATATCCAAATGGATTTCAGGCTCTAGAACATATCAATCTTGAAATTCAAGATGGTGAGTTTGTTGCTATCATTGGTTTATCGGGCGCGGGAAAATCCACCTTACTTAGAACTATTAATAAAATGAACGCTGCTACCAGCGGTCAGGTATTAGTAAATGATAAAGATGTAAGTAAATTAGAAGGTAAAGAATTACGAGAATTAAGAAGAAGTATTGGGATGATTTTCCAATCCTTCAATCTTGTCAAAAGATCGAGTGTTTATAAGAACGTCTTAGCAGGTAGAGTGGCATACCACTCTACCTTCAAGACGCTGCTTGGTATCTTTCCAGAAGAAGATAAAATTATGGCACTTGAGGCTCTTGAAAAGATGGGAATTCTCGATAAAGCTTATGAAAGAGCCGATAAGTTGTCCGGTGGACAACAACAACGGGTTGCTCTTGCACGAGCTTTAGCTCAAAATCCAAAGATTATTCTAGCTGATGAACCAGTTGCTTCTTTGGATCCAATTACAACCTTAACTGTTATGGATGACTTTAAACGTATTAATAAAGACTATGGTATTACTATTGTGGCCAATATGCACCATGTTGACTTAGCGGTGAAATATGCTGAAAGAATCATTGGTTTGCAAGCTGGCAAACTAGTTTATGATGGACCATCTGAATCAATTGATGAAAAAACCTTGATTCAAATATATGGGCGCTCTTTAAGGGCCGATGAAGTGCATGGACGGGTTGATACTCCTAAAATTTCAGCTGTTGCAGGGGCCTCTGTTTTCAATAAGGGGTCCGACAAATCAGAAGAGAAAAAAGAAGCAGTGAAGTAGAGGATGCAAATATGGTAGGAACGAAAATTATTACCCTAAAAAGCGGGGCTAAGGTAAAACAGCCTTTTAACAAAATAATTATTCCAGTCATTATTGCTTTTGCATTCTTTATTTTTTGTGCTGCAATAGTGCTACAAAATAAAGGATCCTTAAAACTTTATGAGATTGGGACTATTTTAAAACAATTATTTACCCCAACTGATTTCCCGGCTATGGGGATTCATCATACTTGGGGTGACTATTTTGGATATTTAATTTCCAAAGAAATAATTGAAGCCTTGGGTGAAACTTTAAGAATGAGTTTTATCGGATCAATTATTGGTTCATTATTGTGTTTACCAGTAGCTATCTTATGTAGTCAAAATATTGTTAAAACAAAATGGATTTATATTCCTTTAAGGTTTGTCATCAACTTAGTAAGAACGATGCCCACCATGGTCATTGCAGTTATTGCGGTTTCCTTGATTGGGATGGGTGCTTTTGCTGGTATTATTGCAACCTCAGTCTTCACTTTCGGAATTATGACCAAAATGTTATATGAATGTATAGAGGCGCTTGATATGGGACCTTATGAAGCGTTGCAGTCTTGTGGGGCTAATAAAACCCAAGCTTTCTTCTATTCGATATTTCCTCAATTATTGCCAACATATCTAGGATATTTTATTTATAATTTTGAAATAAACGTTAGAACATCAGTTGTTTTAGGATATGTGGGTGCTGGTGGCTTAGGTGTTATATTACAAGCCAATATGGATAGTATCTACACGCGTAGTAGAGTTGGAGCCATTTTAATCTTGATGTTCGTATTAGTAGTAGTTATGCAATCAGCAACACGTTATATAAGGGGGAAATTGCAATGATTAATTTTAAGCAAAAAGCCAAGCATGAAATTAAGAAGACTCAAACCCAACTTAATGACAGTGAGCACGCCAGTCAAAGTGTAACGGATAGATATAATTTGCGTCCCAAGAAATGGATTTACACATTAGTTCTTGTTGTTGCTGTTGTTGCGGTTGTAGTTTATTCTTTTATCGCCTCTGATATTTATATAAAAGATGTGGATTTCGCCCAACAATTCTATTATTTATGGCGAGGGTTTACCCATCCCAATACGGACTTCTTATTTGATTTGACCAAAGGTGGAGTGCCATATTTAACGCTCGAAACTATTGCTATTGCTTTTTCTGGAACATTCCTCGCTGCTATTCTGGCCATTCCTTTTGGATTTTTAACTGCCAAGAATGTAGTCGGGAAACATTGGTCTAAAGTTGGAGAAGTGCTTTTGATAATCATTAGAACTTTCCCAGAAATCGTTTTAGCCCTGGTTTTGATTAGGGTAGTGGGAATGGGTGCTACAACAGGCGCCTTAACCATTGGTATCCACTCAATAGGTATGCTAGCCAAATTATATGCCGAAGCAATTGAAAATATGGATCCCGGGCCAATTGAAGCTTTAGATGCCGTTGGGGCCAATGTTTGGCAAAAGATTAAGTATGGGATTTTACCGCAAGTTATTCCAGACTTCTTATCAGTTGCGTTATATAGATTTGATATCAATGTCAGATCTGCCACCATTTTAGGAATGGTTAGCGCCGGAGGTTTAGGAGCACCATTAATCTTCGCTTCTCAAGCATGGAACTGGTCTCAAATGAGTTCAGTTTTAATCGCTATTGTCATCATGGTTATTATTGTTGATGCTATTTCTTCCAAGTTACGATCAAAACTTATTTAATAGCTTATTAAGCCGCTTCAAAGCGGCTTTTCTTTTTTGCCTAAAGTAGCCGCAAAATCGCTACAAATCTATGTTTTAATTAATAAAAAGGGACTATTTGATAGTCCCTTTATTTGCCTTAATGAAATTATTTATCGTTTTTATAGGCATAGCATAATTCATGGCGGTAGTATCGCCTCTTCCGCTTGTAACCATACCAATCACACAGCCTTGCTCGTTGATGACTGGTGCTCCAGAATCGCCTGGCATAACTGGGGCTGTAATCATCACATATTCATTGCCGTTTACATTGCGATTAACATCGCTGATGATACCATTAAGAATACTGATACCTTCGCCTTTTCCATTGCCAATAACATATATTTGTTCACCGACTTGAGAACTATGACCATTACTTTTTAAGCCATCTCTTTTGACTTCTTGGGTTGTTAGTAATGCAATATCTAGTTTGGTATCACAAGCCAGACATTCAAACTTGTAGACATTTAAAACGTTGCTGAGGGTTCCTGTTATTGTTTTGCAGACGTTACCATTATCATCAACTATGGTATGCATGCAGGTGAGAATAAGAGGCTCATCAGTTAGAGGGTTAGTTAAGATAAAGCCGGTACCTCTTGTTTCATCATTTTCAAAATAACATTCAATAGTGAAAATGCTATCAATACTTTTTTGATAGATTTCACTACCACTAAGGTGCGGTTGAGATTTCAACTTAATTAAATTGGTTAAAGCGACATTATTGGATTCCAAAACGAAAGAAGAAAGGCAAGACTCACAAAAGAAATTGTTTTCTCTTTCTAAGGGTTGAATATGGATTGAACCACAAATTGGGCAGATTACTTTTTTGTTACTCATGATTCCTCCTTAACTATAGAATAGTGTTCTTTGAATTTATTAAAATCAACAACAGACATCCCTATGTAAAAGACACTTTTTTGATTTGCGGTGACAAATGAAATGGATGGTCCTTTCTCGCTTCTTAGCAGTTCTTCAGCATGTAAATAAAAGATGACAAGACCATTAGTGCGTTTTTGCAAGTCACAACTATATTTATAGTTTTCTCCGGCTGGAGGATCAAAGATGGTGGCAAAATAATCAGCGCTATTTGAGTATTGGACATTAAATGAAAATGTATTGTTATTTACTTGTTGAATATAATAAGCAGAGAGTTGAACATATTCTTGATGTTTTTTATTGGTATCGTAGTTATAAGTTGACATTGGTAAAATAAATTGATCTGCCACGGTAATCCAAGTTCTATCAAATAGTGTTTCAAATAGTCTGGCATCAATCTCATATGTTCCATCGACATTATAAGGTGGGGTAAAGGTAAAGGGCATAGAAGCGTGGAGCGTTTCTTGCCTGATTCCATTGACATACCAACCAACATCTCGATTATAATTTTCTTCATTAACCGATACTCTAAACTCCACCGGTTTGGTGTGTTCTTTGGTTTGGCTCATAGAGGGTAAATCATACTCCAATTTAACAAAAGGTTGCGTTATTGAACTGGAAGAAGTATGGATCGAAGAAGTGCTACTGGATGAAGAGGATGAAGATGTTGTTTGATCTAGTTTGTTAGGCCATATTATTATACCTATTACAACAACGACCGCCAATATCCCAATACTAAATAAATAATTAAAACTCTTTTTGCGTTTGTGTTCGTTAGCAATAGTAATGTATTCCAAATCATCATTATTCACATAAACCACCATCAGTTGAATTAAGGTGATGGATAGTCCAAAATCAACCAACAACTTGGAATTAACGATTCGTTGATAGAAAGCATCTTCAATCTTATCTCTAAGCAGATTGGCATTTTTAGCGGATATAGTGTTATTGATAAAAAGCTTGGTACAAACATCCTTGCCAACTTTTTCAATAAGGGGAAGAATGATTTTTTGAATATCGCGCATGGTGATTTCTTCTTTACCCACCATTTTAAATAAAGTGGGGTAATTAAAGATGTCAACACAACATTCTCCATTACAGCCCAATCTAAAAGCTTCATTTAAAGTTTTATTAATTATTTGGACATTACCAAAACCCCAGAGAATTTTTTTGAACTCGTTAGGGTAAGATATATAGACATTAATGAGTTTGTTTAATTGACTAATAGATAATGCGTCGGATAATAAAAAGGATGACTCTTTTTTGCCAATAAATACATCATCAACGTAGAGATAAGCCACCGCATTTTCGGGAACTATTATTTCCTGTTTATCAGGACTTTCGCACGTTGTTAAATATGCCAATACAACTTGCTTGTTTTGACTATTTTCGTGATCATTATTCATAATTAAGATATTTTCTTTTTATCAACCATTTCACACATGGTTGTTAAATCTTCATCTTGGACCTCTCCATTCGTGACTGCAAAGAGAACTTTTTTCGCTTTCTCTGAAAGAAGTGTAAGATCAAAAGAAATCATTTTAGTTGAGTCTTTAATTGAATCTCGCATGCGTTGAATGTCTCTTGTAGACAAAGGGTAAGTGCTTGAAATTAGTTTTTCCATATCATAAGGGATATTTCTTTTACCATTTTCAATAGCAGAAAGGTAAGAAGGAGAAATGTGGAGCTTAAAAGCCATTTCGGTGGCGCTATCTCCGGTATTAATACGAATTATGCGTAGAATTTTGCCCAAAGGTGTCAACATCTAAACCCCCTCCATTCTTCGGCTTAAATTACTATCATCATAAACTCGTTTGGCATTATTATCAACAAGTTTGTGAAGAAAACTAGCAAAAGTTGGCGATTGAGAACACTCAACACAAAAATGTATATAAAGAACACAAAAGGGAGTAATTTAATGATTTTCGCCCTAAAACACATGAGCAATAACTGGCTCAATACAAGGTTCTTCTTTTGCTTTACTTTATAACTTAATTATATTATAATTAGTAAGCACTTAGGTGAAGGAAGTGCAATCTTCTTGCTACTTACAGGGGTGAGTAGCCATCTGACCATAAGGAGGTGTACGTATGAAAAGGTACGAAACAATGATTATTCTCAACAATGATCTTGATGAAGAAGCGCGTAAATCAAATTTAGAGAGTTTACTAAACACTTTAAAAGAGAATGGTGCTTCCAAAGTTGAAGTCAATGAATGGGGAAGCCGTGAGTTTGCTTATGAAATCAATAATCAAACTAGAGGTTACTATGTTATCATCAATTTCGAAGCTGAAAATCCTGGACTAAACAAGGAATTTGCTCGAATTTGTGGTATCAATCAAAATGTTGTCCGCCACATGACTATAGCATTATAGTATAGGAGGAAATAATATGATTAATCGAGTGGTGTTAGTTGGAAGACTGACCCGAGACTTAGAACTGAGGCGTTCTACTAATGGTAACGCCGTAGTATCCTTCACAGTTGCTTGCGATAATAGATTTGCCAAGCAAGAAGAAAATAAAACTGATTTTATTTCGTGTGTAGCATGGAATAAGACCGCTGAATTTATGGCTCAATATGCTAAAAAGGGATCCCTTGTTGGTCTTGAAGGAAGAATTCAAACCAGAAACTATGATAGCAAAGATGGACATAAAGTATATGTAACTGAAGTTGTTTGTGATAGTGTGCAACTACTTGAATCTAAAAGCGTTAGCACCCAAAGAGCAAATGACAATATGGCACAACAAAATAAGTATGATGCCTATGAGCCACAACCTGAAGTCCAAGCTCCACGTCCCGAAAATGTTGGAGTGGATGTTCCAGATGATGACTTACCATTCTAGAGGAGGAAAACATTATGGCATTTAAGAAACAACGGCCCCGGAAAAAAGTATGTTATTTTACCAAAAATAAAATCACATATATTGATTATAAAGATATTGACTTACTAAGAAGATTTATTTCGGCTAACGGGAAAATCTCACCACGTAGAATTACAGGCACAAGTGCAAAGTATCAAAGAATGCTTGCCACTGCAGTTAAACGCGCTCGTCAAATGGCCTTATTACCATACGTTATTGAGTAATAAAAAACCGAAAGTGAAGTGAACCCCCAAAGTTGGACATCAACAACTAAGGGGGTTTTGTGTAAAGAAGGGAGAAAAGCGTAGATGAAGGAAAGCGACACAAAAAGATTAGTGCAAGGAGCGCTCTTTGTTGCGATTTATTGCATTTTTTTCCTAGTCTCTAAATTCTCTGGAGGCTTTTTAGAAAGTGTTTTATTTTTTATCTTACCTCTTCCTTTAGCCATTTTTTCCTTTCGTTATGGGATAAAAAAAGCATTTGTACCTTTTGTTGCTATTATAATAGTCGGTTGTTTAATTAATGTGATGTCAACCATTTTCTATGTTTTGACAGCAAATGTTTTAGGGGTAATCTATGGTGAACTGATTAGAAAAAATGCAAAGGAGACCACTATCATTTTAGTGTCAGCAATAGCTTCAATGGTTGTTAATACACTCACAATGATCATTTTTGCTAACTTGTTCAACTATGACATCTCTTTGGAGATAAACCAAATCGTTACTTGGATCTTTACAGCATTGAAAATCAGTGATAATCAAGAGTTTTTAATGATGATTGTCAAACGCAGTATTCCAACCTTTATCTTTTTTATGGGCTTAGTTGAGGGTTTTATGGTTCACGTTTGCAATCTATATGTGATGAGACGCTTAAAATTAATTGATCGACCAATGACCAATTTTATGTTTATTGCCATTCCACGCTGGCTAAGTTATGTCTATTTACCAATTGGTATTGCCTTTGCAATTATGCAACCCTTGTATTTCATGGATCCGGGAATTGTTGGCATTATCACAGGGATAGTCTTCAACTTATTTTGGATGGGGGCCATAC
This sequence comes from uncultured Eubacteriales bacterium, assembly GCA_964367975.1. GTDB lineage: Bacteria > Bacillota_I > Bacilli_A > RFN20 > UBA1709 > CAYIYS01. Next base: position 15,800 of record CAYIYS010000021.1, read on the forward strand.
TTTTTTTCTTCCAAGGGTATTTGACATCAATTATTTTTGCGCGAAGAAAAGATAAAATGATTCCTTTTATCTTCATTCTAATTGGGGTAATTTTGCTTAATCCAATCTATGCTATTTTCTTGTTTATGCTAATAGGGTATGGATTGGTTATTAGTGATTATTATACAAAAATAAGGGAAGCATTTTCTGATGATAAAGATATGAAA
>CAYIYS010000022.1:0-15247 GCA_964367975.1 uncultured Eubacteriales bacterium
ATTCTACACTAAGACCATTTAAAATAGGTTCGCTTTTATATATATTAATGGTTCTAAAATTACCAGCCCACTGATACACATTTTCAAACAACATTTTATGAATTTTAAAGATATCGTTTGCATTTTCAATTTTAATATCACTTTTAAACAACATAACAAGAGCTAAGTTTGACATTCTATTTTCAAATTCATCTAGCCTATTTTTTTCTTTAATATCTGCTTTATTAATTAAAACATCACTATCTTTATAAACATATGGATCTTTCATTTACACATTCCTTCCAAGAGCAAACACTGCAGTTTCATAATCAATAACATTTTGAGCATATAGACTAATAATCTTATTAGCGTATTTTGAAACTTCATTTCCACCAGTTAAATTTATAGCTTTAGCTAAATTTTCAATTTCTTTTGCTTTTTCTTCGCTTTCTAAAACAACTTCAAAAGGAATACCTCTTTTAGATTCAATTTGTTTTAAATACATATTAATTGCATAAGACAAAGAAAGACCTAACTCTTCTAAAATTACTTCAACATTATTTTTAAGTTGATCGCTAACTCTTACATGAACAACACTATTTTTCATATCCTTCCACCTCAAATATATTGTATCACATTTAAAACACATTATCAAGTTTTAAAAAGAAAAAGGCTCGATACGTTTGTATCAAACCTATGCTTTTAATATGGTGGATGCTAGGAGGTTCGAACTCCTGACCTCTTCCGTGTGAAGGAAGCGCTCTCCCAACTGAGCTAAGCTTCCACGCACTTGTTATTTTACACAATATTATATCAATTGACAAGATTCCCTTTTTCTTTTTTTAATAAATAGTTCTGCTTACTAAACTTTATTTTGCCGATTTAGACAGATATTTCTTAGCACTAAAACTTAGCAACAACATTATTTAAAACCCCCACTAGATATGAAAGAATTAAAAAGTGAGATATAACAATATCTCACTTTAATTGTTCTATTCTAATTCACTGGCTCCTGTATAAAGTTCGTAATACTTGCCTTTTTCCTTGATTAAGTCCTCGTGTGGGCCTCTTTCAATAATTTTACCATCATCCATCACGATGATAGCTTTGGCGTTCCTAACAGTTGATAAGCGGTGCGCAATCACAAAAACGGTGCGATTCTCCATCAATTTATCCATTCCTTCTTGAATGATTTTTTCAGTTCTAGTATCGATACTAGAAGTTGCTTCATCCAAAATAAGAACTGGATCATTAGCAATGGCTGCTCTAGCGATAGATAATAGTTGTCTTTGCCCTTGAGAAAGATTAGCCCCATTATTAGTTAACAAAGTATCATAACCACCTGGTAATTGATTGATGAAGCTATCAGCATTAGCTAATTTAGCGGCGGCTACTACTTCTTCATCGGTAGCATTTAGTCGCCCAAAACGAATGTTCTCTTTAATAGTTCCAGTGAATAAATTGGTATCTTGTAAAACCATGCCTAAGGAATGGCGTAAGTCTGACTTCTTAATTTGTTTAATATCGATGCCATCAAAAGTAATACTTCCTTGATCAATATCATAAAATCGATTAATTAAATTAGTAATCGTGGTCTTCCCAGCTCCAGTATGCCCAACAAAAGCAATCTTTTGCCCAGGCTTAGCAAATAAAGAAATATCATGAATAACTTTACTATCTTTATTGTAGCCAAAGTCGACATTATAAAATCTCACATCTCCCTTGACTTCGACATACTTAAATGAGTCGTTCTCACTTGGAACTTTCCAAGCCCAAGTTTTTGTAACTAAATCACTTTCAACAAGTTGACCATCAAGATATTTAGCGTTAACTAAAGTTACATCACCATTATCAACTTCAATCGGTTCATCAAGTAAAGCAAAAATTCTTTTTGCTCCAGCTAAAGAAGCAATAATAAAAGTGAATTGTTGTGAGACTTGCGAAATAGGCATAGAGAAATTGCGGGTGAATTGTAAGAAAGCTGCAATCGTTCCTAGATCTAATCCGCTCAAACCTTTAACTGCCATAATTGAACCAACAATAGCAATAATCGCATAAGCTAAGTGCCCTAAATTACCCATTAAAGGCATAATGACGCCACTGTTGCGATTAGCATTGACGGCAATTTCAGATAATTCTTCATTTTTTTGATCAAACCCAGCCATGGATTCCTTTTCATGGCAAAAGACCTTTACTACTTTTTGACCATCAATCATTTCTTCAATATACCCGTTTAGGCCACCCAAAGCTTTTTGTTGAGCAACAAAGTATTTGGAGGCTTTTGAGCCAATATTTTTAACCAAGAAAACGACACCAAAATAAATAACAAAGACTAGAAGGGTTAACCAGGCATTGAGAATAAACATTGAAATAACTACACTCGCTATTGTAATGACTGAACTAACCAAACTAGGCAGCGCTTGATTGATCATTTGACGAAGTGTATCAACATCGTTGGTATATTGCGACATAATATCGCCGTGCGTACGCGAATCAAAGTATTTGATTGGTAATTGTTCCATATGATCAAACATCTTGGTTCGAATATTATATAAAGTATCATTAGTAACATAACGCATGATTAAGGCTTGAATAAATGAAGCGATGACGCCCATTAAATAGACTAAAGCAATTTTAATAACTGCCCCATTTAGTTGCGAGAAATCAGGATTGCTTTGACCAGTCAAAGGAATAATGTAATCATTGATTAAAGATTTTAAAAATAAAGTTCCATAAACACTTGATAAGGCTAAAACAACAATGCAAATTAAAGTCAAAATCAAGGCGAATAAATGTTTAGAAAAAATTTCTTTGAACATGCGTTTGAGAATTTGACTGACTTCGCCCTTTTCATATTTTGGGCGAATCACTTGTCTTCTTGGTCCTGCCATCTTAGTTTACCCCCTTTACTTGAGTATTATAAACCTCTTGATAAATTAGATTGTTTTTTAAGAGGTTTTCATGCGTATCAAAACCACTAATTTGGCCATTATCAAGAACCAGGATGCGATCCGCATTCTCAATTGATGAAATTCTTTGGCCGACAATTATCTTGGTAATATCTTGTAAATCATTTTTAAAGGTATCGCGAATAGCGGCATCTGTTTTCATATCGACCGCACTAGTTGAGTCATCAAGGATAATGATTTTAGGGGATTTTAATAAAGCTCTAGCAATACATAACCTTTGCTTTTGTCCACCTGAAACGTTGACTCCCCCTTGTTCAATATACGTCTCATATCCATTAGGGAAAGACATGATAAAGTTATGGGCTTGGGCTTTTTTACAAGCCTCAATAATTTGCTCATCGCTCGCATCTTTATTGCCCCATTTCAAATTCTCTTTAATTGTTCCGCTGAATAAAACATTTTTTTGCAAGACTACTGCCACTTGATTTCTTAAAGCACTCATCTCATATTGCTTAACATTTACGCCACCAACTTTGACCTCACCTTGAGTCGTATCATAGAGTCGTGAGATCAGTTGAACTAAACTTGATTTAGATGAACCAGTTCCACCAATAATGCCAATAGTTTCACCCGCATTAATATGCAGATTGATATCTTTTAAAACATCTTTGCCTTGGTTATAACCAAAAGAAACCTCATTAAAATCTATTGAACCATCTTTAACTTCAATAAGTGGGTTAATAGGGTTAGTAATATCACTTTTTTCGGTTAAGACTTCAACTATTCTTTCACCACTGGCTCTAGACATGACTAACATGACAACAGTCATAGAAATCATCATTAAACTCGTCAGTATTTGGGATACATAACTAATTAAAGACATTAAAGTTCCCGTGGTCATTCCCCCTTCACCAGTAATAATCATCTTAGCCCCTAACCAAGCAAACAAGACAATACAAGCATAAGCTGTAAATTGCACAACCGGGTTAGCAAAAGCCAAATACTTTTCTGATTGCATTGAATAGGTATATAATTCTCGCGCATTTTTTTGTAATTTTTGACTTTGATAATCTTCTCTAACATAGGCTTTGACAGTTCGAATACCACTGACATTTTCTTGAACAACAGTGTTAAGATCATCATACTTTCTAAAGGTCTTAACAAAGTAAGGTTGGGCTTTCTTCATAAAAACAATCAACAAAGTTAGCATGAAAGGAATTGCCCCCACAAAAATAAAGGCGAGTTTTGTCGAAATCGTAAAAGACATAATAGTGCCAAAAATCAGCATAAAGGGCGATCTAAATAAGGCGATAAGAATCATTTGAAAAGCCATTTGGACATTATTAACATCGGTCGTTAATCTAGTAACTAAACCGCCAGTCGAAAATTTATCTATATTAGCAAACGAGAAGTCTTGAATATTATGATACATATCTTCTCGAATGGTTTTAGCAAAAGTAGCACAGGCTCTAGCTGCCATTACTTGCGTCATAATCCCACAAAACAATGAGACACAAACAATAGCAATCATTATTGCCCCATACTTATAAACATTTTGCAAGTTACCTGGTTCAATGCCTTGATCAACTAGTAAGGCCATCACTCTAGGGATAAAGACTTCCGCTAAAGCTTCACAGGAAACAAAAATTGGTGCCAAGATTGTCTCTTTTTTGGAATTTCTAATTCCTCTACTTAATATCTTTATGATTTTCACAATCATCACCTTCTTTGCTTTTGACATCTTCAATAATTTTATTGGCTAAAGCAATAAATTGAGTTTGCTCTTCAATAGTCAAACCCCTTCTCATCATTGCATCATTCTCTTTAATAGTTATGCTAACATCTCGCTTTAAACTTCGCCCCTTGGCTGATAAAGCAATTTTCTTTAATCTAGCGTCCTTACTAACCACTTCCCGGCTGATTAAACCGGCTTCTTCTAAATGTTTTAAAATACCCGAGGCTGTTGACCTCCGAATATTAAAAGCTTTTTCAATATCTTTTTGATAAACAGCTTGTTTTTGTTCAGCAATAAAACCAATGAAACGGGCTTGGGGACCACTAATTCCATATTGACTAGTTGTTTTATTCATCGCTCTACGTAGATAATAAGCCATCTGCATGACAGCCGAATCAATCTTTGTTTCCACAATACTTACCTCCAATTTAGTTCGTTACCGAACTATTAGATACCGCATTATATTAACACTATAATAATAAGATGTCAATAAAAAAAGTCAGGCCATTTTAAATCAAATCGGGCGCTAATATGACCTAATTATCGACTCTTTTGCAACCACATAAAATTGCCCAAAATTTTCTTGATTATACAAAAAACTCATTCACTAAGGAATGAGTTAATTATACCTGATAGTCTTTAGCTTGTTACGCCTACTTTTGTAGATAACAAAAACACCAAGATTATGTTTATTATTGTTTAAACTTGAGATATACTTTTTTGCATGAAAAATCATTTCCTAGTGGCAAATCAAGAGTTTTGATGATCGCTTTCATGCGCTCAATCTTGGCTTTAGGAGTTAAGTCTTTCAGCGTTTCATTTTCTTCAAATTCCAAAAATATACCCAAGCCTTTAACATTTTGAATGACCAACTCAACAGCATCTTTTTGATAGACTGTTGAATGATTAATAAGGTTAGACCATTTGGTTAACCCGGCCAGTTCAAAGATCGCACAAATCTTTTTTAAATCAGCGACAGCAGTAGCCACTTTTTCTTCAGCTATGACATGACCTTCTTGATCATATTCTTTTTGCTTGTAGACTATTTGATAGAATGGATAATCTTGCATTATTTCACGCACTAGAATCGAGTTTTTAATTAAAGCTGGATAAGTCATTGCCTGCAGTTCTGCCAGCGTATATTTTGAGTAATAACTATCAATGACAGTTATCACTTGCTGCTTTTTAAAACCCTGTTTGGCTAAAGTTAAATCAATGGCCTCTAATGTGGCAAATACTTGGACAGTAATTTCTGTTTCTTTCATAGATCTTTCTCCCCCTGCTAAATTTAAATAACTTACTTTTCTAATAAAGCTCTAATGACATCGAATACTTGATACATTTCTTGCACAACTACATGCTCATAACGTCCATGGCAGGCTCGATCACCATTGCCTAGATTTGGACATGGTAGACCCAGATAGGTAATAGTTGCACCATCAGTCCCACCGCGAATCGGCGAAAATGTTGGTTCGATCCCCACTTTTTGATAAGCTTTGACTATGGCTTCAATCGCGGTCTTATCTTGTTCAAAGTAATAACGCATATTGCGATAACCTTTACCAATCTTAACTTCAACTTTACTGGTTGGATATTTATTTTGTAATTGCTGACCTATCTCTATAAACCTTGCTTCTTTTTGCCGAAGTTTATCTTCATCGTGGTCGCGGATAATATACGCTAAGTATGCAGTTTCAACATCACCTTTCATTTCAACTAAGTGATTGAATCCTTGATAACCACTAGTTTTAGCTGGAATGGCTTGGGGATCAAGTAAAGAATTAAACTCCATAGCTAGTAAAGAAGCATTAACCATGAGGTCTTTACCATTACCAGGATGAATACCAACTCCTTGGATAGAGACGCTAGCACTAGCAGCATTAAAGTTTTCATAATTAATATCATTATAAGGCCCACCATCCAGGGTATAGGCAAAATCAGCCTTCATCTTTTTTACCTCAAAATGCAAGGCTCCTCCGCCCACTTCTTCATCTGGGGTAAAGGCTATGGCAATAGGTGCATGCTTAATTTTAGGATGTTGGAGATAATACTCAGCTAGCGCCATAATTATGGCAATCCCGGCTTTATCATCACCACCTAATAAGTGTTCGCCATCAGTCACAATTAGAGTTTGACCTTTTAATTGTTTTAAATGCGGAAATTGCTTAATATCGAGAGTATAAGTATTATTCAGTTGGATATCTTGACCATCGTAATTATAAATTACTCGTGGTTCATAGTTACCCCCTTTAAGGGTTGGGGCTGTATCCATATGGGCGATTAAGCCAATGGTTGGTAAATCTTTTTCCCCCTCAATATGAGCATAAACTAAGCCATACTCATCCATTTCAACATCTTTGATTCCTAAGTCCAGCAGTTCTTGTTTCAACAGCTTAGCTAGCACCAATTGCTGTTTTGTTGATGGATAAGTTTTTGATGTTTCACTCGATTGCGTATCAAGACGCACATATCTTAGAAACTTGTCTTCTATCTTTTCTAAACTCATAACTTCACTCTCCTCTGTTTTCTCTAATTATACGCTTAAAAAGTGACAGATGGTGGAGTAAATCTAAGACTAGGTATTGATTGAATAAATATCCAGCAAGCAGACTTCATTTATTCAAATTTTTTTAATTGTGAAATTTGGCTCCTGTATTAAACCTTTAAAAATATTTTGTCTTTGTTTTGGTTCATTAGTTTTAACTCACTAAAAACAATTCACCCCTTATTGATATAGACTTATTGTGCTAACAAAGCAATTAAAAAAATTCAAGGCCAGTCGAATATTTTTTAAGGTTTTTACATAAAAACAATCAATTTAAGTTTTTGGACTTAGATTGCTTGTGTTCTTTTTAAATTTTAAATCCTCTTTGATTGTTAAACTGTTTAAAAATGTTCAAAATACTGCTAAAACTTGATAAAAACAACGATGAACTTTTTAGCAAAAATGGTGCCCGAGACCGGAATCGAACCGGTATGACTTATTCAGTCGAAGGATTTTGAGTCCTTTGCGTCTACCTATTTCACCACTCGGGCATGGCTTATATATATTAACATTGTTTAATGACATTTTCAATCATATATTTGTGCTATAAACTTGCTTATTAAGCGTAAGAAAGGTAAAATTAACTATTGTGAACAAAAGGAGATATCAGCATGAATTATTCAATTATTTTCTTAGATATTGATAACACTTTATATGATCATCAAACTTACTCTTTTCCTGTTTCAGCCATAAATGCTTTAAAAAAAGCTAATGAACAAGGCCTAAAACTTGTTTTAGCCTCGGGAAGAAACATTGATTTAATTGCTGGTATTGGTGCTTTAGATTTACTGCCACTCGATGGTCTTATTACCTCTAATGGTTATGTCATCTATGATAAAGAGAGAAAGATTATCTTTGAATTTGAATACAACCCAAGTGAAGTTGAAGAATTAATTGATGTTTGTAATAAACACAATGTAGTTGTGCAGTATATCTCATCAACCACAAATCACATTACTCTACCACCTAATCAACAAGTCAAGTCTTCTTGTGATGCTTTTAGAATACCTTATCCTATTTATAAAAAATATGCGGGAGAAAAGGTTTCACAACTCTTTGTCTTTGCTGATGAAAAACAACTAAAACAAATCCAAAAAGAAACAAAGAGTTTTTCCTATCACCGCTTTCATGAATATTGTGTTGATGTTTTTAATGAACAAATCAATAAAGGCTTTGCTGTTAATAAATATCTCCAACAAAAAGGCATTGATAAAGCCCAAGCTATTGCTTTTGGTGATGCCAATAACGATTTAGAAATGCTTAATAATGTGGGGATGGGCATTGCGATGGGAAACGCTACAACTGAATTAAAACAAGTTGCTGACTACATTAGTACTGCTATTGGTGATAATGGCATCTATAATGCCTTACTTTACTTACAAGTTGTTAAGGAGGACGAATAACTATGTTGCCAGTTCAATACATGAAAATTCCTGCTAAACGTCGCATTCTTGTCATCAGTGATATTCATGGAAATTATGACTACCTAGTTGGCCTTTTGAAAAAAATAAAATACTCCCATCGCGACTTATTATTTATTGATGGTGATATTACCGAAAAAGGCCCTCAATCACTAAAAACACTAACATTTTTAATGATGCTAGCCAAACACAATGATGTCTACTTTGTCAAAGGTAATTGCGATAACCTTTTTTATCGTAACTTTGACGATCCGATTGAACTAGATATCATGTACTCCTATATCAAATCGACACCAAATTCATTATGGTGGGAGATGTTTGAACTATTAGAATTAAAAGTAGAAACCATTGATGATTTTAAGCATGCAATTCCAAAAGTGCATCAACACTTTAAAGTTGAATTACAATTTTTAGATGATCTACCTGTTGTGATTCAAACGCCCAAATTGACTTTTGCTCATGCAGGTCTACTGTCTAATGATTTACAACAAAATAATGCCCTCTTTTGTATGAAAAATAATGCCTTTATGGAAAATAATGAAGTAGTCTTCGATAAATACCTAATTATTGGGCATTGGCCCGTCTCTAATTACAAAGGAGATTTCTTAACTTGCAATCCAAAATTTGATGATGTTCATCGTGTCATTGGAATAGATGGCGGTAACTGCATTAAGAAGTTTGGGCAACTCAATGCTTTAATCATCTCTGGCATAGATAAAATGAATTTTTCATTTGCTTCTTATGAAAATTCACCAACCATGAAAATTAAGCGTTATCAAGCGATGAGCAAAAAACCAGTCTCAATTCACTATGGCGACAATGAAATGACCATAGTGGAGCGCAAAGGCCCTATTACGCGAGTTAAGCAAACCAAAACTGGCTACGCCTTTGCACTACCTACTCATCAATTATATGAACACGAAGGTAAATGGTATGGTATTGATTACACTGACTATCTCCCTAAACTTAATCCTGGTGACGAGGTTTATGTATATGAATACTATGATGGCAGATATCTTGTAAAGAAAGATGGCATCATAGGTTGGTATGAAGAATAACAATTAAGAGCCATAATTGGATTAATATTGTCCACCCCTAAATCAAAAACTTATTAACGAAAAACTATTAAATTAATATAACATTAAAATATATCCTATAAAACATCAAGCCTCTTTTATAGAGCATCAGTTTTATAGGATATATTTTAGTTTTCGGCTTGGACGGATTAATAAATGCTTTTTTCTTAATTATCCATATATAATTTTATATAGATAAAGTTCAATGAACAAAATATGACGAGCACACTCTTAAAGTTAATTTTGAGTGTGCTCGTATTTCATATTACAACAACACGATTTTTATTATTGGAGTAAAGCAATTATCTAATTCAATGCTTTATTTTTTAGCAATAGTAACAATAACATATCGAACCGATGTATCGCCAATAGTTAATACAATACATCCTGTTGGATCAATTGAGTCCTTTAATAAACCACCAGCAACCTTCAAAGTTTTGGTATCAGCATCGTAAGAATATGCTTTCTTTATTACAGAAACATCTGGGTCCTCAGTATAAGTATAATCATCATCAATACCATATACATGAGCATTAATAATTATACTTGTAATTCCCGTATCTAGCATACCAGTGGCAATTGTCAAATAATAATCATCATCTGAAATTCCATTGGTAATTGCTAAACTCGCTAGTTCAGTACTTAAATCAACGTTTGCACTAGGAGCAGTTACGTGTTGATTGCTACCATTGTTAAAATCAAGCAATATAGTCGTACAACCAATAAAGTTTGTATCATCAAACCATGATACTTCATATAATCTTGTCCGATTATTCAGTGATGCTACTGCATCATATGTACCATCTTTATTTAAATCGGCTTTGAATGCGATAGGTACCCATGACCTAAACATACCTGCATGAGTTGGATCCGTTAAACTTGTGGCTTTGGCTGGGTCCTTATTAGTCACAGTCACATATTTATCGGTTTGGTACCAGGTAATATCACCATATGTAGTTATTGAACTATCATAGTTAACATAAGCCTTATCAACCTTAGTCGCAATATCAACCGGTTTTGCTAGAAAGATGTTTTCATAAATATAAGTATCGCTTGCTCCCGCAGAAACATTTGGAGCTTGTGCAATAGCGGCGGCCGCTTGAGCATAGACAAAATCCATTTTGGCCTTTTGTACCCAAATACCATGTGCATATACTATGCTGTATACCGGCGTGGTAGATAGAGAACTAACGCCTTGTAATTCTACCCAATTCGCAGATCCATTCATAGTTGCTTCATCACTACCTGTAACGAAGCCTAAATTTTTGAATACAGAATTATTAGTGAATGTTCCATCAGCGCCCATAGTTATTTCAGATTGATTAATTAAAGTTCCATTATTAATTAAAGTTTCATTAATTGTTAATGTCTTTTCACCTTCAACAAATACTTGATCGCCCGATTTGATTGTTGCATCTTCATCAAGAGTCATATCTGCTGAAACTTTAATATCATTTTCTGGATGCACACTTGCTAAGGCACCTTTGAATGATTCAATATTCATAACATCGAAGACTACATCTACATCAACATCTGCAGCTATAGTTACTTTCGATCCTTCTCTTACGAAGATATCGTAATCATATCCAGTAATTGTGCCACCGTTGATTTCAATTGTACCCGTATGGGTTGCTATGTCAGTCACTTCGTTACCGTGCTCATCTTTATAATAAGTTGCATTATCTTCAAGAATCGCGTATGAGTGTTCACTTGTAATGGTACCACCACTGATAGTAGCATTCATTACTCCTGTATAACCAACTGTATCAGTTATAAATGAAATAGCTGCACCACTTTCGATTGAACCATTACCATATACTACTGGGGTTGCTTTTGCCCCACTTGCTGATATGACTGTTCCTTCGCCTGAAACACTAAGTGTTCCGGATTTCATTTGAATACCATTATTAACACCTGTAATTTCTCCACTTGTAATATTTAATGTTCCATCTTGTGGATGATAAATTGCAGTTTCGCCACTTATGATGGTTCCACCACTGATATTTATAGTTGTTCCCGACTCCCAAGCATTTCCATTACCAGAAATGGCGAAGCCATGAGAAGCATAAATATCAGCTTCATCTTTGACATTCAACACGGCTCCATTTCCAACTGCATACAATCCGTACCAGTAAGCAGTAATTTGAGCTGTGCCAGAGATAGTCATTGTTGAGGCTATTGACGAAGTGCGATCGTCTTTATCTCTATTGCCATAGACACACAGCGAGGCCACAGAATCAGTGCCTGCCAATTCATATGTGCCTGATGTCATTTCAAATTGCGCACCGTTTTGAACAATCAATCCATCCTTAGAGGTACTATTATGCGTGATTTTACCGTCAGCGTTTTCGCTTGTGTCTTGAACTGTTAATTTAGTATTAGCGCCTGACACTACCATGAAAACACTTGCAATATCAGATTTAGAAGAAATAGTATGATCATTCAAATCAACAACTTCTTGGCGACCTTCATCTATCAACCATTGAGTTAAGATATCAGCGATATTAGCTGTCAATTTCTTGGTTACTAAGAATGGTAGACTTTCTTTTAACTCTGCTTCATTCTTGACATCTATTACGACACTACCTGTAACACTAACACTTCCATCATTAGCTATTGAAAGTTTAGCATTATTTGGCGAAGCAGGATAATAGATATCTTTGCCTCTATTTACTTCATCTTCTACAATAGCCTTTACATCAATGATTGTTTGACTTGCATCAATCACATCAGAAACTGCTAAATACACTTGTGCTAAAGTCCCTGTTTCAACAAATGTTTGCTCTGCAATTGTTGGGACAACAATATCATAAGAATAATTATTTGCTTGGCGTAGATTTATCTCTGCATCAACAGCAAGGAAACTTAGGGTTTCAAGTGAAGTCTCTCCAGTTGCCTTTACATAAGAGATGAGATATTTAAACTCGGCTGCTGTCAAATCATCATTCGTTAATTGATAAGACAAAGAGCCGATACGTTGCTCCCATATAGGAGTATAGGCACTTCCATCTGTTGAATATTCTATATTTGTAATGTAAGCCTTTTTTACAGCTGTACCTGTTAAGTAAACCATAATTTCAGCTGCATCTACTGTTTCTTCTAGATCTTCACCATCTTGGATTAATGATGGCGTGGCAACTGCTGAATCATATCTAGTCTTGAATCCAGCAATTTCTGCAGCATTATAATGTTTCTTCAATCCTAATAATTTGTTATATTCTAGCGCTATTGAAGCCACAGAAGCAACTGCTGCTGGGGCATTAGCGGCTGGATCTCCGACACTTTCTGCAGTAACTGTTGCAACTTGTCCAGCGGTAGCCGATTTTTTATTATTATCACTTCCAGTAATTTCAATAGGCGTGTCAGTGGTATTAGCAACTGTTCCAGCCACTTGAACTGTTAAGTTTTGGTTAGACAAGATGATACCTGCTGGCATGGTTCCAGCAATGATTGTACCCGCTTGTTGGTTATCTATTAAACTAGGAGTTGCATTCAATGTAATAGTCGGAGTCAATGCGCCATTTGGAATATAAATTCTCCCGGCTGGTGCTCCTACAACTAAACTGGTTTGAGCAATAATCTCTTCAATAATTGCAGCACCAGTAAGAGTTGTACCTGATTTTAAAACTTCAACCGTTGTAATCGGTGCACTTAATTGGATAGTTGGGGCACTTGGGGCCGCAGCTGGAACCTTAATCTCAACTGGCAATTTTATTGCTGATGATGAATTAAGAGTTAAATTGGCACTAGCTAATATTCTTAATGGATTCATTGAATTAACCGTCAATAATGCGGCTTGTGTCACTTCCATCTCACCAACAGTACTAGTTGAACCAATTTCGATTCGAGGCATTTGAATGCCAACTCCTGGTGCTTTATCGGCAATTATCTTGGCGATTCTAGAATTGTTAAAAATAACCGAACTAGAGCCACCACCTTGGACTCTAACTGTTCCCCTAACCGTTAAGTTAGTAAAACTAATCTCGTCATTGCCAACACTAGCAGCAATTAATAAATCATTAATGCCATCGGCAATACCAGCCACTGCTGTATTAACAACTCCACCTGTAGTACAAGTTAAATCGTCATTTCCATCAAGTACGCAATTTGCATAACTTGGTCCGGCTGGAATTGTATCTCTTAAGGCATATATTCTAATTGTAGCTTTGACCTCATTTGAAGTCTTTGAGGTTGCTGTAATTATGACATTGCCATAACTAATCGCAGTTACAAAGCCATTTTCATTTACAGTTGCAATACTAGGATCACTAGATTCCCAGATCACATCTGCATTAGTAAAAGTAGCTGGTGAAAAGACTGGTTTCAAAACTAAAGTTGAACCAATTCTCACAGCATTTGATGTTTGACCAAAATCAATACCAGCAAGTAAGTTGGTAGGTTCTGGCGTTTTTACTCTAATTGAGAATGTTGTGGTCTTTGTCACACTCCCATACTTATAACTAACAGTGACTACTTTCTCGCCAGCAGTCGCCATATCAACACTACTGACCATTTCACTGGTGATGGATATTACTTGTTTAGATCCATCAGTAAAGACCGCTTCAATCGCTCCACCAGTTAAGGCCAATTTTTCATTGAGATTATATTCTACTTGACTAGGTGCTGTCTTGACACTAATCGCAGATAATACTTTCTCAACTACTGGAGATGTCGAACTACTAGTTTGAGTTGATGGGCTAGAACTAGTTGACTGCGTTGAACTGGATGAAGATGAACTTGTTCTTCCACATCCAACCAACATACTAACAGCCGCTATCAAAGCCACAGCATAACGTATGTACTTTTTCACATAGATTCCTCCTTTTATGTTTTTTGTGTAAAATGTTTAAATCATTAGAACCACTGTCTCATCTATCATCTCCACCCCTTTTTTAGTATCTAACTACCTAGCGCTATATCATTCAACTATCTTTTATATAAAATTCTCGCTTTGACCTTTTGCAATGCTTGCAACTACGAGAATTTCAACGCTTTGCTAAACTTATAAAAATTCAACAAAATAGTATTAGATGCAATGACGTTTAACCTTTGACTCTACTACTAAAGCCTTTATTGCACCCACTTCAAGTATTCCTTGTTATTTTTGTAACTATTTTAGATTAACTATCTAAGCGCTTTTCTAAATACAAAAATGTGAAGAAATATAGCAGGCTTTAGTGTTTAGTATAGAATACTATTCCCCAAAAATCAATCAACGGACCGTTTATAAATTATTTCTACACACATTTGTGTAGTAGTGTCCCATTTATGAGCTCAAGACTATTAAATTCTTGACATTGATCGAATGAAAGAGTATTATTTTACTTTTAAATGAATTGAGTTTTGTTCGCTTTTTTAGCTTAATTAATGCAATTAACACGCCTGTTGGTGTCTATATTTTTATTCTAAGTGCGAAGATTGTGATTCAGTGACTATTATTTTCACTTTATCTAAATCTACAATCTATTTGTCAATACCCAAAAAGTTTGTTATTTAATATCATTTTTATGTTAACATAAATGTTAATATAATGCAATATAAGTCAAAATAGATATTTGAAGGCAAAAAAACGCCCATCACAA
>CAYIYS010000023.1:0-14736 GCA_964367975.1 uncultured Eubacteriales bacterium
TCTTTTGGGTTTTGTAAAATATCATTACAGTTAAGTAAGTAAATCAACTCAATTCGGTGAAAAAGCCGTTTCTGCAAAAATATTATGCTATACTAAATTCATTAATTTAGTTTTTTGAGGAGAAGTTGCAAAGGAGTACTTTTGTTCAAAGAAACGCAAAAAACACAATCTAACCTCAAAAAGTCTAAAGTGAGTGGACTAATCCGCAAAGGGGAAGGGGTTTTAGAATGCTGGATTTTAGTAAAATAGGAGATAATTCAATTATAGTTTGTCCTTCTGTGAAAATTGAATCACTAGTTAGATATCAAATGGACAAATATCCAACCAAACACATTAAATATATGTCAAAGGAGGAACTGGAGGAGGAGGCTTATTACAAATACGATTTAAGTTCAATCCATTGGTTACATGAAAACTATTATGATTTAATGGAACCGACTAGCGATTTAGACAAAAAACTTGAATATGATCAATGTTGTGAAATACTTGAGAATCTTATCGATGTTAAAAAAGTAAGACCAGATTGGGCTGAATTATATGAGCGCATGGAAGAAGAGGGGGTCATCTATGAAAATCCTTTATTCCCGGAACTTTTTAAAGCCAAAGAAATTTATGTTTATGGGTATTTAAAGAAGGATGTTGAACTTCCTAGAACATTTAACAAATTAGGCATCAAATTTACTTATTTATCTGATATACCTGTAAACATTAAACCACATACTATCTATACCTACAGCACTATGGAAGAAGAAGTTCGAGCACTTTTTTGTCAAATCATGAAACTCGTTAAGGAAAAAGGCCCTGATATAATAAATAAGATTTACCTCTACAAGTATGATGACACTTATGAAAACATTCTTAAGCGATATGCTTATTACCATAATCTTATTATCGAAGATTTTGAGCCTCCATTTCTTGAAGCCTCGCCTTTATTCAAACATTTTATTCGCAACTTAAAACGTGAGACTGCAGGATTAGATGATAATAGTAGAATCAGCAATGAAACTATTTATCAAGTTTTTGCAGAAGTTGCCGAAGAAACACAAAGAATAAAAACTATCCATAACGAAGAAGAGGAAGAAGATTGGGAGAAAAATATAATTCTTGATCAATATGATGCCTTAGGATCATTACGTTCAGTACTAACAATTTTAAAGGATATCCCATCTTTGGGTAAAGATGATTATTTAAAATTATGTTTTTTTGCTGGAACGATAATTAAAATGAAAAAGATTCACTATGATAGGTCAATCAAAATTGTCACAAAAGATAGCGTGGTACTTGATGACGAATATGTTTTTATGCTGGGATTTTCAGCAGGTATCTATCCTTTTAAACATCGTGATAATGATTTATTAACCGATGGAGAAAAAGAGAAGATACAAAGAAATACATCTCAAATTGAGAACTACATTGAAGTGGCTTTGTTATCAAACTTTTTAAGAAGTACCGCCAATGTTCATATTTCCCATAAAGAGAGATTGGGAAACGAAAAATTTGATATTTCTGATTTAGCTGATAAATTAAAGATGCCAGTTGAAAAAGGAGAGATTGATCATCTTCGTTATTCAAAAAAGATGGCAGAAATAGAAGTTAGTAAATACAAAGATTTACGCAGAGTTTATGGAATTGAGACTAGACATGTCGATACTTTTAATGATCAACAAATTCGCTATAATAGTTTCGATCATAGTTTCAAAGGTCTTTTAAACTATCGAAATGAAGCCGAAATGAAAGTATCATATACAGCCATTGATGATTATAATGTTTGTCCATTCAAATACTATGTCAAAAGAGTGCTGAAAGCGGGGCCAATCGAAGATAATTTCTACCTGCATTTTGGGGATCTATTTCATCATGTCTTGAAAGACTCTTTGGATAAAGAGATTGACTATGCGGATTATCAAACTGAAATAATGGAAAATTTCGTCAATGAAAAAGAAAGATATTTAGCAGCCCGCTTGATTAAGCAAGCTGATGAAGTAATTAAAAAGAATGCTCAACTACTGCGAAGTAGCAAGTTTACCAGAGCAATAGCAGAGAGTGAATATGAGACAAGAATTGATGAGATTACTACTTTATATGGAAAAATTGATAAGATTGTCTTTAATGATAAAGATAAAGAGATGTATTGCGTTGATTATAAGACGGGTAAGTATGAATTTAAGGCGGAACATATTCCATATGGTTTAGATTTGCAATTACCTTTATATGGTTATCTTTTGCGTCAAGCATACCCCGAGTATTGTTTGGTAGGCTTGTATATCCAAACTGTCTATATTGATAAGACCAAGGAACTAAAGAAGAAGGAAATCCCTTATCACTTAAATGGTTTAACTCTACTTGATGAAGATGTAATAATGCGATTAGATCAAAAGGCATATTTCGAGAAGAAAAACTATTGCAGTGAATATTTTGGTAAACTTAATTATCAAAAGGATCCAATTAAAAATAAAAAGCTTGGTAATACAAGAGAACAGTTCCAATTTGATGAACTGTTTAGCGAAGCTGAAACTCAACTCAAAAAATCTATCGAGAATATTAGAAAGGGAAATTTTCCAATCAAACCAAAGAAAGATAAAAGTAAAGATCTATCTTGCTCCAACTGTTTATTAAATAATATTTGTTATCATGACAGTTTAGATATCTTCGATATTGGACAAGACAGTAGTAAGGAGGCGGAATAGTTATGGAAATAAAATTTACAAAAAATCAACAACTTGCCAGAGATAGCGAGGGTTCTAATATTGTTGTTTCGGCCGGAGCCGGCTCGGGTAAAACCCAAGTATTGACAGCTCGTGTTTTGCATTTTATCAAAGATAAAGGTTATAAATTAGACAACATGCTAGTGCTGACATTTACCAAATTGGCAGCCAAAGAGATGAAAGAAAGAATTCGCAAGGCCTTACTAGATAATAATTTGGAAGAAGCAGATAATGTTGATTCGGCCAATATTCAAACTTTCGATGCTTTTGCATTATCTCTTTTAAAGAAATATAGCAATGAAATGAATGTATCCCCATCAGTCAGAGTTTTTGAACCCAATGTTATTGCGGTAAAAACTAGGGAATATTTAGAAGAAGTATTAGAGCAAGAATACGCAAATAGAGATAGTAAGTTTACGACCATGATTGATCGATTCTGTTCAAGAGACGATAAAATAATCAGGGACATTATCTTAGAATTCTATGAAGCTTCTCGCTTAAAACTAGATACTCATGAGTATTGGCAAGAATACATCAGCAACTATTTTAGTGATAAATATATCAATCAACTCTTTGCTGAACTGTTAACGATTTTTAAACACAGAAAAAAGTTGATTTTCGGCTACTTGGACTCTTTTGATGGAGTCTTGACTCAACAAAAAAAAGATCTACGAGAAGAGTGCCAAGAACTCTTAACTTCCTTAGCCTCAGCCTCGACCTATGAAGAATATCTTTCTTCGTTAACTAACTTTTCAAAATTACCTAACTTAGCAGCCGGAACTGATCAAGATGTTAAAGACTTGAAAGAAGAGTTTAAAGGTGAAATAGATGAACTTAAAACTATTTTTGCACAACTGCCAGTTAACAAAGAAGAGTTGAAAGAATCTATTTTAGAAAATAAAAGTGTGATGGAAGCAATTCTTCAAATAGTGCAAATTTTGGATGAGAAACTAGAGGAGTATAAAGAGCAAAATCAAGTCTTTGATTTCATTGATATTGAAAAAATGGTGCTGGAATTAGTCAAAACCAAACCAAAAGTGTGTCAAGCCATTAAGCGACAATACAAAATGATTTTGGTAGATGAATATCAAGATACATCAGATTTGCAAGATGAATTATTGCGCTATATCTCGAATCAAAATGTTTATATGGTTGGTGATATAAAGCAATCAATTTATCGCTTTAGGAATGCCAATTATCAACTGTTTTTAGAGAAAATGAAAAGTTATGAACAAGATCACAAAAAAGGCTTAGTCATCTCCATGAATGAGAATTTTAGAGCTAGAAAAGAATTGTTAAGTGGAATTAACGCTATCTTTACTAGAATAATGACAGAAGAATATGGTGGTGTTGATTATTATCCTGATCATCTTTTGACGGCCGGTAATGCAAATTATGAAGAATATAAAGAAGAGATTGACTATGATATTGATTTTCTTTTAACCAAGACAGATAATCGATTTGATGATCATCAAGCCAATGCTGAAAATATCGCTAGAGATATCATTGATAAAATCAATCATCATTATAAAGTAATGAGAACTGCAGAAAACAACAATAGTGTCTTTCTTGAAGATTGCAAATATTCTGATTTTTGTATCTTGATTGATCGGGGTACGCAATTTGAGATTTATGCAAAAGTATTTAAGGAATACCAGTTGCCTTTATATGTTCAACAAGATGAAAATGTCGTAAATAATAATATTGTAATGGCCTTAACTAGTTTAATTTCATTGGTTCGTTTCATCATGTTGACTAGGGAATCACATCTAGCAAAAGAAGAGTATCATGAAGAGTTTAAGAAGTATAAAAATGCCTTCGTATCGGTTGCTAGGTCATTCATTTGTGAATATGATGATGAATATATTTTCGAATTATGCAAGGATAATAGTTTCACTAAAGATCCGCTTATTAAGAAATTATCAAGATGTGTAGAACAATACTCATTGCGTTCTATATCTGACTTATTGGAAAGAGTATTTCTCGAGGTTGATATTTTCCATAAGTGCATTGTGTTAGGTGATGTTGAGGTTGCAGAAGCATATTTAGACCAATACATGGATTTGTTTAAATCTATGAGTGAATTAGATTATGATATTGATAAATTTATACATTTTATGGATTATGTTAGTCGTAATGCGATGCCGATTACTTTGTCCAATACGGGTACATCAGTCAATAGTATTAGACTCATGAACATCCACAAAGCAAAAGGTCTTGAATTTAACATTGTTTATTATACCGAGCTTAAAGGCTTATTTAACTTTGAAGATTTGAAGAAAAAGATCGGTTATACCAAAGCTTATGAAATGATTTTCCCGCGTTTGGATCTCGAGAAGATTAGTCCTTTGATGATTCTTAATCAAGAAAAGGAAAGAAAAGCAATCATCTCAGAAAAAGTTAGATTGTTCTATGTCGCACTAACAAGAGCGAAACAAAAGGCGATAATTGTCTATCCTAGCAAAGACAACCAAGAGTTCTATTTTGCCATGCATAAGAGAGAGTATTTGCGCTTTATCAAGGAACATAAATTAGATGGCTTGGAAAAACAAGCAGCGATGAAAGAGATATTACAGGCTTATCAAAGGAAAGAAATATGTTATACAGTCTTAAGAATGCTAGTTCTTCATCTTGATTATCAATTACCTTATAAATTCTTGTTATTATCAGAGCCTGAAATGTTAAATACTCCCTTTGAAGCGATAATTGAATGGGAAAAGACTCAAAAAGTATCTGAGGCAAATCTTCAGAAGCTTCAACCTTTAATTGATAATGGCTGTCATGATGCTAATGCTTACTTTGCAGGGTATAAAGCACGAGAAATCAATCTAGAAGAATTAGAGGTGCTACTAGCGACCATTGGAATAAGATTGACCAAGGAATTTGATCCAAGTGCCGCTCAAATAGATCCTCAATGGATAATTGAAGGAGTTCCAAATCCTTTTGAAAACAATGAAATACAAAAACGCATTGATTGTAATGATAAATTATATGAGAAAGAAGAAGAACCAAAAGATCTGGTCGACATTTCTAATGCCAAAAGTTTCTTTGACTTTATTTTTCAATCTTATCGCTATCGCAAGAGCAATGCCTATGTTATTGATGATGAAATAGAGGCCCCAAGAGTAAGTAAAGCAGTACTCGACTCAAAGGTTGAATATGAGAAGATTGTTGTTGAAACTGTGCCTCTAACCACACCGGTGGAAATCGAGATAGAAAGAGCAAGTAGGGATTTGGATTTAGATAGTCCAAAGAAAGATTTGGAGGCCGGAAAAAGGCTTCACTTTGTAATGGAGATTATTGATTTTAATAATCCAAATTATGCTATTTTAGATGGTAATGAAGTAAGAATAGTAAAACAATTCTTAGATTGGGATCGAATCAAAAATATCAAAGACGGAGTGGTCTATAAGGAGTATGCTTTCTTTGATGAGGATAATCAACACCGAGGTATTATCGACTTATTTATCGAGTATCCGGACCATATTGATATCATTGATTACAAGACCAAAAATATTCAAGGAAAGGATTATGATTGGCAATTGGGGATTTATCGAGATTTCATCTTCGGAAAATTCCAGAAGCCAACTTATGCTTATGTTTATTCCCTAGAAGAAGGAATTGCTAGAAAAATTGAAAGTCAATAAGGAGGAAATGTATATGTCTTTTAAATTGCCACAAATTAAAGAATTAAATAGTACTCAAAAAATGATTTTAAAACAAATACCTAATGCTAAAAAAATGGCTGTCATAGGTGGACCTGGAACGGGAAAAACGATTATTGCATTAATGGGAGCTGCAAAAATGGCTGCTAAAGGCAAGCGGTGTTGTTTCGTTACCCATAGTCGTCCCTTATATAATTTTCTTGCTGCGGCTGCCAAAGATTGTGATATGAAACTCGAAAATATCGATTTTATGACCTATCACGATTGGTTATGGGACCTATTGGCAGATTTAGGAGTTTCAGCCAAAGAGTTTCAAATAGAAGAATACATCTATGATATCGACATGTTATTGGATTTTATACGCCAAACGCAAATTCCTGCCAAGAATCACTATGATTATTTCTTTTTAGATGAGGCGCAAGATGTTCAAGAAGGGACAGTCAAAGTAATACCTTACATTTCTGATCATCTTTTTGTTTCTTTTGATGATTGCCAAAAAATTACTAATCATTATTTCAACGCTTTAGAAACTTATGATCATTCACATATCTTGGAAAATTTGGGAATTGAGGATACATTTTACGATTTAATTGATAATTATCGAAATTCTTCCCAAATTGAGAATATTGCTAAATCTTTATTGCTCTCCTATGATTTGAATTTAAATGAAATTGATAGTTTAAAAAAAATCACCTCAAAAAGAGCGGGCGAAAAAATCACATTAATCCATACCAATAGCGAAGATTATATAAATTTATTTGTTGATTATCTAATTGATAAATATGACCCAAACGAATCGGTTGGCATCTTCATAAGTAATGATTCAACAAATAGAGATAGTAGTAAAAGCATATTCAAAGAATTTCATGAGGTTTTGAAAGCCAAAATGTTGGAACATAATCTGCCTGAGCCGTTTTACAAATTTGGATCTTTCAATATCAATCGAAATAATGCTACCAGCAATGGTATATTCCTTATGACATATGTTGGCTGCAAAGGATTTGAGTTTGATCGAGTTTATATGGTGACAAATAATGCTGATATTCAAAGTTACTTCAGTCGCAACGCTGCTTATGTAGCGATGACTAGAGCCAAAGAACAATTGATTTTCTTGGTTTTTGATGACAACAAAGCCCATGATGCTTTTACACGATTTTTAATCGATAAAAGTTATTTATGTGATCATGAGATTTTGAAATAGGAGGAGTATATAATGGGAAATAAATTAACATATGCTGATATTCGAAAGAATTATGAAAAAGATCACGCAAAAATAAATATCATATATGACCAAGTTATTGTCGCTGATGATACTAATTTTTCGGGGATTAATGAGTATGAGTTTGTGATTAAGTTTCTGGTTGAGAAGTACGTTCAATATGATGATTTTTTGCATAGTAATAATTTAATGCAAGTTTATAAAAGCGTTTGTGTTAAGCGAAATAGAGAATTTCCAATCTGGTATAAATATCAATATTTGAACATTTATGCGCGTCGCTTACCAAAATTTTTCTTAGATTCTCCCGAATTGTTTTGGGACCTAGCTAACGAAATTAGAAAAGCACCAGAGCAGGAAATGGGAGATATCACCAAAAGTATGTTTTATTGCTTATTGGCTTATCTTATCAATTTTTATAAGGGAGAATACTTAATTCACCCTGATCAATATCGTAGTAGCATGCAATCATTTTGTAAATTCTATGATTCTAAGTATCGCAAGAGTTTTGACCCAGTCATAGATGCACAAATGGATGAATTAGAAGCACTATTGCAAGCAAAAGATGATGAGTCCATTTTAAAAGTTTATGATTCTTTATCATCCAACAACATTAAAAAGATTGATGAGATACTCGCTAAAAATATTGATTATACTAATACATTGAAGCCTTCTTTTGCAAAAAGAAAAATTATGATTATTGGTGCAGATCAAATTGCTCGATCAAATAATAAAGAAGAAATTTATCTGATCGCTGAATCTTTTGGTATTCAACGTGAGCAATTAGAGATTTATAATGATTATGACGCTTTGACCAATTTAGGCGAGAGATTGAGTTTGAAACTTAGATTCAATTCCATCTATTGTGCCGTTGTGTTTGGTGCCATTCCTCATAGTATGTCGGGGCGGAAAGACTACTCAAATATCATTGCTAGATTTAAACAAGAGTTAGGGTTTCCAAAAGTTTTCGAATGCCGATCATATACGGCCTCTCCTGAATTAAAGATGACAAAAAAGAACTTAATCAATGCTTTTAAAAATATGGTAGAATATCTTAATACATTGCCAGATTATGATTAAAAAATCGTAAAGAGCGTAGTAACAATATAATATCATTAGATCAAGATATAAGTAGTAATCTTCTGGTTTTTGTTTTGCATTAGTTGCGGTATAATATGCATTGGAGATGAGCAACTATGGATGAAATAATCAAAAAAGTTAACAAATTTATTGAAGAGCGAGATTGG
Source organism: uncultured Eubacteriales bacterium (assembly GCA_964367975.1). GTDB lineage: Bacteria > Bacillota_I > Bacilli_A > RFN20 > UBA1709 > CAYIYS01. The sequence continues at coordinate 8,834 of CAYIYS010000023.1, forward strand.
GACAAGTTTCATAGTCCCGCTAACTTAGCAAAATCGATTAGTATTGAAGCTGCCGAGCTTTTAGAGTGTTTTCAATGGGACGAAAACGGCTATGATCAAGCATCCGTTGAAGAAGAGCTGGCCGATGTTTTAATCTATTGTATTCAAATGGCGGATAAATTAGATGTTGATATCAAGACCATCATTGAAAGCAAAATAAAAAAGAATGGTGAGAAGTATCCGATTGATAAGTGTCAAGGTGTTGCCACTAAATACAGCAAACTTTAAGCAAAATTCATTTCATATTTTATTCTTTTGTGCTATGATACACATGTGACGTTTTTTATTATGGATTATTTATTAGGAGGATTTGTCAATGTTAGCTCTCGAAATTATCTTTGCTATCTTAGCAGTTATTATAATTATTTTCAGTTTATTACAAGGCGGCAAAAGTGATGGCGCCTCAGCCTCTATCATGGGTGGTATGGGTAATAAATCTTTTACTGACTTAAAGGAAAGAGGCCCCGAAAAGTTTTTATCAATTACAACCTTTTTTCTTGCCGGGGGGTTCTTCCTGTTAGCTATTGTCATTCGCATAATTGGTAATCAAGCTTAATTAGTGCCTGTGGGCACTTTTTTTGTTCTCGCCATTTATTTATTGGGATGATTATTGTAAAATAAGGTTAAAGATTAAAGGGGTGATGATGATGGCGTTACGACAAAAGTTGTTAGCCTATATGTCTAATCCTAACTATGCTGGTAAAAGTCTCGATTTTTTACTTAAGCAAATGGGAGTTAGTGAAAGCGAACTCAAAGCAGTTAGCTTAGAACTTATTAATGAAGGTATTATCTTTGTTTCTCGCAAAGGTGATTATTTTTTGTGCTCAAGATTTAATTTAGTAAAAGGAGAAATCAAAAAGATGTTCTCCCGTTTTGCTATTGCCCAATATTATCTTCAAGATGAGATTAAAGAAGTTAAGATTGCTGCAAATGACCTTAAAGATGCTTTTTGTTACGATAGCGTTTTACTTTCGTTAATTGATGAGGAGAATGCTGCGGTTTATAAAGTCTTAAAAAGAGGTAATGACATTGTTGTGGGTGAGTTTCATCGTGGAACTAGAAGCTATCTCACTCCCGATGATGATTCTTTGCCTTTTCGAGTTATGATTAAACCCATCGATTCAAAAAATGCGGTTGATGGCCATAAAGTGTTAGTTCGAATTACCAGTTATGATAAAGAAATAACGGGTAAAGTTATTAAAATTCTGGGTCATAAAAATGATCCAGGAGTAGATATCATGTCTTTGGTCTATCGCCATAAAGTTCCCTATGAATTTAGTGATGATGTTTTAAAAGAAGCCATGGGGAAACCGACTAACATTGAGGCAAAAGAAATAGTAGGTAGAATGGATTTTAGAGAGCACTTGATTTGTACAATCGACGGTCAAGATGCCAAAGACTTAGATGACGCTGTTGAAGTTAGAGTATTAAGCAACGGTAACTATGAACTAGGGGTGCATATTGCCGATGTTTCTCATTATGTAAGCAAAGGCAGTTTAATTGATATAGCGGCTTTTGAAAGAGGTACAAGTGTCTATATGGTGGATAGTGTTATTCCGATGCTACCGCATGTTTTATCCAATGGTATTTGTTCCTTAAATCCCAATGAAGAGCGCTTAACAATGTCTTGTATTATGGAAATTGATCAGCGCGGTCAAGTCGTTAAATATAAGATTGGTCCTAGCATCATCCGCTCTAGTTATCGACTTAACTATGATGATGTAAATGCTTTTTATGCAGGGAATTTTAATTATGACCCGGCCTTAGCTGTGATGTTAAATGATATGTATGCTTTATCTAAAATCTTAACCGAAATGAAAAAGGCTAGAGGAGCACTTAATTTAGATGCCCCTGAAGCTAAAATTATTTTAAATGAAAAGGGTAAAATTAAAGAGATTACCCTCAGGACTAGCGGGATTGGAGAGCGAGTGATTGAGGATTTTATGGTGGCGACTAATGAAACTACCGCCAAGCATATTAGTGATCAGCACTTACCTTACATCTATCGGGTTCACGATAAACCAAAACTCGAAAGATTTATTTCTTTTCAAACGCAACTCTTAACTTTAGGTTATCGTGTCAAGTTAGATAAAGGCGAAGTAAATCCTCATGATTTGCAAAATTTACTTGATCGAGTCAAAGACAAACCAGAATCAACCATTATTTCTTCGATGATGCTTAGAAGTTTTGCTAAAGCGATTTATGATAGTGTCAATATTGGACACTTCGGTTTGGCTAGTAAGTGTTACGCTCACTTTACTTCACCGATTCGTAGATATCCCGATTTACAAGCGCATCGCTTACAAAAACTTTATGCGACAACTACGCATTTAGATCAAGAACAAATTCTGATTGAAACCACTCAAATTGCCATGCAATCTTCTCTTTATGAAAGAAGAGCGGTTGAGCTGGAAAGAGCGGTGGATGATATGAAGAAGGCTGAATATATGGGAGACCATATTGGCGAAATTTTCTCGGGAATTATTAGTGGAGTTATTACGGGTGGCTTCTTTGTGGAGTTGCCTAACACAATTGAAGGTATGGTGCGATTTGAAAGTATGGATGACTATTATGAATATGATCCAAAGACTATGTCGGCAATCGGGCAAGCGACCCATAAACATTTTACTTTGGGCAATAAAGTCATGGTTAAATGTAAAAGTGTTAATAAGAATGAAGGTCAAATTGAATTTACCTTCATTCAAAAATTAAAATAAAGGAGGATAAAAGGGTTATGGTAGATTTAATGGAGTGTGAGAAAGCCAATCAAGAGGCCATTACCAGAATCCAAAAATCGCTTGTGCATTTAGTTAGAATAGGCCAAGCTCGTTATGAGATTAAAGAACTAAAAGATAGTGGAAATCATAAAGCCTTACTACATGCTGGGCCTCCTGTTGCCTATCGTGATATGTGTAGCGCAATGAAGAATGCCATTTTTGGCGCCATTATCTACGAAGGTTGGGCTAAAAATTTGCACCAAGCAGAAGTGTTAGCTAATAGTGGTGAGATTGAATATTACTCGTGTAATGAACTAGGAGTGGTTGGCCCGATGTCTGGAGTGGTCTCTCCTTCAATGCCACTTTATGTCTTTCAAAATATGACTTATGGTAATTATTCGCGAGTTACCTTTAATGAAGGGTTAGGTAAGACTTTAAGTTTTGGTGCTAATGATGACAGTGTTATCATTAGACTAAAATGGATTGAAAAGAAGCTAGCCCCCATTATGGCAGCTACCATTCTTTTGATGGGAAGTGTGGATGTTACTACTATTTTAGCTCGAGGAATTCAAATGGGAGATGAAGCCCATAATCGTAATACAGTTTGTACTGGTTTTTTCATTCGTGAACTAGCTCCTAACATGGTTAGAACAAATTTTGCAAAAGAAGATATTGCTGATGTTTTGGCCTTCTTAAATGGTAATGATCAGACATTTTTAAATATCTCAATGGGGATTTCTAAAGCCATAATGGATACTATCATCGGTGTTTCGAATTGTTCATTAGTTTCCTGCTTGTGTTCTAATGGTTATGAATTTGGCTTAAGAGTGGCTGGCTGTGGGACTAAATGGTTTACGGCTCCTTCACCAATGGCGATGGGTCATTATTTTGAGGGAAGAAGTGAAAAAGATGCTAGTCCAGTTATTGGTGATTCCTATATTTTAGAAGCGACCGGTCTAGGCACTTTTGCGCTAGGGTGCGCTTTTAAGGTTGGTCAATTTATTGGCATAACTGCCAAAGAAGCGCTTGAGTATAGTGAAAGAATGTATCAAATTACCATTGCCAAACATGAAAGATTTTTAATTCCGGCCTTAAATTTTAGAGGCACTCCTTTGGGCATTGAAATTCATAAAGTATTAGAAAGACAAGAATTGCCAATAATCAATAGCGGGATTGCCCATAAACTACCGGGAGTTGGGCAAATCGGGGTGGGCATAGTATTTCCGCCACTTAAATGTTTTGAAAAGGCCGTGGTAGAATTCGCTAAAATGAAGTAAAAAATCTTGTAACGGTATGCACCATTACAAGATATCTATAAGACTATTAACTAAAAAGATCAGAGTAAAGCCTTAAATATAAGCAGACAAGCCTTTAGAAGTTAAATTAAGAATCATTTGGGCTATTTCACTTGCCGATTTTTTCATGCCGCTTTGGATCCATTTTTGGACAATACCAATGCTACCATTAACACTAAATAAGAGTAAATACTCGGCGGTTTCATTATTCAAAGATGCCTCTTTTTGCCATCTTCTAACTATTTGCTCTTGTACTATCATCAGTATCTTTTTTTGAAGTTCTAAGATTCCGTTTTCGCCCAGAAGGACTTTACAAACTTTTGAGTTTTCAATAACATAATCAAAAATTCCTTTTAAAGTTTCATAAGACTCTAAATTTTTATTATCTTTAAAATAATAATTTTTAAGATGTTCATTTATTCCCGAAAGGACTTCATTTTCGATTTGATGTAACAAATCATATTGGTTGTAATAGTGAGTATAAAAAGTACTCCTATTTACATCGGCATTTTCACAAATTTCTTTGATTGTAATGTTATCAATACTTTTTGTTTCAAGTAATTCAACCAGACTTTCTTTTAAAACTTTTTTGGTGTATTTAACTCTTCTATCTAGCTTTTCCTCATTCATTTTAATACCTCCTAAAATAATTATTTAAGATATTTTTGTTAGATAAACAACACAATATTTTATCACTGTTGTCTAAATAACAATTAATGTTATTTTGATTATTGACACCCAACTCTATGTCTATTATATTTAAACTGTGCAATTTTTTCAACACAATGTTGTTTTACGGGGGAAATGATGGGGAAAATAGTTAAAAAAATTATTAGTTATCGCAAAGTAGTTCTAATATTTTTTAGTGTTTTCGCAATAGTTGGTGTCATATTAAACTTCATGGTTAAGGTCAATTATAATATAACGGATTATTTGCCAAAGGAGAGCAAATCCACAATAGCTCTAGATATTATGAAAGAAGAATTTGAACAAAATACTCCCAACGCGAGAGTAATGATAAATGATGTTTCTATTTTAGAAGCAATAAATTATAAAAATGAATTAAAAGAAATTGATGGCGTTAGTGGAGTTATCTGGCTTGATGACGTCTATGATTTAAAAGTACCAATTGAGACTTATGATAAAAAAGAAGTTGAAACTTATTATAAAAATGGAAATGCCATAATATCTATTGCCATTAAAGAAGGCGAAGAGGTTAGGATAACTGATGATATTTATTCTTTAATTGGCGAGACAAATCATGTTTCTGGTAGTGCTATTGATACAGGGCTTATGCAAAAATTAGCGGGCACCGAGACATTAAATGCCATTTTAATTTTAGTGCCTTTAATCTTGCTAATCTTATTTTTGGCAACATCATCATGGATAGAACCGGTATTATTTTTGGCATCCATTGGAGTATCTGTTTTAATAAATATGGGAACAAATATAATATTTGGAGAAGTATCTTTTATTACTAATTCTGTCTCTCCAATTTTGCAGTTGGCAGTCTCCTTGGATTATGCGATTTTTTTACTGCATAATTTTAATGAATATAGGAAAGACAAGGAGCCCGAAGAAGCGATGCAGATGGCCATCAAAAAATCCATGCCCGCTGTTGCAGCAAGTGCCGCTACAACTCTTTTCGGTTTTTTAGCATTAATATTTATGAAATTTAGAATTGGTTCAGATTTAGGTATGGCGCTTGTCAAAGGCATAATTTTAAGTTTTATTTCGGTAATGGTATTTTTACCAGCGTTAACTTTATCTTTATACAAATTGATAGATAAAACAAAGCACAAGAATATATTTCCTAAGTTTAAATTTATTCCAAATGTTGTTTCCAAAATAA
>CAYIYS010000024.1:0-14643 GCA_964367975.1 uncultured Eubacteriales bacterium
ACTCCACCGCTAGTTTCTTCAATCAGTTTATTTAAAACATGAATAGCTGGTTCAGCTAAAACCGCAAAAAATCCGAGGGCAAAACCAATCCCAACTAAGAGTGTTTCACCAAGTGGACTATTAATTGCATTGCCACCAAGAATTGTGCCAATTTCAGTTCCCGCACCCATAAAGCCAAATTCAACTGCCGACAAGAATAAAACTAAGCCGACATAACTAAAGACTAAGCCAATAATTATTTGCAGCATCTTTTTCTTTGAGATTTCCAAATATTTGAATTGTAAAATAAAAAATAAAAGAATTATTGGTAATAAAGCAAGGGCCACATTTTTGGCATACTCACCTAATAAAGACCAATAAGAGGCTGTTTCTTTAACACTATTAGTAAGGGTCCCCACATCGGCAAAACAACCAAGGATTAACATCGCCATAATCGGGCCAACTGAACCCAAAGCCACCATACCAAAATTATCATCATTATTATGCTTACCATTGGAAATAGAAGCTATACCAATACCCATTGCCAGCATAAATGGCACGGTAATTGGTCCGGTAGTTACTCCACCCGAGTCAAAAGCGACTGGTAACAAGTTTGGACTAGTAAAGTTGGCTAAAATGAAAACTAAAGCATACATTAGTACAAGAATATATTTTAGTTTTAATTTCAAAAAAACTCGCAAAACAGCCAATAACATAAAAATTCCGACCCCGATCGCAATTGTATAAATTACTAGTTGTGGATTAATGGCTTCTTCTACTAAGGCACCTAAAACATTTAAATCGGGTTCGGCAGCCGTAATTGCCACTCCTAATAAAAAAGCGACTGCTAATAAAAGAAAAACACGACCCTTTTTAATCAGTCCACGACTAATTTTTTCACCGATGGGCATCATTGCATTATCTGCACCTAAACTAAAAAATGCCATCCCAATAATTAAGATTGCGCCCGAGATAATAAATTCTTGCAAAGTTTTATCTCCCAATCTAGCTAGACCGGTAAAGTGCAAAAGCAAAACAATGCCAAAAATTGGCAAGACTGACATCGCTGATTCTTTTAATTTCGCTAAAAATGCTTTTAACATGTTACCTCCCCATCTTATTTCTTATTTACACAGCAAGTTTTATGGTCCTTCTTAGCCGCATACATTACATCATCAGCTCGATGATACATATCAAGAAAAGATTTATCTTCTTTAGCCAGTGCAGTGACACCAACACTAATGGATACTTTATCCATTGGCAAGCGCGCATTACCGACATACCTAGTTAAACGAGTATTCATGGTTGCGTTCATCTGATAAGCTTTTTCGACTAACAAATCGATATCGTTACACTCAGTAATAAAGACAATAAACTCATCGCCCCCAATGCGGGCTGTGAAGGCTCCATTTCCATATTCCGTATCAAGCTCCTCGGCCATCATTTGAATTACTTTGTCACCAATATAATGGCCACAACTATCATTGATTTGTTTTAAGCTATCAATATCCGCCACTAATAAGGCTGAGGTGATATTTCTTTTTTGATCAAAACGAATGTGTTCATTAATTAATTGAATTGCATCGCGTCGTGTCAATAATCCAGTTAATCCATCTTTTGTTTCACGATAATTTTGAATATATAAATAATTAACTAAAGCCAAGATAGTATAGAATAAACCCATCAAAATATTATGGGTGGTTATTTGAATAATCATGGCGATAAAGATTGCGACTGGACCAGCTAACAATAAAACCATTTTACGCAAAGGGAAAATTCTTTTTCTTTTTCTAAACAAATAAATCAATTGGATAACATTAAACATAATAATTAAAAAGGGCATGCCATACCATAAAAATTGGCGCGTATAAACTAAATCAGGACTCAGTGTATAAATCCAGCCAGTCCAAGGATTAATAAAGGATAGTAAAGCAAAAATGATACAAGGAATTAAAAAAGCACCAATCCAACGTTTAACAGCTATTGAATATTTTGACTCAACCAATGACATGGCATAAATCAAAAACATTACAGAAATAAGAGTAACCACAGAATTATACAATGTCAAGGCTAAATGATATAAAGGCAGACTAAAAGGATTGGCTACCATATAATCGACAAAAATATTTAGAGCCAAAAAAATATCAATGATACATAAAGTGGCAAAAAAAACTTTTTCTTGCAAAAGTTTGCGTTCAACATGAAAATAACAATCTATGGTGATAATCATCATAAAGATTAGACTAACTAGGCTAATTTCAATATGCCATCCCAACTTCAACACCCCCTGCATTGTTATCCCACGGAACACACATTGGTTTGTTGTGATTTTACGCTTTTATTATACTCTAGGCTCTTTTAAAACGCAATTAATCTATACAAAAACGACCATTATGGGCCATTAATGGACCTTGATATTCAATTTCTTAACTTTTATGCTAAAAATATCCTGGCAACACTCCAAACATACACTAAGCAAAACGCGATTAACTACCAATCTAATTCAATAATAAAGCGCTACTTTTTACTTAAAATTATTAAAGGAACTACCATTTCATCAATCGTTAATCCACCATGATGACCGATTAGGAGTTGGTCAATATTGCCAGGATCATAATATAAATTATAATCATCAATCGCTACCAAATAGTAATCATCCATAAATGAATTAAATAAAGGGTGAGGTTCAAATAAACCTAATAAATGATTATGCAAAAGATCAGCATGACTATAAAGATTAAAGTAAGGTTTAAAATGTTTTTCATATTCAGCGATGAATTGGCTTTCTTTGCCTTTTTTAACTTTAAATGAGCCGCTCCGCCCTTCTAAGGATGGCCATCTTTCTAAAGTGGCCATCAAGTCTGGATAATCATTTAATTTAAGGTATTTAACATCTCTTTGACCATGATCAGCTGTAATGATAATTAAAGTCCGCTCATTCATTTTATTATAAAGACGGTGCAAGCAACGATCAATGCTATTTAAGACTCTTTTGGCATCGTCACTTCGCGAGCCATGACCATGCATCGTGTGATCAGGATCATCATAGTAAGCATAAATAAATTGAGATTGCATCTCATTACTAGCTTTTAAGATGCGATTAGTCATCTCTTTAAAGGTTTTACAACCACCTTTGCGAAAAGCTGGATATAATTCACTAACCTTAACACCGGTGTTGATCTTAGCTTGAAGTTTTGCCACTGGTACTTCTTTTTCACCCTCAAAACCAACAACTTTCTCGCGGCTATAAAAATCTTGTCCAATGAACATCTCAATGTTCTTGCCACCATACTTTTCAAAGTATTGTTGCCAACCTAACCAAGCCGTTTCAATTGGGGCCTTGCCCGATTGAATGGCGGTTGTTGAAGGGACAGTCGAGGAAGGGAAAACACAAGTCATGTTTTTGACCACTTTAGTTGACATGAAATTATCTGGCAACAAATTGTCTTGCATGATATAAGTGCCACAACCATCTAGAATCAAATAGACAATGGTTGTATAGCCTTTAGCTAATTCTTTTTTTAAATCTAAATCTTCTTGGTATTGACACTGCAAGCCATAATAATGAAACAAAGCACTCGTTACATTTAAAGAACAATGTTCATAATCAGGCATCACTATTTTGTATTGCTGCATAATATTTTCATAACCTTTCTAAGCTGGGTTTTTGCTCCAACTTTACTTTTTCATCATAATTAAGAAATAATAAGTAATCAGCTAAGGCAAAGAATAAATTCGAAGCCTTAAGCAAAGCGTTGGTTGGTTGTTGAATAAATTGCCAGGATTCCTCATAACTTTTAAAACGCAGAATATCTGGTTTTGACAGTAAATTCAAAAAACCCACAACGTCTAAACAATATTCATCATCGAACTTATTCGATAAATAAATTTTTTGGCGAATAGTACAGGCATTGGCATTGCCATGTAAAACATGTTCAAGATTGATGGAAAAATAATAGAGACGATAAGCAATCTTATTTAAGTTATGCAATTGAATTAAAGCCTCAATATTTGCTCTTTTAATGGCATTTCTCGTAGCAATGCGAGCCTTATTGTAAACCACTATTTTAGTAGCAAAATAAGTCGAGCCATAGTTTAAGGGGTTCTCCTCTAATAAACCCTCATCAATATAAGTGGCATCCATATCAATGATATGAATAATCTCGGCCACATCATTTAAGGTGACTTTTCTTTTGCTTAATTCGCGATTAATCGCGGCTTGCAAATTCTTAGTAATATTGCTCGCGTTAACATGATTATCGCTCGTAATGTCGCTTTGTAAAATGAAGTAAGGCTCATGTCTTTTATTCAGCATGGCTCGTACAACTCCTTCTAAAGAGACTTTATCACTTTTACCTTCAACCAAGAAAAGCACTAGTTTCTTCCCCATTATTGCTGACCAGCCTTTCTTAAGGCTTTAGCGATCTCATATTGACTAGTTGGATTATACAAGTTATGTTCATTTAAGAAAATCATCCGTAAATAAACATCACGTAAGTTCTTTTTTTGACCGATTGTTTTAATTCTTGTATAACGATTTTGGGGATCAATAGTGGTAAAGATGATATCTTCATGACTTAATAATTCCAAGATTCTTAAATTATGGGAAGTGAAAATAATTTGGCCACGCCCTGACTCTTTAAAGGTTTCTAATAAGTCACCCAATAAGTATTCAAACATGCCAGCATCAAATTCATCGGACGCTAAGATCACACTATTATTGTTATAGACCGATAAGAAAGCTCCCAGTAAGGCAATTAAGCGTTTGATCCCTTGTGATTCTGATCTTAAGGGTACGTAGTTACCTTCTCTTAAAGTGAAAAATTCAACACAATAAAGAGTTTGATGGTCTTCATTTTCTAATTGGGTCGCTTTACTAACTACACTTAAGCCCGGAATGATAGCGGTTAAGATAGCATTATTACGGGGAATAAGTTCACCAATTTGTTGATATTGCTCAACTGTAAAGTAGTTCTTTTTAAACAAATCTATCTTTAAGTTAGTTGAAACATAGCCCTCCTCTAAAGAACCAGTGAAACAACTATCGATATATATTTCTCCATCATCATGACTATTCATGATAATTAAGTTGGTTTGTAAAGCTCTTTTTAAGACTTGCGTTAATTGATAATCTGGAGCTAATAAGAGTTTGGTAATATTCTTGGCAAAAACGATACTCTCTGTTCCACAATGCTTTCCTTGCAACAAGACCCGCTCCCTTCCCCATTTTTTGCCCTCATATTCTTTGACTGTGAGTGATTCATGAGTAAAATGGGCATTTGAACGATAAGGCTTAAAAGAGGCGCTGTAGGTCAATAAAACGCTTTTGGAACTAGTATGATAAAGGAAGGTAAAAGTTAAAGTAGCTTGACCCTCACTTTTTAAAACCAACCCACCGGCATATTTAGGTAAACCCGCTATTGCTATTTCATGGAGAATGTCTAAAGCATCGATGACGGCTGTCTTACCTGAACCATTTTGACCATAAATACCTAGCAAAGCTGAATTGTCGAGTTCAAAATCACCTTTCATTAAACGTTGAGCTTCATGAAAAGCAACTTCACCACTACCAATGTTTTTGAAATTACGAATTTTAATGGTTAATAAACGAAAATAATTATCATTCATTTTATGACCTCCCCTCTTACTTAAATTATACACTTTTTAGGCTGGTAAAAAAAGCCTATTGGTTGATCATTGCTTATTAGATGGACTATTAATTAAGCTACTGGCTGTGGTAATTTACGATAAGCTTTGAACCAAGCGGTTTCATGTAATCTCAAGTCATTCTCGCCACTAATTGTAACACCTTCAATTTGATAACCACCCCATAAAGTATCGCTACCAGTTAAACTAGTAACTATATTACCATCATCGCTTAATTTTATCGTCCCCATTGTCATATTAAGATAAACATTCTTACTCTCTTGAATAGAAGGTAAAGCATAGAAGCGATCTAATGCTTCTTGGTATGGATGTTGATTACTTGAGGCTTCCTTAGCTGGAGAAGCACTAGTAGAAATAATGATATATTGGGGATTAAGTGCAGCCAACAATTCTGGACCATTACTAGTCTCACTACCATGATGATTAGCTTTCATAACTGTTACTTGACTTAATTGGGTTAATGTTTTCTTTTCCGCAGCAAAGGTTGAATCCCCACCATAATAATAAGTAACCTCTTGATGATGTAGAATAAACGCCACACTCGACCTGTTAAAATCAAAATTACTAGAAGCAATATAACTATGGTCTTGATAATAACCCGTATCCAACATATCTAAGTATAAGTTTGGGGTTAAATAAATATGATCACTACAATTATTTAAACCATTAATCGCGTCCTTGGCACTACAATATTTGGCTCCTTTAGATATATAACTATTGCGTTTAGCTAAGTATTTGGGATAAGTCGTATCTTCTCTAGTATAACCAAAATCCAAAATATAAGCGACATTATCAAAAGCAGTTAAAGCCGTCAGTATGCCACCATAGTGGTCACTATGAGCATGGGTCACAACTAACATATCTAAAGTTTTATCAGCTTGTTTTTCAAGTAATAAGTCTTTTACGTTAGGTCCATCTTTTGTTTCACCAGCATCAATTAACATATCAAAACCATCACAACTAATAAAAACTGAATCACCATAGCGTTGGACCATCTCAATATAGTAGGTAGTTAAGACATCACAAGTAGCACCACTATTAATTGGTTCGGCCAGACTATTACCAGTAGTTAAATTAGTCGCAATACTACTGCTACTATTAGAGGAACTACTAGTAGGTGAACTACTTGTTTGTTGACTAGGTACAATCACAAATTGATATAATGTCAACACTATTACTATGAAGACTATTGTTGAGATTATTCTAATTATTTTTTTCTTATGATCATAAGGATTGGTATTATAATTAACACTTCGATTATTGTTTCTTCTTTGCTGACGATTGGCCATAGCTAATCCCGCCTTTCTTAGTCTTTATTATATAACTTTTAGTTCTGAAGATAAACCCATAAAAAGGATTAAGTTCATTACTCCCAAAACACAACCGTAATTTTTTTACGGTTGTGTTTGACAATGTTATTTAAGATTGCTATGATTATCTTAAGGAGCGTGCTATAAAATGATTAAAAAATTTGAAGTAACCAACTATAGAGGGTTTAAAGAGACGCTGGTTTTTGATTTATCTAATGGTGGCAAATATACCTATAATAGTGAACTCATAAAAAATCACATAGTAAATAAAGCTTTAATCTATGGGAAAAACGCTAGTGGGAAAAGCAATCTAGGTCAGGCCTTATTTGATATTACCTATCATCTAAGTGATACTTACAAAGAGAAGGTAGTTAATTATTCAAATGGTGATACTAAAGATAAAACCGTCACTTTTAAATATGTTTTCGATTTTGCTGGAACTACAGTTGAATATACTTATTCCAAAGCTGCACCTGAATTATTAATTAATGAAAAATTGATAGTTGATAATGAACTAGTTTTAGATTACTCCAACATCGATAAAAAACTCAATGTCTTAAAGCTAAAAGATACTGAAAATTTAAATGTCGAAATTAATCGTTGTGATTTATCTATCATTAAATATATCTATCGAAACACTAACATCAAGGCCGATTCACCTTTAGCAAAATTAATGGACTTTGTTAAAGGGATGCTTTGGTTTTGCTGTGCGAATAAAGGTAACCAATTTGGAGGTTACAAAGAAAGTATCGAGATCCTTGCTAACAAGATAGATGAGCGACATGCCCTTTTAGATCTTGAAAAGTTTTTCAAAGCGAATGACATTGATCTAAATTTATTGATCGAAACCATTCCTTTTAACCCCAATATCAAAGAATTACAAGCCCAATACGCTTATAACAAATATAGCCTCCACGATATTGCTTCGAGTGGAACTCAAGCTTTACTGCTCTTCTACTTTTGGTCTTTAGAGTTTGATAATTTATCCTTTGTTTTTGTTGATGATTTTGACGCTTTTTATCATTATGAAACGGCCGAATACATCATTAAACTACTGAACCATCAAACCAATATGCAAGCAATTGTATCTACCCATAACACCTACTTAATGAATAATAGGTTAACTAGACCTGACTGTTGTTTCATTCTCTCAAACGGTAAAATCACCAATTTAGCCAACTCAACAGAAAAAGAACTTAGAGAAGGCCATAATTTAGAAAAGATGTACCGGGATGGTGCTTTTGATGGCGAGTAAGATACTCTTAATAGTTGAAGGGCAAAACCCGGAATTAAAGTTATTTAAGATTGCTAAAGAACTATTTGCAACTTCCACTTCAATTTTATTTTTAAAGCAAACATCTATAGTTTATACAAATTTATCAACGAACATGATGATTATACTGATACTCTAACTGCCTTAAAGCAAAAAGAGGCCTTAACTGAAAAGGAAAAGCTACTGCTAGAAGACAAATACCCTTACATTTATTTGGTTTTTGATGCCGACATTCAAGCCAGTAAAGAATACTCTTACCCCTTAAAACAGATGATAGCTTTCTTTAATGATGAAACCGATGTTGGTAAGTTATACATCAATTATCCAATGTTTGAATCTTATAAAGATCATGATAACTATAACTTGACAAAATATTTGGTAAGAAATGAAAAAGCAAATGATGTCAACGGAGAAAGATATAAAAGAGCCACCGCCCAACGCGGATATCAAAAAACGCTAGAACAATATGATAAAATTGATTTTATCAACATTTGTGTCTTGAACATTTATAAAGCTCTTCAGAAGTTAAATCTACCCTCCCCTATCAATTATGAAGGTTATCGCGAATGTTTAACCCAAGAAAAGATCTTGGATTATCAACTAGCAATGATTGAAAAACAAAAAATAATCGATACTCTCCACACCTCAGTTTGGCTCTTTATTGATTATTATGGTGAGCCATTGTATTATCAAATGATGAATAATTCGACTGTTATAAAATAAAGTTTATCTTACACTTAAAAGCAACTATAGGGATTGACCTATAGTTGCTTTTCTTAGTAAATGTTTGAAAATAATTTATTGACCAAAAGGTGCTTGAACAGTAACATAGATAGTCAAAGTTCCCACTAGAACACTCTTTTCATCATAAATATCCATCTTGTAAGCGTGTCTTATTGTCTCTGGATATTCTTTTCCAGTGACATCATTACTAATATTGAATGCAATAGCCATAAAGCCTTGGGAAGTTGTAGTAATTTTGAAAGGTCCTTCTTCAGCTTGTTTAGTCCAAGCATCAGGCTCAGGTCCTGCCCAAGTCGCTTTTTCATACTTATATGTATAACCTTGGCCAATATTAACTGGCAGTAATAATGCGCTTACTGATGCAGTCGAACCGGCTGCGTTTTTGCCGACTACATAATAGGCGTTATTGAATTCTGATAACTTCTCTGTTCCAGAAGAAATTGAGTAAACAGCGAACGTTGAGGAAGGAACAACTTCAATTTGAACTTTAGCTGTAGCACTACCAATCGCCAAATTAATAGTATACAAGCCGGTTCTTTGTAAAGCTATTGGTCCTAAAGAACCTCCAAAGACACTTCCTTCAGTAACAATATCATTCACATTGTTCTTGTTAGCTGTTAAAGTCATATTTCCCGTAGCGGAAGACATAACTTGGGTGCCGCCATAGTTTATGCTATAAGAACCCATATAGGTGCCAGCAGTAAACCCATAAGCTTGCAAATAAACTGTTGTGCTAGAACCCTCTCCCGTAATGCGATAGACACCATCTTCATCAGCAGTGGCTGGTTCAGAAGAGCCTAGATGCACTTCGGTGACATTCAAGGTACCAACTGGATTCAACACTCTAATTGTAAAGGATTTCGTAATTGCTCCCACTGAAATGGTAAACGTATGAGCCCCAGTCACGGTTTCGGCTGAAATCGTTTTTAATTTGGATAATGGACTATTTGTACCGTTAGGTAAATCTAAAGCAATACTAGCTGTTGTACTTGTGACTCTCTCATAAGTTGCCGCAGGCGAAACATTTATTTCATTCACCGTAGTTTCTGAATCGCTAGTAGCTCCTAATTCAACAGCAATCTTCTTAGCATAAGAATTAACAGCAGAAATAGGACCTGAATAAGAAATACCATAAGTTAATAGATATCTAGTCACTGTATCAACTTGATACATTCCACTAGTGCCAATTAAGGCGGCGGCGGCGACAGGATAGTTTGGACTATCATAGTTGGCTAAAACTGCATCAATATCAAGACTAAAGGTTTCATTCGCTGTTAATGGTTTATAAACAGCATAAGTACCATCTGATAAAGGTTTTAAGGTAGCAGTTTCAGTCCCTGTATTTTTAGGAGTAGTTAATTTAATATCTTCAGTAATAGCGGCGGTTGGAGCATGGATAATAAAGGAAACTGTTTGGGTAGTAGAAAAGACGGCAGCACTACTGGCCCCAGCTGAGAAAGTAAAGGAATATTCTCCTGGAGTAGTAGTCGCATCGACAAAGAAATCAATATTTACATCGCCACTAGTAGTGGAGAAATTCCAAATTTGAGGATTGACCACAAAGTATTGGGTATTATTGAGATAACGAATAACGGCACCGGTTGGAGTGGTAGCACACATCATGCGGTTAGCATACTCACCTAAGTTGGTATTGGGAGCAAAGTATTTAGCATTAATGGTGAAAGATATTTGTCTACCTTGATTTTTAATGTATGGTAACACTACTTCGTATTTGCCGTTTTCATTAGGCAACAATTGGTAATCATAAGTACTTGAATCGGCATCGTCATTTTGCGTGCGTAAGGTTTCATTTAGCGAATAATTATTAACATTGACAGCACCATTGTTACCGGAAGGGCCAAAGAAGACTCCCCCTGGTAAAGCAATTTCAGGAGCCGAAACGGTTACTGCTACTTTAACAACTAAACTCTTAGTAAAGCCTGTATCTTGATCGGTAATGGTAATTGTATGAGTATATGTACCAATCCCCGTAGTATTAGTAACGTTGAAATCGCGAATAAAGGCGGTTTCAGCCGTAACAGAAACATTTGTTTCTTCGGTAGTTTTACAAATCGAACTAGAGACACCAGCTGGACAAGCTAACTTGTAAGTAACATTCGCTTTATGGGATGCTCCTCCTAAATTTTCTTGTTCATATGTAATACGATAAGATTTAGTAGATGTGGCATCAAAAGGTCTAGTAACGGTATATACACCTTCACTAGGAGTCAAGATATCAGCCGTAGTTGCACCCGAAATAGTAGAGAGTACAAATGAAGCAACTGATAACTTACGAGTATCAAAAGTCAAGGTTTTCACCACATCAGCGTAATTGGCTTTTGAAGCGGTAATTGTATAAGTTCCGCCTTGAGCCATTGGCGAAGTTAAGTCAATTAAATAAGAGCCTTTGGCCATGTTGTAGACTGAAGTATCAGCCACTGCCATTCCTTGGACCTTAAAAGTAGCACCAGCATCAGCAATAATTGCTAATGTATCGGCATCCACTGCTTCGACGCTCGAAACTGTAAAGGTCGACTTAGCCACTGTCACTTCAATGGTATTTGATTTGACTGTACTATACTTTGCATAGATGGCATGAACACCTTCACTATTTGGTGTGTATTCAAAAGTAGTAGTAGTTTGCGAAGAAATCAAGACATTATCAACATACCAGCTAAGAGCTGGAGCTGGATCAACGCCGGCATTAAAGGAAGCGTTGATGCTAACCTTAGAGGTTAAGCCAACATATTGAGTTAATGCACTTCCTTCAGCGGCAGCAATAACAATGGTTGTAACGCCTGGTTCAACACTAGATGAAGAAGTCGTTGAACTGCTACTGCTACTTGAAGAACTTGATGATGATGTCGATACTCCTGTACAAGCCACAAGTGAAAAAGATAATGCGGCTATTAGTAAAAATTTGAGTTTATTGTTCATAAAAGATTTCACCTCAAGTTTATTATACTATATACCATCAAAAATGCAAAACAATTTATCAAGGTAATCTAGGCTGGTTTTTCGCTACTTTTAGATTGTTTTTATTTCTTTATTTAGAAATTTAAATCAGTAACAACCCTTACTTTTTCTCCTCTTTATTATTGGTTTTTTCAGCTTTATTTGCTTTAGGAGTGGTTTTCTTTTCTGGTTTAATTATTTCCTGACTGGCTTGAACACTATTAACTAGTTTCTCTACCTTTTCAATGATAGCTTCCCCCGTTTTATTGCTCTCAGTAGAATCGGTTTTACTCTTCTTTTTATCGACCATTGCTCTAGTTACCAAGATAACAGCTAAAATGAAGACAAAGCCACCAAAGTAGATGTAATCATCCATCATAGCATTACTTGTTCCAACTAATGCAGACGATGAAGAACTGCTACTACTAACAGCACTAGATGAAGCACTTGAAGTAGTTATGAAAGAACTCGAACTAGATGAAGAAGTTAATGATGAACTGCTACTTACACTAGAAGAGACACTACTAGATGAACTAACAGAGCTTGAACCGCTAGAACTAGAGGAAGAGATGCTACTACTTGTGGTAGTTGTTGGTAAAGGAACAATCACTGGTGGTTGTTCGATAGGATTGTCTTTAGTAATAACAAAGTCTAAGTTATTAGTGGTTCCATCTAACGCTTTTAATGTAACAGTAAAATTGTTATTTCCTGCCACTAAAGGTTTAACGCCGGTTCCAGAAATACTTACTTTACTAAAAAATGAACTGGCTTCAATAGTAGCAGTTGCAATATTGGCATTAACGCCATGCTTATATAGACCTCCAACTGGGGTTATTTCGACGCCATTTACTTTGATATTAACGGCATTCTTAAATCCTAGTAGGGCATTAGAATACCTAACTGCTAAAGCTTTATTATTGCCCAATAAATAGAAGTTATCATTACTATCAAGATAGCCTTTAACAAGATAATCGGTCATTTCTAAAGAGTAATCAAAAACACTACTATCTTGACTATTACTTAAGTTGTTAACTAATAACTGCTTCGGCATATTGTAAGTAGTAATGGCGTAACTAGAGGCTAGACTAGCCACACTAATAACATCAATAGTATCATTCGCTGTATTATAAGTATAAATATCTTCGCCATTACTACTTACATCCATAAAATAATAAGGATAAGTGAACCCGTCTGTTGTTAAAGAATAACTTGTCGAGCTACCATCACTTAGTTTGATCTTATATAGTTTGGGTAAACCTGTATTAACATAATAGTAACCATAGATACTATCACTAATAGAAGCATAACTAGCTGAGTATAAATAACCATAAGTGGCATCAGAATAGCTATATACTGCTCCACTATTGACATTTACTACTTCTAATGCATCATCATAGCCATCGACATCTAAATCCAGCGTACGCGAAAGATATAATTGACCTTGATAAAGATTCATTTTATAAGCATTACTACTTGGATAAGAAAATAAAACATCAAATAATAAATCATTACTATCAAATTTAGTGATGTAGTATTTACTACCATCAAATAAAGATAGATAAAGATTATCACCATAAAAATCTATTCCATTGATATTGGCGTAAATATAAGGTAATGCACTATCTCCATTCCGCAATAATAAGTTAATATCTAAGTCATTAGCAACCTTGAGTTTAACGACTCCACTATTATTACTAACTTCATATTTTATTCCTTGATTAGAATAAGTAACCAATCGATCAATATTGTTTTGACTACTTATAGTATGGCTAGGACAAGCATCGACAACACTTGTAGCTAACAACGTTCCCAAATCTATTGTTTCACTCTCACCACTACCAGTATTACTAACATTTAATGTAACTGTATCTTGTCCGCTAGTGGTCGATAAAGCTAGTCTCAGATTTGAATCTATTGTAATACTAATCGGGTTAGTAATACTGGTCTCTAGATAACTATATGTCTCATTCTCATTAATATTGAGATAGCCATATTTAAAAGTACCAGGTGTAACAATATCTTCAGCTACTACCATGACATAGTTATGACTACTATCTATGGTTAGAAAATTAGAATAACTAACTATTTGATAACCAGCAAATTCGCTAATACTTGGTTGATAATAAGTTGTAACATTTAAGTGATCATCAAACCAAGCAAAATAAAATCTATTAATACCTTTTGTATCAATAGATGCATAACCTATTTTGCCTGGATAACACTCACTATTATCATAATAAACACTATTATCTTCATTATTTACAACATCAAAATTAATAGAATAATCTACTTCACTAGCTGCTACTACATTACTAGCATTCGCTTCCATACCTCTTTGTTCTATTTCTGCGCTAACAACACCCATTACCGTTAATGATAATAATGTTAGCAAAGTGATGCCTAGAACTGCACCTTTACTGCGTAACATATTATATGCCCTCCCTATAGATTTGTTGTGGTTGTGATAACAAACCAATTGCCTATTATATAGCATAGAACAATCAAAGACGTCAATACACTTTACAGAATTGTCAAGAAATAGATGGTAAATGAGAAATTATTTCACTTATTTTCATTAATGTACACTAATTTAGTAATATAGATTATAAGGTGTAAAAATGTTTTTTGTTAATCCCATTATTTTAGAAATTATTATAACCATTTTTAAAAAATAAGAAAACAGCCTTACGTTTACTATTTACAAAATGGCAATTA
>CAYIYS010000025.1:0-14437 GCA_964367975.1 uncultured Eubacteriales bacterium
GTATATGATATTATTGTTAAAGGAGGATAGCCTATGTTAAGTTTGCTGAAAACCGTTGGTTATGGTGTACTACTCATAGTGTTATCACCACTAATTGCCATCGGATTAATACTTTTAATAATCTATAGTGTCTTCAACTATTTGGTTTTTGATATTGCCAATTTTTTCCTTTTCTTTAGAGGTAAAAGTTTCAAAAATGATGATAAAGAAACCCTTCTCTTGCGCCAACTTATGCAACAAGAAGAGAGTATCCATAATATGCAAGTTCAACAAGCTGCCGCTTTTGCTGCAAATTATCCTAGCGGAACAATTCCAGGCACTCCTCCATATCCAAATCAATCCCAAGGGCAACAGTCTACCCATGTTGAAAATCAAGAGGTCACCCCTCCAAATTCAGAGGGTATAGAATCTAAACAAAAACAAGGGGGTAACGAAAATGATTCCGATTAATTTACTCCTTTATATTCCTTTGTTGGTCGAATTGAATGACAAGGAAAAGAAAGCAATCGGAATATTGGCAGCTATTATTCTTTTTGTTTTCCTTCTTTTTGGTTTGGTAGCTAGACTATTGTTAGCAATTAAAGATCGAAAAGGCCGCGAGATAGATAATTACATGTATGATATGGTCAAATACAAAGTCATTCAAAACCCAAGCAAATTCAAAAGTTATGTCTTTAAAAGAGAAAGTAAAATGTTCTATTTGAAAAATCGTTGGTTCATAAGAATTGGCATTGTAGTAGGAGTAGCACTGTTAATCTATGTTATGGTGATATTAAAGGGAAACTTTGAAATTATTTATAACATCATGGTGGATTTCTTTCCAAAATATGAAATCCCGACTACTTCTTTATTCGGACTTACCATTATCTCGGATTGGCCAATTTTAAAACAAGCACCACAAGTTTATTTAAGTCTAGACGGCTATGTCTCTTATATCACCATGTTGGTAGGCGCCGTACTATTTCTTAAGTTGCTCTGCTCAAGTTTTGTTTATTATAGCAAAATAGATCGCTCCAACAAGGTTGCGAGCAAGGCTTTTGGTAAAAATTTAGATAACGTAGGCGGAGGTGGACTACATGGATTTGACTGAAGAAATTAAATATACGCAGAATTTTTCAATCTTGCGAATTGTCACCAATTCAACCCCTTCTGTTGTCGCAATCATTTTATTCACTATCTTTTTACCACAATTCTTTGGTTCGTTATTATACACTGATTCCTTTTATCTAATATCAGCCATCATAATTGAAGCTGGCTTATTACTTTTTATTATTCTACATTGTCGGAGTGAATATAAATACTCCGCTTTCTACATTACTAGCGACAAAATTTTCTTCCAAAGATTCAATCGCCCAAAACAATTGGATTATATTGCGTTTAACGATATCAAAAGCCTAGAAATCAAAAGTTTCAACGTAGTGATAACCAATAAAAAAGGGGAGAAGTTGGTCTTAGAATACTTATCAAGACCTAAAGAATTACTGGATAAAATCAACAAATTAAAGGAAGCGGCCCACTAAGGTCGCTTCTTTTATAATTAGCAAAATTAGATATTTTAATGTTTATCCACTCTTACTTTATCGCCACTGGAATTTTCCGCTTCCACTCTTTGCTTAATATAACGTTTCTTTTTTTCGCCTTTCTTTAGTTTTTCACTTCTTTGGCAAGCATAGATTGTTTGCTCCATGCCATGTTCTTTTAGTAACAAAGATAGCAAGGCGGATGTCGCTTTAGCATCTTCCATCGAATCATGAAAATGAAATCCACTCAAATGATATGATTCGGTTGCCTCCTTAAAGGCCGGAGTTTCATTGGTTTTCAAATGATTTAACGCCACATAAGATTTAGCTAAATCAAACCAATCAAATAAATTCAAATCGATAATTGGCTCACCATCATTAATCAACTTATCAAGCATTTTTTTATCATTATTTGGGGCCCAGCCCACAATTAAAGTGTTTTCAATATTAAACATCAACAAAAAATTAATAACTTGATTGATGGCCATATCTGGATAAATGCCATCTTTTTTTAATTTTTCATCGGTAATACCAGTATATTTTTTGGCAAAATAATTTAATTTAATTCCCTCTTTAAGCATTATAAAGACATTAAAGTCACTGAGTTTAATTAAATTGTTGTTTTTTATTTCAAAAGCAATCAAAGAAATTTGAAAAGGCTGCTCTCCCTGTTTTGATGAAACAAATTCAGTGTCAATAACAATAATATACTGATATGTTCTGGCCATAGCGTTCCCCCTTATATGATCTTTAAAATTCCTAAAATCAAGCCAGCCAAAAGAACTATGTCCACCAGCAACAAAGTGATATTAACTCTTTTTTGACCTAAAGATATTTCTATATCTGTTCTCTTATCCATAAATTAATACTCCAAATAATTTCTAGCACGGGCAAATGGAATAACATCTCTAATGTTTTGCATTCCCGTAATAAACATCATGAATCGATCAAAGCCAAGACCAAATCCAGCATGTTTAACTCCGCCATATTTTCGTAAATCTAAATACCAAGCGTAATTGCTTTTATTCATATGTAATTCATCCATTCTCTTAACTAATAAATCTAATCTTTCTTCTCTTTGAGAACCACCTAAAACCTCACCAACTGCTGGGCACAATAAGTCGCAGGCCGCTACTGTTTTGCCATCATCATTGAGCCGCATATAAAAGGCTTTGATGTCTTTAGGGTAATCAATTAAGAAGAGCGGACCTTTAACAACTACTTCACTGAGATATTTCTCATGTTCTGATTGTAAATCCATCCCCCACTCAATCTCATTATATTCAAACTTAACGCCTTGAGCTTGCGCCTTTTTTAAAGTTTCAATTCCTTGCGTATAAGTCATAACTATAAACTCACTATTAACAACATGTTTCAATCTTTCAATTAAACCTTTTTCAATATAAGAATCAAAGAATTCCATTTCAGCCGGACAGTTCTCCAAGACATATTCTATACAGTATTTCACCATATCTTGAATTAGATCCATATCATCTTCTAAGTCTGCGAAAGCAATCTCTGGTTCAATCATCCAAAACTCAGCCAAGTGCTTCGTTGTATTGGAGTTTTCGGCTCTAAAGGTTGGTCCAAAGGTATATACATCGCGATAGGCTAAGGCAAAAGCCTCGGCTTGTAGTTGCCCCGAGACAGTTAAAGAAGCTTTTTTACCAAAAAAATCTTTAGCATAATCACCATCAGTTCTAGTAGTTACAATAAACTCTTCGCCTGCTCCTTCAGCATCACTACCGGTGATAAAAGGAGTATGAACATAAACAAATCCTTGGGATTGGAAGAATTCATGAATAGCCATCGATAAAACTGAACGCACTCTAAAAGTGGCATTGAAAGCATTTGTGCGTGGTCTTAAATGGGCAATCTCTCTAAGATATTCAAATGTATGTCTCTTCTTTTGCAAAGGATAATCCGCATCGCAGGTTCCTTCAATATCGATTTTATTAACTCTGATTTCAAATGGTTGCTTGGCATCAGGAGTCAAAACAAAAGCTCCCACCACAGTAATAGCTGTGCCGGTAGGAATTTTACTTATAACCTCTATGTTTTGTAAGTTTTTATCATAGACAAGTTGCGCATTTTTGAAGTAGGTACCATCATTTAATTCGATAAAACCGATCGCTCCATTATAGCGATTAGTTTTCACCCACCCTTGAAGTTCAATAACATCAATTCCCTCTTGCTCAATAACACTGCCTGTTTGAACTACTTCATATAGTTCACGAATTGTTCTAAACTCAAACATAAATATTCCTCCATGATTATAAAAAGAGGTGTCTAGGAACGATCTAACCGTGGTGCCATCCTAGTTCGCCTCTTTAGTGCGCTCTTTGTCCTTAACGCGGAATATACGTAAGATTACTCTTCTGCTCATAAAGTGTTCTCCCTATTTTTCCCCTTATCCCCTTTTCACCAAACAACAGGATTCGCTAATAGTTTCAAAGTAGTTCGTCTTTAATCAAAGCATTTACAACTAAATTATAGTTAAAACTAAAAATAAAGTCTATATTTTTTGCATTAGTTCATCGATTTCCCAATTTGGGTCAACTCCCACACTTAAATCACAGAACTGACCTTCATCAAAAAGACGACTTGCTAGAATGGTAATCATCGCGGCATTATCAGTGCAACACCACATTGGCGGAATGATGACATCTAAAGATGAATCATAAGCTGCCACCTTTTGTGGTAGTTGAGTCCTCAGATAAGAATTGGCAGCAACTCCACCAGCAACCAGCACTTGTTTGACTTGGTACATTGACAAAGAAAGAATTAACTTATCGATAATCATATCAATAGCCCGATGTTGGAAAGCATAACACAAATCTTCAACATTGACTTTTTCGCCCTTTTGGTCTAGTTTGTGAACCAAATTTAAAACTGCCGTTTTCAAGCCACTATACGAAACATCCAAAGGGTTATCAGTATGTGGTAGAGGCAATTTATAATGAGGTTTGCCTTGACTGGCAAGTTTATCAATTAAGGGACCACCCGGATAAGATAGACCAAGAACTCTAGCTACTTTATCATAAGCTTCACCGATGGCATCATCTTGGGTGCTACCTAATACTTTAAAAGACAATTCCTTTTCCATGTAAACAATTTGGGTATGCCCACCTGAAATGACTAAAGCCATGCAAGGATAGAGCATGTTTTTCACATATTTATTGGCATAGATATGACCAGCAATATGTTGAACCGGAATGAGCGGTTTGTTAAAAGCCAACGCTAATGCTTTGGCGGCTTGAGCCCCTACATGAAGCGCACCGATTAACCCCGGTCCACGGGTAAAGGCTATCCCCGATATTTGCTCAAGCGTAACGCCCGCTTCCTTTAAGGCTTGATCTAAGACAACTGTAATATTTTCAACATGTAAACGAGAAGCAATCTCGGGCATTACTCCTCCATATTTTTTATGAGTATCAATTTGGCTGGAAACCACGTTTGCTAATAAGTGAGATTCACCCTCAACTATAGCAACACTTGTTTCGTCACAACTAGTTTCAATTCCTAATATTAATTTAGTCACATTACCATCTCCTACAAATTTTTTAGCATCACGATGGCATCTTCGCCATCATCATAATATTTTTTCCTCACAGCAATCGAAGCGAAACCATATTTTTTATATAAAGCTTGGGCTATCGTATTTGCTGCTCTTACTTCTAAAGACATCGTTTGACATTGAGCAGCAATAGCTTTCATTATCATGTGTTCAAGAATTTCATTACCATATCCTTGTCCTTGATATTGCTTATCGACACTAACCTTATTGACCATAGTATCATCTAAGCCAATCCAACAATCTCCATAACCAACAATCTGTTGCTTTTGATTTAAAACCACAAAAAGATAAGCTAAGGAATTAGATTCTAATTCTTGCAAATAATTTTTTTCTGGCCAAGGAGTTTTAAATAGACTCTTTTCAATCTCAATAATTCTTGGCAGATCTTGTTTGTCCATTTTTTGAATCATAACTACTTGAGATATTGGGGTTGAACCATATTGACATCAGTTTCCCATTCTCCCTCATTTAGTAAATCAAACATATTTTGGACAATATCTATTTCGCTATCTTGTAACCCAATTAATGACCCATCGCCTATAACCACTAATGATTTATCATTAATTAACTTCTCTTGAATAGCTGCCAGCGTCATAACACAGTCTTGTTCAACTTGCTGGCCCCTATCATAATGACCAACAAAGGCTCTTCCGCTTCTAGCATCCATTAAAACTAATGCATTTTGGCTTTTACCAGCCAATACTTGTAAAGAAGAAAAGGCCTTTAAAGGAATGTGTAAAGCGTAAGCCATCACTTTTCCAATAGTTAAGGCAATTCTTAAACCTGTATATGATCCTGGTCCTTTAGAAACAACAATTCCAGTTAATTCTTGGGCGGTGATATTGGTTGATTGTAAGGCTTTTTGCACTTCCACCATCGTAAACTCTGATTGTCTTTGCCAAGCTTGATATTGAAGTTTATACACCAACTTATCATCTTTAACTATTCCCACCGAAAGGAATTTGTTAGAAGTATCAATCATTAATATTGTTGCCATTGTGTTTTCACTCCTTCTAATAACATTTCACTTTGTTGGCCTTGCGCCATAAAATGTAATTCTCTAACGTTATCAGAGATTCTCCCAATCGCTATTTTCAAAAATTCATTTGGCAACAAATAATCAATATAGTCGGGCCATTCAATAACACAAAGCCCTTCCCCATAGATATACTCATCTAAACCGAGATCTTGTTTATTTCCTTCTAATCGATAGGCATCAATATGAAAAAAAGGTAAACTACCTTTAAAATAACATTTGACAATATTAAAGGTTGGGCTATTAACAACTTCAGTTATTTGTAAGCCCTTGGCCAACCCCTTAGCAAAGACAGTCTTACCGGCCCCTAAATCACCCGCTAAGAGAATTACTTCTCCCTTTTGGGCCTTTTGTCCAGTAATTGTAGCCAATGTTAGGGTTTCTTGTTCTGATTTAGTCCTTACTTTCCATTCCACAGTTTCAACCTCATTTTCTACTAGCGCCATATATCATAACATAATTATACCCAAGAAAGCTTAAATAATGTAAAATAACTATAGAATAGTTAAAGGGGTGTTTTTATGTATGAGATTGTAATTATTGGTGGTGGCCCAATTGGCTTGTTTGCTGGATTTTATGTCGGCATGCGAAAACTCAAGGGCTGTATTATTGAATCTTTACCATATGTCGGTGGGCAATTATCAACCCTTTATGGCGAAAAATCTATTTATGACATTCCAACTCAAGTGGATATTAAAGCTAAAGATGCCGCTGCTATGATTTTCAAACAATATCAAAAATTTGAAAAAGAAGTCCCCCTATTTTTAGGGTGTGAATTAAAAAAAATCAGCCAAGTGGATAATTATTTCGTGATTGAAACTTCAACCCAAAAACTCGAAACCAAAACCATTCTTTTTTGCACTGGAAATGGTAACTTTATTCCTCGTAAGTTAGAGGTCCCCGGTAGCGAATCTTCGAAAGTTTTATATAAAATACCTGATTTTTCAATTTTTGCTAATAAACAAGTTTTAATATTAGGTGGCGGAGATAGTGCCGTGGATTGGGGCGTAGTTATTGGCAGAAGCGCTGCTAAAGTCACAATTGTGCATCGAAGAAATGAGTTTAGAGCTCATGAAGAAACAATTGAAGAATTTAAAAACATCACAAAAGGCACTATCAAAACGCCTTTCGATATTATCAAAATTATTAACGATAGTGAATTATGCATAAAAAGTAAAGCCGATGGTCATGAGGAAAAACTACCATTTGACTATATCGTTGTCAATTACGGTTTCTTACCATCCAAAAACAATCTTGAGTCTTTAGGAGTGAAGTGTGAAGCAGGGTCAATTTTAGTTCAAACCGACATGGCTTCTAACATCAATGGAATATTTGGTTGCGGCAATGCCGTAACTTATAAAGGAAAATTAAAAACATTAGCGGTTGGCTTTGGCGAAGCAGCTACTGCAGTTACCGCTATTAGTCATTACTTATATCCCGAGAAAAATGTTGCCTTTTTATATTCATCTGTTTCCTTAAAAGTTTAAAAAGCGCAGGCATCCCTTTTATTTATTTTTACATATTTTTGCTAGTTCAAGATATTTTTGATAATAGTCATTTACTATATCATCAACAAAAGGAAAAGTGTGATTTTTACATTTTTTGATAACATCATACATCGCTTTTTTCAACGCATAATCCAATTCTGGGCTATATCCCATCAGTTCAGCGTGTTTGTGATATTCCCCTTCATCAAAAATTCTGATATTCCCTTCTGGAGACATCCCTACATCAAGATCATAATCAATATAGTTGACCGTGTCTTTAATAATTACACATGGCGAAGCGATATTACAATAATAATGAATACCGGTCGGTCTTATCATACAAATAACATTGAACCATGAATGAACAGAAAAGAAAGTAATTGCCGGTTCTCGAGCCTCCCAAAAACGACCATCACTTTCGGTTACTTTGGCCTTAATATTTCCTACTACAATGTAGTCATCTTTTTGTTCTAACAATATAGTATCTTCCCATAAACGATGAAAAGTTCCGTTATGTTTAAAACTATATATTGCTACACTATCTCCCAATTCCATCGTGTCACCACACTTAATACTAATAACATTTTTATTATAACGCAGATATAAACATTATAAAACCGGTTTTTGCTTTTTCATAACTAACAAAACAATTGGTGAGATGATAGTCGCCCCGATAAATTGAGGCAGTAAGGTAGTTAAATTGTAAATCAGTGAGTAGACAATAACCGCTTGCTCTCCAGCATACTCTGGAAAATACAACGTGCCACTGAGTACGTGGCAAGCCAAGCGTAATAAGTATGCCACAAAGATACCCGCTATAAGCTTTAAAACCAGTTCTTTATTGCTTCTAATCCTAATTCTTTTTACAAATAAAGTTCCAAATCCTAAAAACACAAAGGCTAAAATATAATCAAGAAAGTATTGAAATATATTAACAAAGTAAGGCGGTATTAATACTCCTTGTAATATTCCCACCGCTAAGCCACTTAATAAAGCTGCCCCAAGTCCATAATAATAACCAATTAACACTAAGGGAACCATAACTAAAGAAATGCTGCCCCCTTGCGGCATCCGAAAAAACATTGAAGCGACGGTTTCTAATACCAACGCTATTGCAATACAGATTCCAATAAAAGCGATTTTTCTTGCTGTCCAATTACTCATATATTTCACCTACTTGATTTGCCAATCTATCGGAGTTCTGCCACATTTGATTAAGTATGCATTGGCTTGTGAAAAATGTTTACACCCAAAAAATCCATTATAAGCCGATAAAGGGGAAGGATGAGTCGCTTTTAAAATAAGATGATGGGGATTATTTATCATCTCTTCTTTTTCGATGGCTTTAGCACCCCATAACAAAAACACTTTTGGTTTATCGTCTTCATTTAAAGCTTTTATCATATCTTCGGTGAAAATCTCCCAACCCTTTTTGTTATGTGATAAAGGCTTCAGTGCCTCGACTGTCAAGACGGCATTTAGTAATAACACTCCTTGTTGCGCCCAAAAAGTTAAATCTCCCGTAGTTGGCATACTAATACCCACATCATTGACCAATTCTTTATAAATATTTTGTAAACTTGGTGGGATTTTAACACCATCTCGCACCGAAAAAGACAAACCATGTGCTTGATTAGGATTAAAGTAAGGATCTTGACCAATAATAATGACGGCAACTTTATCAAAAGGAGTTAGTTTGAAACTATTAAAAATTTCCTCTTTAGGTGGATAAACAGTTTTTGTCGCATATTCATTATCAACAAAATCTTTCAAACTACCAAAATAGGGTTTTTGAGTTTCAGAAATAATTAAATCGTGCCACTTTTTATCCATCTGTCTTTTCTCCTTTCTTAATAATCACTTGATTGATTGCTCTTAAAGATACAAAAATTACGATTGATTTGATTGGAATCATTAAGAGCGCTCTAAAGACGCGACTGGCCACACTGATAATACTTGGAATTTGGTATAACATACTTATCCAAATTGGGGTTAGGGCAATATAAACACAAATTTCGACCAAGGAAACTACCATAATTATTATATTTAATGTTGATTTATCCTGGTCAGCATATTTCTTAGTTACTATCGCAATAATTATTGACAAAAGTAATGCTATCACAACCATGACAATTCCACTTATCACTCTTAAAGTCGTTGTCAATTCTGTTATTGGAGCCACAAAAGCATAAATCACTCCAATTAAAGCTAATAACCAAAAAATAAAATAATTGATATATTGCATTGCTTTTGTTTTGATAAAATCTTTTTTATATAACAAAACCACTATTCCCGGAATTACACCCGTTAATATGTTATTAAGAGTAAATCCAAAGAAATAGGCACCACCGCGATCGTTTAGCATATATCCAACAATATCGCTGACAAACCCAATTATTCCTCCGGCTACTGGACCCAAAACAATTCCACCCAGCACAATTGGCACTCCACCGAACTCTAAACTTAGCGATGGAAAGCCCCCTAAAGGAATGGTAAAAGCAGCAAATCTAGTTAACACAATAGATAAGGCGGCGAATAAGGCCATCAAGGTTATTTTTCTAGTCTTGTTCACTTCAGTCACCCCACATCTTTATCATATATGGTCTGACTCGAGAAATAAAGAAAAGAGAACCTGTAACAACAATAAAATCTTTCTCACCTGAGCCCGCAACCATGGCATTAATCAAATGTCGCCAATCTTTATCAATAGTTACTGCAAACCCTTTTGCTAAACTTTCGGAATCTTGGCAACGATAAAAATCAAAATCGGTAACCGCAATTTGGTTCGTCACTTCTAACAATTTAGTCAGCATTTTAATCGGTTCTTTGTCGGCGAGGGCAGCAAAAATGATTTTGATATTAAACCTTTGTCTCTTTATTTCAGTTAAAGTTTCAGCTAAAGCAGTAATTCCATGAATATTGTGAGCGCCATCTATATAAACCGCTGGATGATTTTTCATCTTTTCAAATCTACCCCACCAAGTTGCCTTCTTAATGCCTTGGCTAATTGAGGCTTGGTCTAAAAGTAATATTTGCTCTTGTCTAAGATATTGCAGGACAGTAATAGCCGTCGAAGCATTTTCGCTTTGATACAAAGCTGCACACTTTGTTTGATATTCTTTATTATCCAAACAAAAACGTAATAAGCCTTCTTCAAGTCTAAGGTTACCTGGTTGATGGGCTTTAATTAATGGAGCGTTCTTCTTCTTGGCGACCTGGTCAATTGTTTGCTCAGCACTCGCCTCCATATTACAACCAATAACCACCGGTACATTAGTTTTAATGATCCCTGCTTTCTCAAAAGCAATTTGTTCTAAGCTATTACCTAAGATAGCCATATGATCATAGCCAATATTAGTAATTACGCTAATTAAGGGAGTTATCACATTTGTAGCATCTAATCTGCCCCCCATTCCAACTTCTATGACCGCATAATCAACTTTGTTGATATACAAATAATATAAACCAATAAAAGTAACTATCTCAAAAAATGAATAGCTTTTATTTACGATATCATCATAAAACTTATTGGCTATTTGTAATAATTCATCATCTTTGATATATTGATTATTAATTCTAATTCTATCGTTGTATATTTCAAGATGAGGAGATGTGAAGGTACCAACTTTGTAGCCCCGTTTCATCAAAACGGCCGCCAAATAACTAACAGTGCTTCCTTTGCCATCGGTTCCCGCGACATGAATGCATTTTAAGTTGTTTTGAAAATTTCCGTGTTTAGCAAAAAGAGCTTGAACCCGTTCAAAATCACTTTTGACATGGATTGCCTCAATGTATGAAATTACTTCTTCACCACTTTTAAACATTCTATCACCCCATCCGTACCTTTATATCTTAACTACAAGGCCATAAAAAGTAAACATATCTTGCTTAAGAAATCCAAATATCATAGAATGAACTTGGTGATTTAAATGAAATGTTATTTATGTAATAATGCTGTGGATCAAGAACAAATCAATCCCTTCGTAACTAAAATCAAATGTCCAACTTGTCACGATTACTATATCGAACTTCCTTTTATTTCTTTATTAGCGGCATTTAAAGACAAATATGGTGCCACTAATTATCAAAAAGTTATAAAGGCCATGCAATATTTTACTCAAAATCATGTTGTTGTCTTTACTGCCGATTTTAATAATCCTTATCTTGTTCTACAAGACGCAATTTATTTAGAACTAGAAGATTTAGCCGGCTATGCCAAAGTCGTAATCAATGATGTTAATTCCAAATTAACATATGGTTCATAGCGATTTACTATTGTTGTACTTTAATTCTTATTTTTGAATGTTTCAAAACATAAAAATGAAACATTCTTTTTTTAAGAAAGCCCACATTCCAGTCACCGAGAATAAGGGCCTTATCTTTAGTCTTTATTTTTTCACAAACATTTGTTGATAAATCTCTTGTTGGCGAATAAGGCGTGGCAAAGTTTTAAGACTATAGTATTTTAAGTATGGTCTTTCTTTCCCAATTTTACGTCTCCACCAGTACTTAATCCTCTGCAAGTATGTCTCAGCAAATAAACCAATTGAGTCTAAGTAATTAATCAGCTCTTGCGCATTGGCATAGCCTTGTTCAATTCTTTCTTTCGCTAACTCATGATCAAAGCCTAATGTGCCTTTCCATCTACTCATTTTTTGGAAAAGTTCACTATTAAAATCGATGATTGTCACATTAGGATACATGGTGGGAGTCGGAGCTTGATGTGCACTTAATGGGATAACAAATATTAAATCGCATCCTTGTTCAATCAAGATATTTACCGGTACATTTTCGCTAACAAAGCCATCTGAATAATGATGTGAATCTATCAAGACTGAAGAAAAAACTTTTGGAATAGCACTAGAGGCTAAAATGATGTTTATAATACGCTCCACACTTTCGTTATTGAGTTGAAAAAATTTATTTTTTTTATCATCTTCATCATAAGCGGCCACATAAAGGCCTACCGGTGATTTGGCGACGCTTTTTAAATCAACTTCATCTTTGAATATATCTAACATACCTTGGCGCGAAAATATTGAGAAATTTTCAAAATCCAAATACTGTTTAAAAGGTTTAAAAGTTAACACTTTGCTTCTTTTTAAAGAACACCAAATCTTTTCGGCTTCCTCAACATTTTGATTGGCAAGCAGAGTTAAATTAAGGGCTCCAATTGAGTTTGCAGATATATAACTTATCCGCTCGGTCAAGCCTCTTTCTTTTAAATATTTATAAACTCCGATTTGGTAAGAGCCTTTGCCGCCCCCACCTCCGAGTACTAATCCAACTTTGCGATATTTCATAGTGGTTTATTTTAGACATTGAATCTAAAGAAGGCGATGTCGCCATCTTTCATCACATATTCTTTACCTTCAATCCGAAGTTTACCATGCTCTTTAACACTAGCTTCACTGCCATATGCCATTAGATCGGTGTAAGAATAAATTTCAGCTTTAATAAAACCCTTTTCAAAATCGGTGTG
The DNA here is from genome assembly GCA_964367975.1 of uncultured Eubacteriales bacterium. Classification (GTDB taxonomy): domain Bacteria; phylum Bacillota_I; class Bacilli_A; order RFN20; family UBA1709; genus CAYIYS01. The sequence continues at coordinate 13,103 of CAYIYS010000025.1, forward strand.
AATAATTCCTGCACATTTTGGGGCTGTTGAACCACGCTTAAATGTCCAAGCCCGAGTTTCATCTGGCCCGGTTGTAAAAAATGTTTCCAGACCCAAAAGATGATATGCAGCTTTCACTAATTTATCTAAACCGGATTCGTTAGCGCCCATCTCTTTAAGAAATTCTTTACGATCCGCTTTTTCAAGAGCTGATATTTCTTCTTCCATCTTGGCGCAAATTGGGACAATCTCTGCCCCTTCTTTATCGGCAATGGCTTTTAAGGCTAGATAATGCTTATTATTCGAGGCATCAGCCATATCACTCTCAGCCACATTAGCCACATAGATGGTTGGTTTTGCAGTTAATAAGTTAAAATTTTTAGCTAGTAATTGTTGCTCTTTGGTCAAGACAACACTTCTGGCCGGCATTCCTTTTTGGAGAGCTTCTTCGTATTTTTTTAATATTTCATATTCAAAAACGGCTTCTTTATCCTTAGTTGTTCGCGCTTTATTTTCTACTTTGGCCAATCTTTTACTAATTGTATCCATATCTGCAAAAATTAATTCAAAATTTATCGTTTCCGCATCTCTATAAGGATCAACACTTCCATCAACGTGGAGAATATCGGGATTTTCAAAACATCTCACCACGTGAATAATAGCGTCACATTCCCGAATGTTAGCTAAAAATTGGTTTCCCAATCCTTCACCCTTGGAGGCCCCTTTAACCAATCCAGCTATATCGGTAAATTCAAAGGTAGCTGCGATTGTTTTCGCTGATTTAAACATATGGCTTAAGACACTCACTCTTTCATCATTTACTTCAACTGTGCCTTTGTTGGGAGAGATAGTTGCGAATGGGTAGTTAGCTGCCTCTACTTGAGAATTAGTCACTGCATTAAATAAAGTCGATTTACCAATATTTGGCATCCCGACTATTCCAGCTGTAAGTGGCATATACAAATCACCTCTATTGCCCCATAATAATAACAAATTAATCCATTATAAGCAAAACAAAAAACCGCCGAAGCGGTTTTTCTTTGTACTCTTTTAGATTCTAATTAGATCTTGCGAATATTAGAAGCTCTTGGTCCTCTTGTTGAATCTTGGACATCAAATTCTACTTGATCTCCTGGTTCAGCAGTTTTGAAACCTTCAACTTGTAATTCAGAGTAGTGGAAAAATACGTCGTTTCCTTCTTCAGTTGTGATGAATCCGAAACCTTTTTCCTTGTTGAACATCTTGACTTTGCCTTTCATTAAAAATAACCTTTTACCTTCGTTTTCTGTATCACTTGTTCTAGCGATACTCAATCATTATAGCACAACTTTATTTTAATTTGGTATTTTTTTTATT
>CAYIYS010000026.1:0-13458 GCA_964367975.1 uncultured Eubacteriales bacterium
GTTTTGCTCTTTAAAAAGAAATATTTTAGAATAGTAGGAAAGGGGGAATAAGATGCAAACTATCATATTAGGATTAGTCATTCCTTTTGCCGGGACTGTGTTAGGTTCAACTTTAGTCTTTTTTCTTAAAGATAAATTAGATAAAAGAATTGAAAAAATCTTAGCTGGTTTTGCGGCTGGAGTAATGTTTGCTGCTTCTATTTGGTCATTATTGATACCCGCCTTAAACATGTCACCCGACTTAGGTAAGATGGCTTGGCTACCGGTGGTTATTGGCTTTCTAGTTGGGATGGCCTTTTTATTAATCATTGATTCTATTGTTCCCCATTTACACATGAATTGCGATCAACCAGAGGGAGTTAAATGTAAACTCAAAAAAGAAACTATGATGTTTTTTGCTATTACCCTCCATAATATCCCTGAAGGGTTAGCAGTTGGAGTAGTCTTAGCGGGTGTATATTTTGGTCAGATAGAAATGACGGCAATTGGAGCATTAAGCTTATCAATCGGCATCGCTATCCAAAACTTTCCTGAAGGTGCAATTGTCGCAATGCCTTTAAAAGTTCAAGGGTCAACAAAAACCAAAGCCTTCACTTTAGGTGTATTATCAGGAGTGGTAGAACCCATTGCTGCGCTAATAGCCATTAGTTTATCAAGTTTCGTAATCACGGCTTTACCTTACTTATTATCTTTTGCAGCCGGAGCCATGATCTATGTCGTAATAGAAGAGTTAATTCCTCAAGCCCAAACGGGTGAACATAGCAATTGGGCCACCGTTTCCTTTGCCATTGGTTTTGCCCTCATGATGGTTTTAGATATCGCTTTAGGGTAAAGCGTTTAGCTTGTTTTAACCAGCCAAAGGTCTCTTTTATGGTCTCAATGAATGAACAGGTTATTTAAGCTATATGCGTTTTGTTTTTTTAGTTGAAGAACTTGAATTACTTTATTTGACAATCTTAATATTTGTATGTTAGTATAAGGGTGTAGATGGGAAGCCTAAATTTATTTGCGCGCGGGGGACAACAATAAACTAGGGCCCCACTAATGGCATTGAGTAATTAAGCCGACGTCGTTTTGTAATAACATATATATGCCTTGTTGTTGTATGCCTACTACTTAACTGTCGTTGTTAGACTATTCTGTGTCAGTTTCTTTACAATATTATAGTGAAGTGGAAGTGGAAATAGTCCCCAATCCACTTTCTTTTTTTTGCTTTAAAACGTATAATAAAGAAAAAGACTAGGGGGCAATAATATGCAAGAGAAATTGCAAAAGAAAACGTGGGTTGCGATAGTCGTTTTTAGTTTACTTGGCCAAATAGCCTGGACCATGGAAAATATGCTATTAAATGTCTTTATCAGTGGGCGGTTCAATGCGACCCTTCAAGATATCGCTTTGATGGTTTCTTTAAGTGCAGTGGTTGCTGCTTTGACAACTTTATTTATTGGAGTTTTATCAGATAAAGTTGGTAAAAGAAAAATTTTTATTGTCGGTGGCTATATTGCTTGGGGCATTTCAATCGTAGCTTTTACCTTTTTAAGAGTGGATTTTCTAGCTAATTTATTTCCCTATGCTAATGTCTTAAGTCTGGGCATCTCTTTAACCATCGTGTTAGATTGTATTATGACCTTTTTTGGTAGTAGTGCCAACGATGCTTGTTTCAATGCTTATTTGACTGACATTAGTGATGATACTAATAGAGGGAAGATTGAAGGTATCAATAGTGCTATGCCATTGATTAGTGTTCTAGTTGTTTTTGGTTTGTTTCAAGGGTTTACCGCTCAAGATCAATGGGAAGTTGTCTTTCTTGGAATTGGCGGATTAGTTCTTGTTTGTGGTTTATTTGGTCTCTTCTTTATTAGTGATTCTAAGACCTTACAAAAGAAAGAAGGGGCTTACTTTAAAGATATATTCCATGGTTTCAAAGGAAGCGTCATCAAAAATAATGCGCCTTTATATTTAACTCTGCTGACCTTTTGTATTTTTTCAATTTCAATTCAAGTCTTCATGCCTTATTTAATCTTATACTTTACTAACACTTTAAAAATGGCCAACTATGTTTTAGTCTTTGCTCCAGCCATTATCATAGCGGCTATTGCCACTATTTTCTTTGGTCGGTTATATGATGCTAAAGGATTTATCAAGACCATTTTTATCACGATGGCTGTCTTTGTTGTCGGATTATTGATTTTAACCATTTTTAAAACCACTTTATTAGTCTTTATTGGTTGTGCATTGATGATGATTGGTTGGTTAACCTCTTTAGCAGCTTATAATGCCTCGATTCGCCAATACACCCCTAAAAAAGAAGCGGGATTATATCAAGGCGTTAGAATATTTATGGGGGTTTTGATCCCAATGTTAATTGGGCCTTGGATTGGTAGTTTTGTCAGTGGTAAAGGAGCTGGTATTGGCGGAACAGTCGGTGATGATTACAATCCCAATAACTTAATCTTTCTAGCAGCGATTGCTGTAGTTATATTGGCTTTTATCGGTTGTTTAATAATTAAAAAGAAAGTCTATAGCAAAAGGCAAGTCTTAACTAGCAAATATCACGACGAGCTGAATAAAGAAGTGCATCTAGAAGAGTGCAGTCGCAGTAAACTTAAAAGAGAAGCATATCTTTGTTTAAATACAACTTGGGAGTTGGCTTTCAGTAGTGATGGCCAGTTTCCAACCACCTATCCTTATCAGATCAAGATACCATATTGTGTTGAATCGCGTGCTTCTATGGTGCATAAAGAACTAAAAAAAGGAGAATGTCTATTTTATCGTTACCAGTTTAAATTAGATAAAGACTTTCTTAAAGAGCGAGTTATTTTGCACTTTGATGGGGTTGATAATGAATGCTTAGTCTACTTAAATGGTGAACTACTAACTCGACATTTTGGTGGTTATCAACCATTTAGTCTTGAAATTAAAGATAAACTTAAAGACAGCAATGAATTAATTGTTCAAGTCTATGATGATTTAGATTACCTTTATCCTTATGGTAAACAAGCGAATAAATCCAAAGGTATGTGGTACACTAAAGTTTCCGGTATTTATAAATCAGTCTGGTTAGAAGCGGTTGCGACTAAGGCGATTGAGCGGGTTAACTTTAAGGTTGACATCGATAAGCAAAGAGTTGAAGTAAACCTAGCAGGTGATGAATCTGAAAAAACCATTCTTGTCAAATTCCTCGATAAAGAAGTTCATCACGCTAAATTTAGGGGCAATAAATATGCTTTTCAGCTAGCTGATATGCAATTGTGGGATGTTGATCATCCACAGCTTTACGAAGTAATCATTAAAAATGAGTTTGATGAAGTCAAAACTTATTTTGCCTGTCGTGAAGTCAAGATTGTTGGCAACAAGTTTGTTCTAAATAACTCTTCATTGTTTATTAATGGTTTATTGTATCAACCTTATTTCTGTGAAGGCTTATTAACCCCTGAATCATATAAAGTTTTTGAAGATGATATTTTACTAGCCAAAAAATTAGGCTTTAACACTTTAAGGGTTCATCTTAAAGTTGAAGCTGAAATCTTTTATGAATTATGCGATAGATTGGGGATGATGGTTATTCAAGATATGGTTAATAATTTTAAATATTCCTACTTGCTAGATACCGTTTTACCAACACTAGGTAAAAAAACATCCAAGGAGAAGAGACACAACAATCTTGAAGGCCAAGGTATTTTTATTAATCAAGTTGTCTCGACCATCAAGCAATTAGATTTCTATCCATGCATTATTATGTGGAATATCTTTAATGAGGGTTGGGGCCAATTTGATTCAAAAGGTTTATATGAGTTAGTTAAACAATTAGATAATACTCGCTTAATTGATACGGCCTCTGGTTGGTTTGATAATGGCTATAATGAAATTGATTCGCGTCACATTTACTTCAAACCAATTGAGTTTGAAAAGGTTGGTGAACGACCTTTATTCATTTCTGAATGTGGCGGTTTCTCATATAAGATTAAAGATAATAGTTACAACTTGCATAACACGTATGGCTATCGTTTCTATAATGATCAAGTCTCATTTGAAAAAGGTCTGATTGATTTATATGAAAAAGAGATTAAACCAGGCATTGCAAAAGGTTTAGCGGGAGTCATCTATACAGAACTAAATGATGTGGAAGATGAAACCAATGGCTTGATTACTTATGATCGAAAAGTCATCAAAGTTGATGTAGAGAAAGTCGGTCGTGCCATCACAAATGCAATTAAACTGAAATAAGTAAAATTATGTTTTAAGGGGTCAGAAATCATTTCTGACCATTTTTGTGTTTGAAAGTTAACAAGGATTAATACAATAATTTTTGTTTGAATTCATGTAATATTCACATCAAGAACAACTAGTTCACATATTGATATTTTATGATATAAATAGATTTGAGGTGAATAGTTTTGGCAAAAGAGGAATGTGTCTTTAAAAGAGTAGAAAAGAAATACTTGATTAATACAAATCAATTAACTGCTTTTTTGCTGGCTATTCAACCCTATGTTAATAAAGATAAACATGATATCTATACCATTTCGAATATCTACTTCGACACCTCTGCCTTTGACATAATTAATCATTGTCTAGAAAAACCGATTTATAAAGAAAAATTAAGACTAAGAAGTTATGGAATTCCGACAGATGATGACAATGTCTTCCTAGAACTTAAAAAAAAGTATCAAAAGGTCGGAGTTAAAAGAAGAGTGGAAATGACATATAAACAAGCTAAAGCCTATTTAACAGCCGGAATTAAACCATATGATAGTCAAATATTTCATGAAATTGATTACTTCATAAACTTATATCATCCTACTCCTAAACTATACCTAAGTTATCAGCGCCAAGCATTTATTGGTAAAGAAGAGAAAGAATTAAGAATTACTGTTGATCATTCAATCAAATATAGAAGTCATGATGTCAGTTTGGCCAATGATGATGATTGTGAGCAACTATTAAAAAAAGATCAATATCTAGTGGAAATTAAAACATCTGGAGCATATCCATTATGGCTAGTTGGTATTCTATCTAGCAATCATCTATATTCAACTTCATTTTCAAAATACGGAAGAATCTATCAAAGTGGAAAAGTAAGAGGGTGAAACCATGTTTGAAAACATATTAAATTCTTCGCAATCGACCTTAACCATAACTCAAGCGGCTTTGTGTTTAAGTTGTGCACTAATTTGTGGCTTATTGATAGCGTTTACTTATCTAAAATCAGGCAGACACACTAAAAGCTTTGCCATAACCTTAGTGTTGTTACCAATCCTTGTTCAAATTGTCATTATGATGGTGAATGGCAATCTAGGAACAGGAGTAGCAGTCTTAGGTGCCTTCTCCTTGATTAGATTTAGAAGTGTTGCTGGTAAAGCTCAAGATATTTGTACTATCTTCTTTGCTATGGTAATCGGTCTAGCAATTGGAGCGGGGTATGTAACTTTTGCTTTAGTAGTAACTGTTATTATTTGTGCCATCTATTTTGTTTTAGCCAAAAGCAAGTTTGCTAATGGCAATAGTCATGAAAAAGAAATTAGCATTACTATTCCAGAAGATTTAAATTATAGTGAAGTATTTGATGATGTCTTCAAAACATATACTACTAGTTATGAGTTAGTTAAAGTTAAAACTACTAATCTGGGCAGTATGTTTAAAATAACTTATAAAGTAGTTATGAAAGATCTTCAATCAGAGAAGAAATTGATTGATGACTTAAGATGTCGGAATGGCAATCTTACTATTGTGGTAGCTAAAGAAGGACTTGCTAAGCAAGAGGAGTTATAAGGAGGAATTAAGATGAAAAGGATTATTAATTTTCTTTCAGTATGTTTTTTATCGCTTGGACTAGTGGCATGTGGGGGAAATCTCTCTAGCAATGCTACTACGACTGGGAGTGGATGGAGCTCTTATACAAGTAGTGTTTCGACTTCCACCAGTGTTGTAACTTCAACTAGTGTTGAATACAAAGAGGCCTATAGTGAAACTAGTTATGATGAAACTAGTGCAGTTAAAATTAGTCTAAATGAATCAAGTGTTAGTGTAGATGGCGAAGGAGTTGCCATTGATGGTTCAATTGTTACTATCAACAACATTGGAGTTTATGTTGTTTCAGGAACTTTAAATGATGGTCAATTGATTGTAGATTGTTCAGTTAAAGGCAATGTTAGAATCATTTTAGATGGAGCAACTATCAAATGCTCAAATAGCGCGGCAATCTTCGTTAAAGAAGCTAAAAAAACCATCATTACCTTAAAAGAGGGCACAATAAATAAATTGATTGATGGCGAAACCTATCTTCTAAATGAAGATGAAGAGCCAACAGCAACTTTATTTGCCAAAGATGATCTCATCCTCAATGGAACAGGGACTTTAACAATTGAGGCTAATTACAATGATGGTATAACTTCTAAAGATGATTTATACATCATGTCTGGTACTTACAAGATTACCTCCAAAGATGATGGTATTGTCGGAAAAGATTTATTAGCCATTAAAGATGGTGAATTCAATATTAATGCCGGTGGAGATGCAATGAAATCTAGTAATGATTCTGATGAAGGAGCCGGTGTAGTAAGTATTGAAGGGGGAACTTTCAACTTGACTGCGACAGCCGATGGAATCCAAGCCGAAAGTTTATTGCAAATCAGCAATGGTAATTTTATAGTCACAACTGGTGGTGGTAGTATCAACGCCTCGACCAACAATAGCAATGGTGGGATGTGGGGCGGTTGGGGCGGCTATCCTTGGGGTTCTGCTAGTTCATCTACAACTGCAACTAGTGATTCCGCCAAAGGCTTAAAAGCCACTAAAAACGTTTTGTTAATTGGGGGTACTTTTATTTTAGATACCTCTGATGACGCCATTCATAGTAATGGTAATGTGGAAATGGATGGCGGCAAATATTCGATTGCTTCTGGTGATGATGGTATCCACGCAGATGATCAAACAATTATAGATGGCGGAGAAATTACAATCACTAAATCTTATGAAGGTATAGAAGGCAATAGTGTGACCATTAATAATGGCACTATTAGTGTGGTGGCAAGTGATGATGGGATTAACTCGGCCGGTGGGAGTGATACAAGCGAACCAACTAGACCGGGAATGAATCATTTTATTAACGATGGTTCATCACATATCTATTTCAATGGTGGAATAATCACCATCAATGCTAGTGGTGATGGAATAGATGCAAATGGATCAGTTTATATCAATGGCGGAACCATTTATATCAGTGGTCCTACAAGTGGCGGTGACAGCGCTTTAGATTATGATGGTACTTGTTTGATTAAGGGTGGGACCTTAGTTGCAGTCGGTTCGATTGGAATGGTTCAAGCGCCATCTAACACTTCGACAGTGTATGGCTTTAATTTGACTTTTGCTGCCCGACAAGGAGCCAACAAGTTGTTAGAAATAAAAGATAATAATGGTGAGACACTGATTAGTTTTACTCCAAATAAAGAATATCAATCACTGGTTTTATCTTCGCAACTATTGGCAAAAGATGAAACCATCAGCGTCTATGTTGATGGAAATAAATATACTAGTATCAAATTATCTAGCATTGTAACTAATGCAGGAAATACTACTGCTCAACCAGGCGGCAATTTGCCACCTAGTAGGTAAAGATTAAATTGTGGTATAATTTATAAGAAAGGGATGAGGAACATGTACAAGATATTAATTTGTGATGATGAAGAAAAAATTAGATTGCTTCTAAAAAAATATGCAAATTATGAAGGCCATCAAGTGCTCGAAGCTAGCAATGGCTTACAAGCGATTGAAGTCGCTAAACGTCAGCACCCGGATTTAATTATTATGGATATTATGATGCCAGAATTAGATGGCTTTTCAGCAGTCAGAGAAATTAGAAAAACATCACAAGTTCCGGTCATAATGTTATCTGCAAGGGGCGAAGAATATGATCGCATCCATGGTTTTGAAGTCGGAGTGGATGATTATGTTGTTAAACCTTTCTCACCCAAAGAGTTAATGTTGAGAATCGATGCTGTGATGAAAAGAGCTAAACCGACTATAACTGAAATCAAGCATGAAATTTATGCAAAAGATGGCTTGAAAATCGATTTTTCAGCAAGAAAAGTCTGGCTTAACGAGCAAGAAGTAAAGATGGCTCCCAAAGAATATGAACTACTTTCATATTTAGTAAAACATCAAGGGATTGCCGTTGAAAGAAACACTCTTTTAAGTGATGTTTGGGGTTATAATTTCTTTGGAGATGACCGCACGCTTGATACGCATATCAAATTGTTACGTCATCACTTAGGTGAATATGCTAGTAAAATAGTAACCTTAAGAGGAATCGGTTATCGTTACGAGGAATGATTATGAGTAAGTTAAAAAATGCCTGGAATAGTATTAGTATCAAATGGAAAGTCTTCACTTACTTGTTTGGCTTTTGTGCGCTCTTAATAGTCGTATTGTGGCTAGTTCAAACGGTTTTTCTTGATGATTTTTATCGTGCTATCAAGAGTCGTCAAATTTCTGATGCTGCCAATAAGATTGAACAAAATATTGAAAATGAAAACCTTTCAAATGTCATATCAGAAGTGGCTATCAACAGTGATGCTTGTATTTTTGTGATTTCTAATAGTGGTGGCTTAGTAACAAAATCAACTGGTACAAGACTTTGTAATGATATTGGAATTATCCAAGTTAGTTATATTATCGAACAAGTTCAATTAAATGGAACCATGGAGGGTTATTACAATAAAAGTGGCTTAATGATTGATGGTACCCAATATCCAGAATCACCATTTGGGACGGGGACTAATAATATTCCTGGCATTGGCAACATTGATGATCATTCAACTACTTTAGTCTATGCTAAAAACATCACCGCCAGTAATGGGCTGGCTGTTTATATGGTTTTAACTACGCCGATTACACCTTTAGGAGCCACCATTTCAACAATTAGAATTGAACTTGTCTATATCACGATCGGCATGATTGCTCTCGCCTTTTTACTGGCTTTCTTTATTTCTAGAAATGTCTCAAAACCAATTGAAGGCATTAATGAAAAAGCCAAGATATTAGCTAAAGGTGAGTATGATATTGTTTTTGATGATAAAGGGTATAAAGAGATTAATGAACTCTCAAAGACTTTAACTACAGCCTCTAAAGATTTAGCTAAAGTAGAAACCTTAAGAAGAGAATTGATTGCTAATATCTCGCATGACTTAAGAACTCCTTTAGCTTTAATCTCGGGTTATGCTGAAGCCATGCGCGATCTACCTAATGAAAATAACTATGAAAATGCTCAAATAATCATTGAAGAGGCTAATCGTTTATCTTCACTCGTGAATGATGCTTTGAACATTTCTAAATATCAAGCCGGCGTTATGACGCTAGAAAAAAGTGATTTCAATCTGACTATTAGTTGTCAACAAGCGGTTAAGAGAATGGCGGAATTAGTCAAAAACGATGGTTATTCAATTACTTTCATAGCCGATCAAGAAATCACTATTAATGGTGATAAAAATAAGATTGATCAAGCTTTTTATAATTTGTTGATTAATGCGATTAATTATACCGGAGATGATAAAAAAGTAATTGTTCAACAAGTAGTAGATGAGAAGATGGTTGCAATTGAGGTTTCGGATAGTGGAGAAGGGATAGCTAGTGAGAATCTGCCTTATATATGGGAAAGATATTATAAAGTTGATAAAACGCATAAACGAGCAGTTACGGGTAGTGGCTTAGGCTTATCAATTGTCAAAAACATTGTGGATATGCATGGTGGTCAATCTGGAGTAAGAACTAGTTCAACTAAGGGCTCAACTTTCTTTATCAAGTTTAAGATTAAATGAATTTAATCGCTTTATTTTTTCTTTATTTTCTTAGACATATAATGTATGATTACCTTATCAAAAGGAGTTAGGTATCATGAAAGCTGAAGCCAAATACTTTTTTAAGAAAAACATAGTGGCGATCATCATTGCGGTAGTAGTAATGCTCGTTCCTTTAGTGACCAATACTTTTACTTCTAATAGCTATGAAGTTGAAAATCTGCAAGCGGATTCATATGTTATTGATGCCACTCTTAATGAGGCTGGAGATTTAACAATTCATGAGACAATTGAAATGCTTTCTGAAGAAGACATGCATGTTGTTTTCCGCGATATCCCTTATAATAAAAATTCGGTTGGTGTTAGCACTAATGTAACAAGTTTTGATACAAGTAGTGTGAGTGTTAAAGTCTATAATCGTTATAATCAAATAATTTATGATTCAGCAAGTGCGAGTAACCCGGGGTCCAATTGGTCAGGAGTTCAAGTTGGCTATTCTTGGAAAGGTGATTATGATGAATTGGGTATGAGGGTGGCTTGTCCAGCCGAATATGGTAGTCAATGTGCATCAATTTTCACTTATGTTAGAGCGGGAACCTATCCTGTGACGACTTATGAGTATACTTATACTATCAAAGGAGCCGTAACTAAGTTCAATGATGTGGCTGAATTAAACTGGGTCTTTGCTTCTGCCAAAGATACTGGTATGCAGATGAAAAATGTCACAGTTAATTTGACTTATCCAGATGCTGGTAGTTTAGATAATGTTAGATTCTATGGCCATAGTTCGACTAATGGCAAAGTGAATTCTACTACCACAAACCAAGTAACATTTTCAACTTCGCGCATCAAACCTTATGAGGAATTAGAAGCCAGATTGATTTTGCCAGCCTCTTTGTTTCCTAAGGCTAATGTGATTAATACTATCTCTAAAGATTATTTGGCTGAAGTTATCGCTACTGAAGCTAGTATTGAAGCCGATGATAAACTAGTAACGACTATCCATTGGGCAATCGTTATTGTTAATTTAGCACTTGTGGCTCTAGCGATATTAGTCTTCTTAAGAATTTACAAAAAATATGATAAAGAATTAAAATCAGATTTCTATGGCGATTATTATCGCGAATTACCAGCCGATTATACGCCGGCCGAAATGGGATATTTATACAACTTTAAAGAGATTAGTAAAAATGATGTTAGTGCAACATTACTCGATTTAGTGGTTAAAAAATATATCAAAGTTGATTATACTGGTCAATCAACTATTGCTAAAAAAGCTGATTACACCTTAGTGTTGGATACTAGCAAGAATACAGCTGGCTTAATGGCCCATGAAAAATATTTGCTGCATTGGTTTTTTGAAGTTGTCTCAAGTGATGGTAAGACTTTATCGTTAAAACAATTAGAGAAATTTCCGCGAAATGAAGAGAATGCTAATCGCTATCTGGAATGTAATAATAAATGGATTATGGCGGTCAAAAAAGCCGGTGAAGAACACGATTTCTTTGATAAAAGTTCCGAAAGAGCTTTCAAAGAGAAAGGCTACATTCCTGCTTTATTCTTAATTCTAGGTTTTGTCTGCTGGTTTTTGAAGATTTCAATTATGTCTAGATTCAATGCTATGGCTTTTTTAACAGCTACCTTTATTGCAATTGCAATTATCTTATTTTCATACCTAAGAACCATCAAAAGAAGAAGTGTTAAAGGAAATGAAGAATATGTCAGATGGAAAAGTTTCAAACATTTCCTTGAAGATTTTGGCACTTTTGAGGAGATGGGCTTGCCATCGATTATTTTATGGGAGAAATACCTAGTTTATGCTACCGAATTTGGGATTGCGGATTTAGTTGAAAAACAAATGCGAATGAAGTTTAAACAACTAAATATTGCCCCTGAGGTTTATGCTGATTCTTATGTCTTTAGATATCCAATGTTCTATCATTATTATAATGCTAGGATTCTTAGTTCCTTTACAACTGCCTCGAATACCATCGTTAATGCCAAGGCTGGTAAGATAAGTGGCGGTGGTGGCAGAGGAGGATTAGGGGGCTTTGGTGGCGGAAGTTCGTTTGGTGGCGGTGGAGGAGGGTTCCGCGGACGCTAAAAAAATTATTGTCTTTACCATGCATTATGTTAAAATAGACTTGTGTCTATAAGGAGGAAAAATTATGTGGTGGATTTGGTTGATTATCGCTGTCGTTATTGTTATCGTGCTTCTATTTATTTCCGTTTATAACAAATTAGTCAAAGAGAGAAACAAAGTTAGTAACTCTTGGAGTCAAATCGATGTTCAACTAAAAAGAAGATTTGATTTAATTCCTAATCTAGTGGAAACCATTAAAGGGTATGCCGGTCATGAAAAGTCCATATTAGAGTCTTTTGCTAACGCTCGAGCCAGTTATCAAGCGGCTAGTGAGGCGGAAGATGTTGCTAAGATGGCGGCCGCCGATGCCCAACTCGGTAAGGCTATTAATGTTATGGTCAATGCGGTCAAAGAGCAATATCCAGAACTTAAGGCCGACAAACACTTCCAACAAATGATGGAAACCCTAAATGATACCGAAAACAAGATTTCTTTTGCTCGACAATTCTATAATGATGTCGTTTTGAAATACAACAATTTACGTGAGGTTTTCCCAAACATTCTAATTGCCAATATGTTTGGTTTCAAAGCTGCTGACTTCTATAAAGTTGAAGAAGAAAGCAAAGCCGCTCCGAAAGTCTCTTTCTAAGAAATAAACAGCAATCAAAGGGCGCTTTTAGCGCCTTTTTTATTGTTTAAAATTATGCCCTTATTTTGGGACATATTATTTTAACTTATTTGCTATAATGTCAGCAGAAGGAAGCGTGATAAAAAATGGATATCTTATTGGGTGTTTGTGTTACTTTATTGGTTTTATTGGTCGGATTTTTGGGTTGGTTCATCTTCTGTTACAATAAGGTAAAGCTGAAAAAAACAAAGTAGGAAGTTATCTTCCTTTTTTGTTGGAAACAAGCGCATATAGTGTTAAGATATAAACGGTGATGAATATGAAAGAATTGATAAAAAAACTCTTAAATAAAGAGATTGTTCGCTTTATAATCGCGGGCGGTGTGAATACTTTGTTTGGCGGAATATTGATTCCAATATTATTTCGCAATATTTTACAAACCACTACTTGGCAACTAGGAGCATTAACCATTGATTTGCCTTTAACAATTGGTTATCTAATTTGGTTTTCTTTTGCTTATTTGATTCAAGCCAAGTTTGTTTTTAAAGCTCCTGTACAACTCAAGCGCTATTGTCTTTATCCTTTATCCCAAATTCCTAATTACGCCCTTAATCAATTCTTTATTTGGGTGTTTGGGACAGTCTGCAATTTCCCATACCTCGTTTATTATGTCTTAGCAGCCCTTTGTCCAATTCCAATAATGTTTGTCATTGTTCGCTTAATTGTTAAGCCTTTGAAAAATAAAGGAGAGAATATTAAGAAGTAAATAAAAAAGCAATACCAATGCAATGCACGGGTATTGCTTTTTGTTTGATTAATTATCGACGTGGAAATTTGATAGCAGCATGAGCCGCCGCAAGTCTAGCTACAGGAACACGGTAAGGTGAACAAGAAACATACGATAAACCGGTTTTATGGAAAAATTCCACTGAAGCAGGATCGCCACCGTGCTC
>CAYIYS010000027.1:0-10461 GCA_964367975.1 uncultured Eubacteriales bacterium
CTTTCAAACTATAAGTATATATTTGCGTATTAAAGATAAATATGTCTAACATTTAAAAAGCAATCACACCTAAATGTTCGAGTAAAATTTTGGTTCCCACCAAGATTAGTGCAATTCCACCGATTAGTTGAGCTTTATTTTTGAACTTACTACCAACTTTATGACCGATCCCAGTCCCAATAAAGGACATGCAAAAAGTCACAATCCCAATAAGCGGAGCCGCTAGATAGATGGTAGGCATGGAATTAGGACTACTAGCATCGAGAAAAGCCATTGATACTCCGACTGCTAAAGCATCAATACTAGTGGTGATTGCCATCATAAATAACTGTTTGAAATCAAGTTTTTCTTCGCAACAATCGATCTTTTCACAATCTTTCTTAAAAGAGTCATAAATCATCTTGCCCCCTAGGATAGCTAGTAAACCAAAAGCAATCCAATGATCAAAATTGGTAATAAAACTCGAGAATTGAAAACCCACAAAATAACCAATTAAAGGCATAACAGCCTGGGCTATGCCAAAAAATAAAGCAATGATAATTCCGTGCTTTAAGCAAAATTTTTTCATTTCTAAGCCTTTGCAAATAGCAACAGAAAAGGCATCCATTGATAAACTAATACCAATTAAAATAATTTCCCAAATCGCCATTACTTATCTACCTCTTCTTCATTAGCTAACATATCGTAAACTTGTGAATTAGTTTTGACTTGACACATCATCGCTTCGACACGAGCCAACATGGTTTGAAAATTATCGCCCGGGCGATAGGTCGTTATGCCGAGGGAAATATTCAACTTGTGTGGCAAATTCATATCGCTACTAAGTTTCTTGATCTCATTAATTAAAGTTTCAATTCGCGATAATAAATCTTCTTTAGAAGTCATCGCTAGATTAAAGATAGCAAATTCATCGCCACCTAATCTAGCTGGAATACTGTTCACACTCACGACACTTCTTAAGATATCGCCAATTTTGACTAATATTTCGTTAACAACTAGATACCCACAAGATTTATTGACTTTTTTGAAATTTTGAATATCAAATTCGATTATGTAAGTTTTTTTGGTTGGTAGTGGCCCCTTTAAAAAATCTGTCACTTTATTAGCAAAACTTATTTGATTATAAAGACCAGTCAGGCTATCTTTTTCAGCTTGTTCTTTAAATTTGATTTCCATTTCACAATCGATGGCTTTACCTATAATGGTAACAACCTTGCCGCTATTGTCGATTATTGAGCGGTGATATGTCCGATACCAGCGATATTCATTATTGATATACCTAGCTCGATATAAGACCGTGACATTTTTCGCTTCTTTAGCTAAAGTAGTAAAAACATCTTTGATAATTTGCAAATCATCAGGATGTAAAAAACTATTATCTTCGATATGGGCTAAATAACCTTTAGGGTTGTAAGGGAGCTTTTCATTACCAGCATAAATAATTCCATTTATCTCATCCTTTTCAACATCATATTCATAGACCATGGTATTACTCACTTCGGCTAAGAGTTCGAGATTGTTTTGATTTTCTTGCAAAGTCACTTCTTGCATAGCGCCTGTTCTAATTTTGATTTTGTTTAAATTAGTGAAAACCCCATACCAAGTTGATAAATTATTATCACATTTAACCATTTTAGCCCGATATTCCAACCAACACCAGTTGCCATCTTTTTGACGAAACCTTTGTTCAATTGAAATTGTCCCGTTTTGGTTGATGGCTTTACCAATTCTTCTTTTAATTTCAGCCACATCATCCGGGTGAATAATATAATCTATTATTTTTTGCGACATATACTTTAATTCATAAGGTTCATAGCCCAATAAATAACTTAAGGCATCCGAAACATGCGTTGCACTAATGCGACTCAAATCTCTACTAATTTCCATGACTGCATAACCATTAGGAATACAATCTAAAATAGCAGCAATACCTTCAAAATTATAGATTTTCTTGAGTTGAACGATATCTTGTTGCATCTTTGAGGTTGAGCCTAAATTATAGCCACGTGACTTAACTGGTTCAGCACTAACTATTTCAAATTCTGTAATTTTTAAAGGTTTAAAGTAATAATATCCTTGGATATAGTCACAACCAAAAAAGAGTAGCATATCTTTTTCCTCTTGGCTTTCAACTCCCTCTGCCACCACTTTTAAGCCAATATTATGAATCATTTGGATAATGGACAAAATAATCGAATTGGCTTTTCTTTTTTTCGATACTCGTAAAAATTTCATGTCCATTTTAATCACATCGGCCAAAATGTCGCTGAGGGTATTCAAAGACGAATAACCACTACCAAAGTCATCGATCACTATTGAAAATCCATTCTTACTTAATTCATCTAATGAAGCATAACCAACCTCAGTATTGTTGATATAAGCTGTCTCAGTAACTTCAATTTTGATTAATGAAGCCTTGATATTATATTTTTCTTTGAGCGCTAAAAGACATTCCACAAACTTGTTTGATATTAAATGTACTCTTGATAAATTAAGTGAGATATAGATTGAGGGTAATCCTCGTTCTTCCCTTTCCTTGAGGTAACTAAAGACGAAATCCCAAACATAGTAATCCAATTTTACAATTAAGCCATTCTTCTCTAAAATGGGAATGAATTGACCAGGAGTTTGAAGTCCTTTGGTGGGATGATTCCATCTAACCAAGGCTTCTGCTCCATCAATAGAATTTTCAAATAAGTTGATAATAGGTTGTAGATAGATCTCAAATTCTTTTCTTTTTATGGCTTCTTCAAAGGCCAATAGAACTTCTTGTTCTCGTACAACTAACGCCTTAATTGAATCATAATAATAATGCACTTTTTGTTTCTTGCGTTTTGCTTCTCTAGAAGCTAGTAATGCTTTATTAACCATTTCATTGACAGTTAAGGTAACATCTTCCACCACATAAATACCGGCAGTAAAACTAATTGCGAAATTTAAGCCTAGTTTCTCTATTTCCTTTTCATAGCTGATGATTTTGTTGATATTTAAATCTTCGCGAAAAAGGCAAAGCAAAAAAACATCGGCCTCACTTCTGGCATAGACACCTCGATCGATATTATCTCTTAAGGAAGCAGCACAGTTCTTTAAAACCAAATCTCCAGTGGCGTACCCAAATAGTTCATTGATTAATTTAAATTGATTAATATCTATTTGCACAATTGCAAATTGGTGTTGCGGATGATTTTGGATGAATTCACGGGCCTTCATCATAAATCCTTGGCGATTATAAATCTCAGTTAATTCATCATGAACAACCTTATAATCATATTCTTCTTTTAGAGCTTTTTCAGTTTGCTCTTTTAATTTAAGTTCGGTAATATCATTACAAATCAAGACGAGGAGGCGATTGCAATGTTGAGGATATGAAACTATTATCATTCGAGTTTTAACCCAAATAATATTACCGTTGTCTTGTTGTAATTTAAATTCAACAATATTTTGGTGCGATAAACCAGCTAAATAGTCTTTAAAAGCAGCCATGATTCTGGCTTTATCCTCTTTGCATAGATAATTGCTAATTTTCTCATCTTTTTTGATTTTGTCCGACGCAACTCCCAACAAGTGATAATATGCTTGATTGGTATAAATGACCTTGCGCTCGGGAGTCTCTTCCATTACAACAATGCCAGTTTCAACATTATCAAAAATGAATTGTAATTGGATCTGAGCATCATTTTGTTGTAATTGAGATAGGAGTTGGGAAACTAAAAGATTGGCATCATATAAAGATATGACATTCGTGATCCTTTTTTCAACTATTATTGGATTAAATGGCGTAGCGATAATGTCCCATGCCCCTAATTCAAGGGCCTTTATTCTAGCATCAATTTCATCATTGTCAGTCACAACAATAACTGGAATGTTACAAAAGTTTGGATTCTCACGTTTTAATTTTAAAAAATCAAAACCATCAATAGATGACGTTTGTAAATCCAAAATGATAATCGCAAGCTCTTTATAATGTTTCTCTAAAATATCCATTGTTTGTTTGCTGTCACAAACAATTTCAAAATCAAAGCGATCCTTGAATAAATCTTGAAGAATTTCTTGATGAATTTTCATATCTTCTACTATTAACATTAATCTTTTCTTCATAATTTTCTCCCCATTTATTATTTAACTCCCGCAATAACTATTAACAATTATGTTGGTTTGTCTAATATTTTTTCGGATCAATTTGACTTCATCATAAGATCAATTTATTAATCATCATATACAAAAGCTATTAAGCATAAAAAGAAAAATCCCAGGTACCGGGTTCTTGAATAAAGGTATTGGTCGACTCGTAATTCAAATCAATTCTTCTTTTTTAGGTGCATCTAAGTGATTTTCTTTCCTTAAATATTCGCACCTTAATCATCACTTTACTTAAATGAATCACTGGCGGCAACGAACTTATATTTATATATTATCATGTTGATAATAAAAAGTATATAATAAATCCAATTGCATTGTCTTTTATAAAGACAAAAAAGGGCTGAACGTTGTTCAACCCTTACTTGTTTTTTCTAATGCTTTTTATTTAATTTCAATGAATTTTTTAGTTTCTTGTTTAGCGACTTCTTTAGGGAACGAAATGTTAAGAATCCCGTTGTTTAAGGAAGCTTGAATATCGCTTTCTTTGATATCGCCAACATAATATTGTCTTGAATAAGAACCATAGTATCTTTCTTGGGAGATGTAGTTACCCTCTTTATCTTTTTGCTCATTACTTCTCTTTTCTTCGGCCGAGACAGTCAAGTAACCATCTTCGACACTAAGCTTGATGTTCTCCTTGTTTAGACCAGGGACCTCAATCTCCAAAGCATAAGAGTCCTTATTCTCTTTGACATCTGTTCTCATCATTGAATGTGAGTTATGATGTCTGCCCTCTAGTGGCATTCCAAAAAATGCTTCAAATAATGGATCATAGAAATCTAACGCGCTGTTTCCTCTTGTAATAATTGAATGTTTCATAATAATATCCTCCTCTTGTTTATTTAATATTGGCACTCTTTATTCCTAAGTGCTAACTATATTATAAACAATATTTTAGCACTGTCAAGCGTTTTGTGCTAAAAATTTTAAAATTATTTCATAATCAAGAAAACTGCTGTATTTATGGGCTTTTTTTAGATAAAAAATATCGAAAAATTCATCAATATTTTTTGGGGTGCACTTTTAATACGATTGAAGCCTTGATTTTTAACAATTTTCATACCCTCCCGAAAAGAACATAGAAATGATTTCCAAATGAAACATATTATATCCTTCAAAGAATCTATAATATTCTTCTGCCTCTTGCCCTGTTAGACAATAGACTTGTTGTAACGTGTCACATACTTTCTATTTACTATTTACCATCTTCGTTTAAACTAGGGGTTTTCTTACCCACTAAAAGAACATATGAATATCTCCTTATTCATATATTAGATTGATAATAAATATGATTTTTGATTAAAAGAATAGAGTTCAGCGATTTTTATACTGGCATCTAACCAAAGAATAAAGGCGATTTTAAAACCTTCTTGACAATAGGGATATCTGCTGGAGCAAAATCAAGCAAAGCAAGTTCATTTATTGTACACCACTTCTTATTTGTGTGTTCAGTCAAATCTAGCTGTCCGCTTAATAAAGTACAGTAAAAAGCATACATGGTTATATGGAAGGTTGGATAGTCGTGCTCTACAGTCATAATATATTCATCTACAGAGATCGAACTTTTTAATTCCTCTTCTATTTCTCGTTTCAATGCTGCCTCTTTGGTTTCTCCGTCTTTAATTTTCCCCCCAGGAAACTCATAAAAACCCTCAAGCTCTCTCCCCGGGCCTCTTTGGCAACAAAAGATTTTACCTTCTTTTTTTATTACAGCAGCCACCACTTCTACATGTTTCATTTCTTTACTACCTCTGTTAAATCTTCATAAACATCATATGGAATCTCTTGTTCCAATTCATATTGAATAGTAATTGGTTTTTCTTCTTTATATGATAAGCATCTTACTTTACCCACGTATAAATATGGCATTATGACTCCATCTTCTTTTTTTATTTTTCGCACAAATAAATGAATATTTTCCTTTTCTGTTGAATCTGTAAAAATCTTCCCATCTTTTGAATCTTGGGTTGTTTTATTTTGTGATTGCCATTGAAAATGTTTTGAATCGATAAATTTATCTTTATAATTAATTGATTCTTTGATATCTGCATCTTTATTCAAATCCACAAAAATATAATGATTGGCATGTGAATCATGCCACACTCCTTGCCCTCTAATCGAAGAGTGCTTTTTTTCATATTTAGTAAGCGGCCCTAAATCTCTCATAGAATAAAGAGAATATGGTTTCAAAAATGGTAAGCCATAGTTTGTATTCCCAAAATCTTTCAAGTATCGTAAAATTCCATATTGAATCAAGTCTTCTATATAAGATTTTACTTGCTTATTACATAATATTTCTTTCAATCTATTACCCAATAGTAACTTATCTTGTTGAATCACAAAATAGTCGGTATATAGTTTGATTTCAGATGCATCATAAAACTCTCCACTCAATAGTTTAAAAGTATACTTTGCCGCTCCCATTGAAGTGTTGAAAACCAATCTACCAAGTTGCGTTTCAAAATCTTTTTCTGACAATTCATCATTACTAAGCAAACTCTTAAAAGCTAAATATTCATTTAAATGTGTTAGCGGCAGCATAGAAGAAAAAAGGTCTAAACACTCTTTTTCTTCCTCAGATAATGGGATTTTATTTTCTCTATAGCAAACGTTTACAAAAGAACAATAATTCCCTGCCTTCTTAATAAACCTCATTGGATCTGGGGCAAAATCACTATCAAGATAGCTAGTTAGACTAGGGATTTCTTTTTGAAATAAAGATGCATAATCCATATATGTTTGTCTTAATAGTCGCATTTCATTAAAGTTTTTTTGCTCTAATTGTTCAAGAATTCTTTTCACAGTGATTGGATCAAGGTCTACATTGCTAGGGCCAAATGGCGCCATCCCTTTCTTCAATTTGACTTTTATCGAGTCCTTATCATTACCCTTTTTGCCAGATAATGCGACTGAAATTAAATAACATCTGTTGTGATTTGCAATAAAATCTAGCACAGTTAAAAATTCTTTTTTGGGGTATTTTCTTAATCCACGGCCTAGTTGTTGTGTAAAAATAATCGCTGATTGCGTTGGCCTTAACATCAAGATCAAATTAACTTCAGGTATATCAACACCTTCATTGAAGATGTTAACTGTACAGATAATCTCCAATGGATCATAATCGGATTGCAACAAATCAATATATTTATCTCTCTCTTGAGGAGGGTTATCTCCCGTTAAGGCAATGGCATGAAAACCCGCTTCATTGAATGCGCGAGCCATGTAGTTACAGTGTTGTTTATCTACGCAAAAAGCTAAACATTTACGTTTTATACCATCATGTCCAAAATGTTTCATTCTATCTACAATAAAATCAACACGTTTTTGAACGCTTAATGTGGTGGATAATTTAAACAAATTATCTAAATCAAGATGAGCTAAATCAACAGTTTCATCATTAATCCCAAAATAATGGAATGGCACCAATAAATTATTCATCAAAGCCTCTTCTAAACGAATATCAATAGCGATATTGTAATCAAACAATTTGTAAATATTTCCCCCATCAGTTCTTTCCGGCGTTGCAGTCATGCCTAGTAGGAATTCTGGCTCAAAATATTTGAGGACTTTTTGGTATGTTGCACCCAAAATTCTATGAACTTCATCAACAATGATATAATCGAAAGTTTTTGGATTAAATTTCTCCAATTTATCATCTCTTGAGATGGTTTGTATTGTAGTGAAAATAAAATCGGCTGTCTCATCCTTGTGGTGACCCGTTAAAAGTCCACAACTCCTGTTTTTTATTACTCTTTGAAAAGAAATTTTCGCCGCCTCCAAGATGGTTTCATTATGAACGATATAAAGAACCCTTCTTGGTTCACACGATTTAACATCAAATGCCGAAGCATATGTTTTGCCAATTCCGGTGGAAGCAATAATCAATCCTTTGTGAATTCCGTTTTCTCTAAACTCACTTAATTTAGTGACAACTTGTTGTTGAAAATAGTTTGGCTCTATTGTTGAAAACTTTTCCATCTCTACTGTATTGCTTGTTTTAGCTAAATGGAAAAGTTTAAAATATTCTTCATACTCTTTTACGAATGTGTCATCAACTTCTCTAGCTCTATTCATTAGGTTGTCGAACTCATTCAATAAAATGGTAATTAAACTTTCATCTTTTTTTGATATAACCCGCAAATTCCATTCAACATTCGATTTCAATGCTGTTTGAGTAATATTTGAAGAACCGATCAAAATTTTATAGTGATCATCAAACTCGAAAATATAACCTTTTGTGTGGAAACCAACTTTTTCAGAATCCACTCTGAACATTCTGGTTTCAATATTTTTGAAGTCATAAAGTCTCCTAATTGAATTAGAGTCGGTGAATTTTAAATAATCGGAGCACAAAATCTTTCCCTTTACTCCTCTTTTTTCACATTCAGTTAGAGAAGAGATTAGAAGTTGTAATCCCGAAAAATTAATAAAAGCTACCGATAGGCAAAAGGATTTACAGGTAGCAAAAAGCTCCCTCAGGTCATCATAGACATTGACTGTTGGGTTGTTTGTAACAAGTTTAATCTCTTCTTCTTTGCTAATAGCATTCGGCATAACCCAAAACTCCTTTACCGCACTTTTGCATAATTATATCACATCAGCCCATTAAATTGTGCTTACTTTGAGTCAATCACTTACTTAGCGAATGAAAAACAACATAGCATGTCCCAACAGTGTCGCACAGCGGCATAGTATTCAACATAAAACAACAATAATTAGCATTTGTCGATCACTTTAATTTGTTCATGACATCTTCTAGGTGTTATTCCTTATATACAATGAACTCTATAAATGAGTATAATTAAAGTAAAGAGGAGGCATAATAGAATATGAAGATAGGTTTTATTTTCCCCAGCCAATCTACCCAATACGTCGGTATGGGAAAACAACTCTATGATTCCTTCAAAATAGTCAGAGATACTTTTGCTATTGCTGATAAATTTTATGCTGGACAAGTCTCTAAGATTTGTTTTGAAGGACCAGAAAGTGAACTTAATCATACAAAGTGGGCTCAACCATGTATTCTAACTCTAAGTGTTGCTACTTTTAGACTCCTGCTGAGTTATGGTATTACTCCCGATGCTGTTGCTGGCTTCTCATTAGGCGAGTTTTCAGCCTTAACAGCGGCCGGTGTCTACACTTTTGAAGAGGCCCTAAAAGTGATTAAAGTCAGAGCTAAAGCCATGCAGGATGCCGTACCTTTAGGAGTAGGTAAGATGATAGCAGTCCAACATAATGATTTGAAATTTGTTGATAAACTAGCCGCTTCAGTCAAAGGCTATGCCACCATTGCTAACGCTAACTCACCAACTAATGCTTTATATGCCGGACTAGCCTATTCAATGGATGAATTCCATAAATTATTAGATGACAATCACATTAAAAATCGC
The DNA here is from genome assembly GCA_964367975.1 of uncultured Eubacteriales bacterium. Classification (GTDB taxonomy): domain Bacteria; phylum Bacillota_I; class Bacilli_A; order RFN20; family UBA1709; genus CAYIYS01. The sequence goes on from CAYIYS010000027.1 coordinate 9,531, forward strand.
GTCATTACTGTCTCGGTGCCATCGCATTGCAAACTAATGCTACCAGCCATTCCAGCTTTAACTGATGTTTCTTATTCTTGTGATATCAAAGACCCAATCTACACATTGTATTCCGGTTTTGATGGAAGAATGGTCGTTGATGGAATGGACGGGGTCCGAAAATCTATTGGACAAACTTTCAATCCGGTTTGGTGTGAAAGAATCATTAGAAATATGAAAGAAGCAGGTATTGATACTTTCATTGAAGTGGGTCCAAATAAGGTTTACAGCAAGTATGTCAAAGAAATAGCACCCAATTGTGCTAGTTTCCATGTCGATGATCTAGAAAGCCTCGAAATGGTCTTAAAGACTTTAAAGAAAGGAGAACAATAACATGAAAAAATATGATTCCTATTACTTAGTCAAATACGATGATTTGAACCACCATGGCACTTTATTTGCTGCGAAAACTGCTTACTTATTTGTGGCGACTGGCTTTGGAGCAGCCGCTATGGCTGTCAATGATCCCGATAAAATTGTTTTAATTAAACTTCATGGGATGACATTTACTAAACCGATTGAAAAAGGTGATGTTATTTTATGCAGCGGACAAGTAGTTAAAGTTGGTAAGACTTCCTTAACAACTTATATTTCTATTTCCTCAATGCATGGTTACACTCCAGTCGAAGGATATGCTACCTATGTCACAGTTGATAAAGATGGTAATAAGATCCCTCATGGCCTCGTGCTTGATGAAACAACCGATGAGTTAGAACTTAAACATCGACAAGAGGCTTTAAATCTAAAATAGATATTTAACATTTAATATAATGCCTCTAAAGTAGACACATGAAATAATAAAAATAATTTATTAATGCTTAATACTTTGAAGATATTTTATTATGGCAAAAAACTCTAAAAAAATTAAATAACAGAAGCAAATTATGGCTTT
>CAYIYS010000027.1:10561-13445 GCA_964367975.1 uncultured Eubacteriales bacterium
TTATTATGGCAAAAAACTCTAAAAAAATTAAATAACAGAAGCAAATTATGGCTTTTGGCAATTTATTTTTATGGCTTTCGGCAATTCCTCTTAAGAGAATAGACAACAAAATTTTAATATCTTCTGCCCTTATTCAATATCCCTTTTCAAGATATTTAAATACTCTTTATAAGCAAAGACCCCATTACGGGATTGCTTGGTAATTTCTGCAAGTATACCTTCGTTTATTAACTCTTCTATAGCACTAGCAATGGTGTTATAAGATAGGTTGAGTGCAAGTAAAGGTTTTTTGATGTTAATAATAGGATTGACTTCTAAATAAGTTAATAATCGTTTGGCTTTGTTTGATAAAATTAAAGCATTATTTCTATTCTGTAAATTGCTAATTTGTTTAATTGAAAAAAAGAGCATCTTTACTTGCTTGTGTTATTGCATCTAAGAAGAAAAGCACCCATTGTTCATAATCTCCACTTCTTCTAACTTCGCTCACGCGATCATAATACTCTATTTGATTCTTTTTCAAAAATACAAGATTACTCTGTGCGCAAAGCGACAACAGGGTCTTTTTTTGCGGCACCTTTGGCAGGTATTAAACCACCGATTAATGTCAACATCATGTTACCTAAAATTAAGATAATCCCATATAGTATTGGCAGGTTCGCTATTCCCGAAACTCCGACAAGGTTACTTATTACCATGTTGATAGGTATTGATAACAATAGCGTTACGACAACCCCTAAGACTCCCGCTATAAAGCCGATAATCAGCGTTTCAGCGTTGAAGATCCTTGAAATATCTTTTTTCCTGGCTCCAATGGCTCTTAATATGCCAATTTCTTTGGTACGCTCAACCACAGAAACATAGGTTATGATACCTATCATTATTGTCGAAACTACCAGCGAGATAGCCGCAAAAGCTGTTAAAACTACTGTTATGGTATTGATCATGGTTGAAATCATACTTGTCATGCTTTCTGCTAAGTCTGAATATATGATTTGCTCATTGGCAGACAGTCCCACATTATAAGCATCAAGATATGAATTTATTTTCTCTTTTGCGTCAAAATTAGAGGGGTATATTTGAATCCCAGTCGGTAACGTGTCTGCACCTATTTGACGCATTACACTAGCTAATGTCACGAAATTATTAAACTCTTGCCCTGTTAGTACATTCATGGTGTCACCTGCCGCAACTTGTGCCACTGCCACGTTTGAAGTGTTGGCGTTGTCAAGCATTGTATCAGTGAGTGCGGTCGTATAACCAATGCCACTTGATAATAAATTCGATGACGAAGATTCTTTGACCCGTAAAATTCCACTTATCGTCAGCGTGATGCTGTTTGGATTATTGTACATCGCTTTATAGTCTGTCCCCGCCACAAAAATACCGGCGCTTTCTTTATAGTAATCGTTATTATGTATTACCTTAAAAGTTCGGCCTAGCAAATCTGAAAACTTATAATTTTCCGTTATCTTGATACCTAATTCATCTAAAATTCTAACATCTAAGCGGTTATAGTTGTCAACAATCAAGGCGACCTCATTTACCCCGCTTGGATATGTTCCGCCCTTTTCTAAAATATCGTACTGACTTTTTATAAAATCCTCATTGTTTGGAATTTCATTAAAATAACTGCTGGAGCCGAAGATGCTTGATCCTCCTCCAGTACTTATTTTTTTGTATAAGCCGTTATCTGTCTTGGCGACAACTGTCATTTCTAAACCGTGTGAGTAAGAAATGGCGTTATATAACGACGGGTCCATTGCTTTTAAATAATCAATATAGTTTGGCGTAATAATGTTAGTATGCATTTTTATATTCGACGTAGGCTCGTGTGAAAAGATAGTGTCGCCCGCCGGGAATTCTTGGCTTTCGTTACTATTGCCAACTAAGTCACCGACGTTAAAACCTCCGGATGCGGTCGCTACTTGCGAAATTGTCAGTGGGAATCCTGATAAAGCATCCGATTGCATACCGTTGATATATGTTGTCATTCCACTTGAAATCGCTAGTACAAGCGCAACACCTATTATCCCTATGCTTCCCGCAATAGAGGTCATGATCGTTCTTTTTTTCTTTGTCATTAAATTTTTGAAACTCAGCTTTATCGCTGTTAGCCACGACATTGAAGTTTTTTTATTGACAAGCGTCTTTTGTATTTCATTGTCAATTACAACTTCGGTCGGTTGGGTATCGTTAATAATCAACCCATCCCTTAACTGCACTATTCTATCTCTTTATTTATTTGCCAGTTCTTGATTGTGCGTTACCATAATAACCAGGTGGATCTTGCTGATTTCCTTTAATATTCCTAATATTTAAACGCTTGTTTCTGAATCAAGTGCACCAGTTGGCTCATCTGCCAGTAAAATTTTGGGTTGTTGACAAGCGCCCGCGCTATTGCAACTCTTTGCATTTGCCCGCCCGATAATTGATTCGGATTTTTATGAATTTGGTCGGCCAGACCGACGGAAGCCAAAACCTCAGTTGCGCGTTTTTTTCGTTCATCAAGCGAAACACCTAAAAGGGTAAGGGCAATGGCAACATTGTCCAAAACATTTAGATGCGAAATTAAATTGTATGTTTGAAAAACAAAGCCAATCATACTATTGCGGTAGGCATCCCAGTCAGCATCGTTGAAATTTTTTGTTGATTTACCATCTACTAAAAGGTCGCCGCTTGTATATTTATCTAAGCCGCCAATTAGATTTAGTAGCGTTGTTTTTCCGCAGCCACTAGGCCCAAGTATTGAGACAAACTCGGATTGTAAAAATTGCAAATCAATCCCTTTTAAGGCGTGAACAACATTTTCACTTCCGTAAACTTTAGTAATATTTTTTAACTCTTTTTTTCAGTCCTTTTTGTACTGTTATTTTAATTATAC
>CAYIYS010000028.1:0-13375 GCA_964367975.1 uncultured Eubacteriales bacterium
CACTATGATAATAAGGGGAAGGCTATAGGTACTGTTAATGACGAAATCAATGATGCTAAAGAAGCATTAAAGAATTTAGGCTTTAAAGTGAGTGCCATTGATGCCGTTTTAGCTGAATTGCAAAATGAACAATTGACAACTGAAGAATACTTGAGAAGAGCACTGCAATTATTGAGAAAATAGGGGGATATATGGAACGTGTTATTGATACAAATTTAGATAATGATGAACTCAATTATGAGATTTCTTTACGTCCACAAACTCTCAAAGAATATATAGGTCAAAGCAAAATCAAAGGCAATTTGGAAATCTTTATCCAAGCTGCTTTAAAACGAAACGAAGCTTTGGACCATGTTTTACTTTATGGTTCACCCGGACTAGGCAAAACAACTTTAGCTCATGTTATTGCCAATGAGATGCACGGTCATATTGTAGTTGTCAGTGGCCCAAGTTTGGAAAAAACTGGTGATTTAGCTGCTATTTTATCAACTCTACAAAGTGGTGATATCCTTTTTATTGATGAAATTCATCGTATTCCACGAGTGGTTGAAGAAGTCTTGTATTCAGCTATGGAAGATTACAAGATAAGTGTTGTGGTAGGCAAAGAAAGTAGTGTTAGATCTATTACTTTAGATTTACCGCCTTTTACTTTAATCGGTGCGACCACTCGCAGTGGAGATTTGTCTTCGCCACTTCGCGACCGTTTCGGTATTACTTTACGACTTGAATATTATAGTGATGAAGAGATTAAACAAATAATCAAAAGAACCTCAAGAGTCTTTAATATTCCTATTAGCGACCAAGCGGCCAGTGAAATCATGCGTCGTTCTAGAAAAACTCCACGGGTTGCCAATCGCCTCTTTCGCCGCATCAGAGATTTTGCGACAGTTCAAAGTAATTGCCAAATTGATGATAAATTAGCAATTAGTGCACTTAACTCTTTACAAGTTGATGAACTAGGACTTGATGATATCGATATTCGTTATCTAAAAGGCATAATTGAGCGTTTCAAAGGGGGGCCAGTTGGTCTAGAAGCAGTGGCAGCCGCAATCGGAGAAGAAGTGATGACGCTCGAAGATGTTTGTGAACCTTACTTATTACAAATTGGGATGATCAATCGCACACCACGCGGAAGAGTAGCGCTCGAACTGGCTTATAAACACCTCCACTTAACCTATCAAAATTCGATCTTTAATGAATAAAAGCACAATCGTTCTTTTTATGCTTTTATATGTAATATAAAGTTCAGAGAATAATTAAATCTTTAAGTTGATATTTTATAACTAAAATGTTAAAGTAATAGAGCAACATATAAGTTGGTCTATTTTTTTGTTGGATACTAACCAGCAAAATAAAACTAAAATTATTCAGTAAAGGAGAGATAAAATGCGTAGATTTTTTGCATTTATTGTATTAGCAATTGCCGTACTAACCATGTCAATATCTAATATTTCATCTATTTCAGAAAATATGAACCAAGGAATCGAATTCAAGGGTGGTTTTGAAATATTGTATCAAGTACTTGATGTCGATGGGGGAGAATTTGCCGAAAAAGATAAAGCATCGGCCACTGCAGCCGCTGCCGAAGTCGTTTCTAGTCGTATTGATATTGCTGGTGTCAAAAACCCACAAATATCAATTGAAGGCAATGACAACGTTCGGGTTACCATCGCCAGTAAAAATGAAGCAGAAACTAATGCGATTAGAAGTTTATTAACCTCCAATGCTGAAATAACTTTTAGAGATGTTAACGATACTTTATTGGCTTCGGCCTCTCAATTATTACAAGATAATGGCGCCATACTAGATTACCAAGAAGGTAGTCCGGTTGTTGCTTTAAAGATTCGTGATACCACTTTGTGGACTGATATTACGACGAAAATTTCCACCATGTCTAATTCTAGCGATCGGCGTATAGTAATTTGGTTAGGCTTTGAAGATAAATATGACGAAGCTAATAGTTATGGTTTTAATGGTGATAGCTATGCTTCAATTCAAAGTAATCCTGATTCAGCTAATAAGATTATTTCTGATGCGACGGTTAGTCAAGTTTTCTACGGCGATGTTATTATCCAAGGTTCCTTTACTGATGAATTGGCTGCCAAAATGGCTAACTTAATTAAGGCTGGGACAATTGATTTTACTCTTGATGAAATCTCGGTCTCATCAATCGGTGCTTCTTATGGTAATTCAGCTTTCACCAGTTCATTGTTAGCCGGTGCCATTGGTTTGATTGCTGTTTGTATCTTAATGATTTCTTTATATGGTTTGGCCGGTGTGGCTTCTTCGGTTGCCCTGGTCTTATATATTGTCTTATCGCTTGTTGGTTTCAACTTGTTGGGAGGAGAGTATGGTCCCGATACCATTGCCGCTACTGTTATCGGTATTGGTATGGCGGTCGATGCTAATATTATTTCCTTTGAAAGAATTAAGGATGAATTGTATAAAGGTCGCTCATTAAGACGGGCCTTTGTCGAAGGTAATCGAAAATCATTATCTTCTATTATTGATGCTAACTTAACGACTTTGATTGCTGCTTTATCCTTGTATATATTTGGAACTAGAACAGTTAAAGGATTTGCAACGATGTTAGTTGTTTCCATTTTCTTTACCATTATCATCATGGTGGTCTTTTCTAAACTTTTATTATCCTTGTTATGTCAATCTGAATTCTTCCAAAACAAAAAAACTTGGTTTGGGGTTTCAAAAAAGCATTTACCTAATATTGAAAAAGGCGAAAACCAAAAATATTTTGGCCTCTTTGATAAGTTTAACTTTATGAAACATTCGAAACCTTATACAATTGGAGCTTTTAGTTTTATTGGGATTGGTTTGGTTGTCATGCTAGTTATGCAATTAGTGACGGGCAGTGGGTTAAATTTAGGTTTGCAATTTTCACAAGGTACCAAGCTGTATTTTAAGACGGCAGACCCTACTTTTTCAACCACTGAAAATGTCAGTAATTTCTTTGAAAATACCCCAGGAATAAATGTTACACCTAACCAAATTGTCATTGGTAATGATGAAACTGAAGTTTCAGATGCAATTTTATTAACTTTTAATGATGAACTTACCGAAATGGGGGCAAAAGTAAATGAAAACACTTTACAATTGTATACCGTCTCCGTTAGTTTCAAAACCCAATTGGATTCCGATGTAATGACGGCTATCAATACTTATTTTGGCGCCGATAAAGAGAAGTATCTAGATCTTTATAACAATGGCTTTACTTTAAACTTTGTCTCGCCTATTGTGGCTACTAAGACGGTTACAAATGCTTTATATTCGCTTGTCTTGGCCGTTCTTTTCATAATCATTTACGTGGCTTGGCGTTTCAAATGGACTTATTCGCTCGGGGCGATTATTGCCCTGGTGCATGATTCCTTGTTCATAATCGCGGTCTTTGCTATCTTTAGATTCGAAGTTAACATTGAGTTTGTTTCGTCTATTTTATCCATTATTGGTAATTCATGCAATAATACAATTGTCTTATTTGATAGAATTAGAGAAAATATTTCTGAATCCAAAAAACCACAACTTGTTGAGCAAGAAAGATTGGAAATTGCCAACGTATCACTCCAACAAACGGTTCTTCGTTCGGGATTGACAACAGTTTCGACTTTGCTACCAGTTATTGCATTAATAATATTCGGTAGTAATGCTTCCTTGAATTTTAACATCGCCATGTTCGTTGGTTTGGTTGTTGGGACCTTCTCGTCTATTTATACCGCTCCATTGCTCTGGTTAAAATTAGAAACTTTAAGAGACAAGATGATTGAAAAGAGAAAATTGAAAAAAGCTAATCGAGTTAAGGTCGTTAGCAATGAACCGGAAGAATATATCTTCTACGGCATCAACGATTTTAGATAGATACTATTACGTAGGCGTTATCATAACGCCTACTTTTTGTTTAAAATAAGTGAACAAATATTAAATATTTGTTATAATAATAAGGTATTTACAGGGGGCGCATTTATATGGACTTAAAAAAATACATTGCTGACGTACACGATTTCCCCATTAAAGGGATTTTATTTAGAGATATAACACCTTTAATGCAAGACGGCGAGGCATTCAAAAATGCTTGCGACCAATTGATTAGTTTTGCTAAAGCTAAAGGAGTTGACGTGGTAGTTGGCCCTGAATCTAGAGGATTTATCTTTGGTTGCCCAATCGCTTATGCCTTAAAAATTGGGTTTATTCCTATTAGAAAACCAAACAAACTTCCCCGCGAAACCGTCGAAGTAAAGTATGATTTGGAATATGGGAGTAATACTTTATGCGTTCATAAAGATTCCATTAAACCAGGCCAAAAAGTCCTAATTATTGATGATTTACTTGCGACCGGAGGCACAGTTGATGCCACCATCAAACTGATTGAAAGTTTGGGGGGAGAAGTAGTCGGTTGTGGTTTCTTAATCGAACTTGTTGATTTAAATGGTCGCGCTAAAATAAAGAAAGATATTGATGTACTCACATTAATGAAATACTAGACAGTATTAGGAGGTGATAGCATGCGAGTAACAGCTAAAGATATTCAAAATGTTACTTTTGATGATGTCCTCTCTTTGTCACAAAAATACATCCAAAACAAAGATTCCTTGGAGACAATTTGCAAATCTTATAAATTTGCCGAAACCGTTCATGCCGGGCAATTTCGTAAATCAGGCGAGCCCTATATCACGCATTTACTTTGGGTTGCCTATTTTTTAGCGCAACTTGAAGTTAGCCCTTATACTATAGCGGCAGGCTTTTTGCATGATACCATCGAAGACTGTGGGGTCACGGTCGAACAACTAACTAGTGAATTTAATGATCAAATAGCGATGTTAGTGGAAGCCGTAACTAAAGTAACCCAATTAAGCCAAATGTCCAATGAAGAGTTTTATGCTGAAAATCATCGCAAAATATTTATTGCAATGGCTAAAGATATTCGGGTTATCATGATTAAACTAGCTGATAGATTACATAATATGCGCACTTTATTTGCTCAATCTGAGGATAAGCAAAAAAGAATTGCCCGCGAGACGCTCGATGTTTATAGTCCAATTGCTCATCGTCTTGGTATTAATACCATTAAATCAGAATTAGAAGATTTAAGTTTAAAATATCTTGAACCAGAGAAATATCATAATATTTCTTCTTTGCTCAAGAAAAAAGAAGAAGAACGCAATAACTTATTAGCGGCCATGATAATTAAAATTGAAGGCTTATTGAAAGAACATCAAATTCCATACCGGATGTCAGGGCGCATTAAAAACTTCTATAGTATTTATAAAAAGATTTATGTCAAGAGTAGATCTTTTGAAGAAATTTATGATTTGCAAGCTTTGCGAATTATCACTGATACTGAAACCCATTGCTATGAAATATTAGGTTATATTCATGCTATTTATCGTCCAATTCCAGGTCGCTTTAAAGATTATATCGCAATGCCAAAACCTAACATGTATCAATCATTACATACAACCATTATTTCTGATGATGGTGGCATTTTTGAAATTCAAATTAGAACTGAACAAATGGATCAAATTGCTGAAAGTGGAGTTGCCGCACATTGGCGCTATAAAGAAAACATTTCATATGATCCAGCTAAAGTTCAAAAAGAAATAGAAGAAAAGTTAACGTGGTTTAGAGAATTAGTGACATATTCTAGTGAATCAGATAATGAAGATGCACAAGCTTATATGGATTCGTTAACTAAAGATATTTTTGATGCTAATGTTTATGTTTTAACCCCTAAAGGCCGCGTAATTGATTTACCTAATGGCGCGACACCAGTCGATTTTGCTTATAAAATCCACACTGAAGTCGGTCATTCAATGATTGGAGCGACAGTAAATGGGGTCTTAGTCCCACTCGATACTGTTTTGAAGACCGGGGATATTGTTGGAATTAAAACTTCCAAAACCTCTTTGATACCTAGTGAAGACTGGCTCAAGTTTGTCAAAACCAATGGTGCTAAAAATGCCATTAAGAAAGCCTTAATCAAACATAATAGTGAAGTCAATCGCGATGAAATCATTGAGATGGCTAAACGGAACGTTGAAGAAACGATTAAAGATGCTGATCTTGATGTCAAAACTATTGTCAAAACTATCAGTGAATCAAACTTCTTGCGTGATCATAACTGTGAAACATATGATCAATTCTTAATTGCAGTTTATTCAAAATCTTTAAATATCAAAAGCATTATTGAAAAATTTAGACAAGATGATGCCAAGCATAAAAAAGAAGAAAGAGTAACTCAAGAGATCTTATCGCGTTCTCAAAAAAGAATTGTCTCAGGAGCCGCCACCCACGGCGTGATTATTCCTGGCGTTGATTCGATAGCGATTAGTTTCTCGCAATGTTGTTCACCAATTCCTGGTGATCCAATCAAAGGTTATATTTCAAAAGGTCAAGGCGTTAAAATTCACCGGGCTGACTGTCCAAATATCGCCAAAGAAACTCAACGCTTGATTGACGTTGATTGGGATTATGACTTTATTGCCAAAGACCCGTCTTTACACTATGTTGATATTCAAGTATCCGCTAAAGATCGACCATTGTTATTGGTTGATATTATGAATCATTTAAGTCTCTTAAAGATTCCAATTACGAGCGTTAGTGCCCAAAAACACGGCAATTCTGCCATAGCAGTAATTACGCTTTGTGTTTCAGTCAAAGATCATAATTCATTAACTGATCTGATGAATTCAATTAGAACTAATATTCAAGATGTCTATGATGTCTTGCGTTATACCAAGAATTAGGAGGGTATATATATGGAATACAAATTACCAAGAGGTACACTTGATTTTTTGCCAGAAGAGACCATTAAAAGAAATCTTGTAACTCAAATGTTACAATCGATTGCTGAGGATTTTGCTTATCGTCAAATCGAAACACCAATGTTTGAAGCTACTGAAGTCTTTTCTCGTTCATCTGGTGAAGCTAGCGATATTGTCTCTAAGCAGATGTATACCTTTATTGACCGTGGTCAACGTTCAATGTCATTAAGACCCGAAGGAACCGCCGGAGTAATTAGAGCTTTTAATGAACACAAAATATATGCAACAACAGAATTGCCATATAAGGTCTATTACATTTCGCCTGCTTTTAGATATGAAAGACCACAAACAGGAAGATATCGTCAACATACTCAATTTGGGCTTGAATCAATCGGCGCTAATCTAGTTGAAAATGATGTTGAACTTATTTTACAAGTTTTTCATATGTTTAATTCCTTGGGTTTGAAGAATTTCTACTTCAAACTTAATAGTATTGGTGACGCTGAAGCGCGTCAGAAGTATGTTGAAAAACTTAAAGAATTCTTCAAGCCTCATCTAGAGGAGTTATGTGAAGATTGCCATCACCGTTACGCAAAGAATCCATTAAGAATTCTTGATTGTAAAGTCGATAGCAATAAAGATTTTTTTCAAGAAGCACCAAAGATTATTGATAACATTTCTAGTGAATCGCAAGCAAGATTTCAAAATGTATGTGATTATCTAGAAGAATATCAAATTCCCTTTGAAGTTGATAGCAATCTAGTTAGAGGATTGGACTATTATTCCGAAACGGTCTTTGAAGTTTACATCAAGGGCAAGGAAAATGAAGGAGCAGTTGGTGCCGGTGGAAGATATAATAATTTAGTAAAGGATCTAGGCGGTCCAGACTTACCATGTGTTGGTTTTGCCAGTGGTTTAGAAAGATTAATAGAAGCTCTTGATCAAGATCAAGTTTTTGCTGACATCGATGATGGATTAATGGCTTATGTTATGCCTTTAGATAAATTAGCCTTTACTTATTCCTTTAATGTAGCAATGCACTTAAGATTCAATGGGATTCCAACCGAAATGGATTATGCTGGTCGCTCGATTAAAGCTCAATTTAAAAGTGTCGATAAGCGTAAAGCAAAGTTTGCCATTTTAGTTGGTAGCAGCGAAATGTTAGCCTCAACTGTAATGGTTAAAGATAATACCAGCAAGGTTCAAGAAGAAGTGCATATTGATAAATTGGTCGATTATTTATTTGAAAAAATCATGCGAATGCAAGAAGAAAATACTGCAAAAGAACATGAGTGTGAATGTGGTCACCATCATGATGATAAAGAACATGAGTGTGAATGTGGTCACCACCATGATGATAAAGAACATGAGTGTGAATGTGGTCACCATCATGATGATAAAGATCATGAATGTTGTCATCACCATGATGATAAAGATCATGAATGCTGTCACCACCATGATGATAAAGATCATGAATGTGAGCATCACCATGACAAAAAAACTGAGCAAAGTGAAGAGCACGAATGTAAGTGCCACCACAAAAACTAATGGGAGATGAATTTAATGTATCGAACAAAAACTGATGGCGAGTTAAGACTTGCTAATGTGGGCGAAAAAGTTGAATTAGTTGGTTGGGTAGCTAAAAAAAGAAATTTTGGTTCCATTGTTTTTATTGACCTCAGAGATAGATATGGTATTACACAAATTGTTTGTGATGAATCCCTGGCTGAAGTTACTAATAAAATTAGAAATGAATATGTAATCACTGTGGAAGGTGTTGTTAAAGAAAGACAAAGTAAAAACGCTGAATTAGCAACTGGTGAAGTTGAAATTGCAGCCGCTAAAATTACAATTCTTAACACTGCTAACACAACTCCTTTAATCATTGCTGATGAAACTGATGCGCTTGAAGATACGCGCATGAAATATCGTTATCTAGATTTACGTAGACCAATCATGCAAAAGAATTTAATTACGCGTCATAAGATTATTAAAGCGATGAGAGAATACCTAGATAAATTAGACTTTATTGAAGTTGAAACACCTGTCTTAACTTGTACCACTCCCGAAGGGGCCCGCGACTATTTGGTCCCTTCAAGAGTTAATCCTGGTAAGTTTTATGCTTTACCTCAATCACCTCAATTGTTTAAACAATTATTGATGATTTCAGGTTTGGAAAAATATTATCAAATAGCTCGCTGCTTTAGAGATGAAGATTTAAGAAGCGATCGTCAACCTGACTTCACTCAACTTGATATTGAAACTTCTTTCTTAAGTGAAAAAGAAATCATGGATTTGCTGGAAGGTTTATTTGCAAAGATTTTAAAAGATGTGGTTGAATACAAACTTCCTTTACCATTAAGAAAATTAGCATATGTTGAAGCATTGAATACTTATGGTAGCGATAAACCTGATACACGTTTTGGTTATCTTCTCCATGATATTACCGCTTTATTAGCGACTACAACTTCCAATATCTTACAAGCCGCTTTAGTCAAAGGTGGCGCTATTAAAGCAATGGTTATTGAAGATAAATCAAGCGAGATTACTCGTAAGAATATTGATGAATTGACAGAAATTGCTCGCAAAAACCACGCTAAAGGCTTGCTGTGGGCAAGAATGACCAATGGCAATATTGATGGGGCGCTAGCTAAATTGCTTCAGGCTAGTGAAAAGGATGCAATTATCAAAGAATTAAATCTTAAAGAAAATGATTTTGTCTTGGCCGTTGCTTCACCTGTTAATGATTATGCTTGTACATCTTTAGGGGCTGTTAGAAATATCCTGGGCAAACGCTTCATGAAAGATAAATTAGTTGGTTACGATCTGTTGTGGATTGTGGATTTCCCATTATTTGATTATGATGAGGAAACCAAAACATATGCCGCCGCTCACCACCCATTTACTCGACCATTTGATGAAGATGTTCCTTTACTTTACACCAATCCGGGTAAAGTTAGATCACATCACTTTGATTTAGTTTTGAATGGTTTTGAATTGGGCAGTGGCTCATTAAGAATTTATGACCAAGAAGTGCAAAGAAAAATTTTCTCAATTCTTGGCTTAACCGAGCAAGAAATTGAAAGCAAATTTGGTTTCTTTATTAATGCTTTCCAATATGGTACTCCTCCTCATGGCGGAGTCGGGTTTGGTCTCGATAGAATTGCTATGATTTTATGTGGAACTGAGAGCATTAGAGATGTTATTGCTTTTCCAAAAAATGCTTCAGCCATTTGTCCGATGACCAATGCACCAACCAGTGTTGATGAAAAAACCTTGAATGAATTATCACTGGAAATTAAGCAACAAAAATAGTTTCTTTTTCAAAAAATATGTTATAATAAAAGTGTCTAGAAGAGATTGCGTTTCCGACATAGATTAATTTGGATGATGGAGTTCTGATGTGGTGTTGAAAGCTATTCAGTTAGAATCCTAAAACATCAGACAGTTATCCGCCTTTACAAACAGGGAATAGCCCGGCTTCTAGACCTTTTTTATGTCATTTTATGCAAAAAACTATGGTATAATAATGGAAAGAGGTTAAAATTATGGAAAAAATTGAAAACTTATCGATTAACACCATTCGGATGTTGGGTATGGATGCCATTAATAAAGCCAATTCGGGTCATCCTGGAATGGTCTTAGGATCTGCTCCGACAATGTATACTTTATATAATTATTTTATGAATGCGACACCAAAAGATCCAACCTGGTTGAATCGAGATCGTTTTGTGTTAGCCAGTGGCCATGCCTCAATGTTGTTATATACTACATTGCATTTATGTGGTTATGCTGTTACGATTGATGATCTCAAACAATTTAGACAACTCGGTTCTAATACTCCGGGTCACCCAGAATATCGTCATACAGAAGGAATTGATGCGACTAGTGGACCATTAGGTCAAGGCATTGCTCATGCAGTTGGTATGGCTATTGCTGAAGCCCACTTAGCAGCTAAATACAATAAAGAAGAGTATCCAGTCTTCGATCACTATACGTATGTTTTATGTGGTGATGGAGATTTACATGAAGGGGTTAGCCAAGAAGCCATCTCATTAGCAGGCCATTTGAAACTTCATAAATTAATTCTTATTTATGATTGTAATAATGTCACTCTGGATGGAGATTTGTCTCTTTCTTTTGAAGAAAATGTCGAAAACCGCTTTAAAGCCTGTGGCTGGAATGTCTTAAAAGTCCAAGATGTTAATGCTATAGATGTCACCAAAAAGCAAATTAAAAAGGCGAAAAAGAGTGACAAACCAACTTTGATAATTACTAAATCAATTATTGGATATTTGTCGGCTAAACAAAATACTCACAAAGTCCACGGGTCGCCAATTGGTGTTGAAGATACTGAGCGAATTAAAAAAGAAATAAATTGGAATTATCCTGAATTTACCGTACCTTCTGAGGTATACGTCGACTATCAAACTCACTTTAATAAAAGAGGTAAGAGTTCGTATAATAAATGGAAAAGATTATTTAAAGAATATGCCAATAAATACCCTCAATTAGCTCAAGAAATAGAGATCGCTTATCGTAACGAGTATTTAAATTTGCCATATCCAAGTTTTGAGTTAGGATACAAGGAAGCTAGTCGAGTAACATCTAGCAAAGTGATCAATGCTATTGCTGCCTATATACCTACTCTTGTTGGTGGAGCAGCCGATGTGGCTGGTTCAGTTAATACAATCATTAAAGAGGGTAGCACTTTAGATGCTTTTAATTACGCCGGCAACAATATTAATTATGGAATTCGCGAGTTTGCTATGTCTTGTGCCGCTACTGGAATGTTATTACATGGGGGAGTGAGACCTTTTGTTGGTTCATTCTTGGTCTTTATCGATTATTTCAAAGCATCAATTAGAACGGCCGCCTTAATGGGTGTCCCGAGCATTTATGTTTTGACTCATGATTCAATCGCGGTTGGGGAAGATGGACCAACCCATCAACCAGTTGAACAAATTTCAACCTTGAGATTGATTCCTAATGTGGTGACTATTCGACCAGCAAATGCCAATGAAACTAGTTTGGCTTGGCGCTATGCTATTGAAGCCAAGAATGGTCCAACCTGCTTGATTCTTTCGCGGCAAGAGTTAATTACAGATTCTCAACCCACTTATGAAGAATTCATTAAAGGGGCTTATCTAGTCGCCAAAGAGGCCAAAAAAGCGGATTATACACTTATCGCCACAGGAAGTGAAGTTCATCTAGCGGTCCAACTTAAAGCAGAATTGGCCAAATATAAGCTTGATGTTAGAGTGATTTCCATGCCTTCGACCAATTTATTTGACAAGCAAAGTGCCACTTACAAACGTAATCTTTTGGCTAATCCCAGAAGCAAGGTTATTGCTATAGAAATGGGCTCACCTGATATTTGGTATAAATATGCTGATAAAGTCTATGGTATTTCTGCTTTTGGCAAGAGTGGCAAAGCCAGTGATGTGATTAAAGATTATGGTTTTGATGTAGAAACGATTGCTAAGGATTTACTTAAATAAAAATAATCCGGCTAATCTAGGCTTTTTGAGACTTATGATTGTAAAAAATGTTGATTTAGACTAAAATAGATATGTCTTTACTTAATGGAGGTGTAGTTTATGTTATTTGCTGCAGTTGGATGGGTTAACTTTGGTTGGGCTATTGGTGGAATTGTTATCGGTGGTATCATCGGTTTCTTTCTTTCAAGATACTTCATCAAAAAAGAGATGGCCAAAAATCCACCAATTAATGAAAAAATGATTAGAGCAATGTTTCTTTCAATGGGCAGAAAACCCTCAGAAGCTCAAATTCGTCAAACAATGAACGCTGTTAAACAAAGCCAAAAAGACATGTAATAATAATTAAAATCCCTGAATTACTCAGGGATTTTTTTATTTCAGCCATTTAATTTTACTTTCTTCTTTATTAATGATTCGTTTAATATTTGAAATATGACGAATGAAGATAATGCTGGTAGCGAGCAGTATTGTTATTCCATACCAAATATTTTGCGGCAGTTCATATTGCATAGCGAAACCAAAGACGGGAATAAAGGCCAGAATAGTGGCGCTTGCTGAAGCTATTAAGCCGGACAAAGAAACCATTTTGCTTTTCTTTAAGACTATAAGATAGATCAAACCAGCAATAATTAAAATCATCCAATTGGTCGATAATAATAAACCAGCAGCGGTGGACATGGCTTTTCCGCCTCTAAAACCAGCATAAATAGGATAGCAATGGCCAATAATTGCAAAAATTCCTGCTAAATAAAAATATGGATATAATTCAACATTAAAAATATAAACATATAATAGATAGATGATAATTAAGCAGAGCAGTATTTTGAAAATATCAAGAGAAATAACTATTGCTCCGGCTTTTCTACCTAAAACTCTGCCTGCATTAGTCCCACCTAGATTATGTGAGCCATAATCTCGCACATCAACGTGGTAATACTTTTTGCCAATGATTAGAGCAGAAGGAATGGAACCGATAAAATAACCAAGTAAAATGGCTAGAACTAGAAAAAGCCAATTAATCATACTGCTCACCTCTTTTTAACTCTCTAATTATATAATAAAATGATGAAAAATCATAGATAATATTGTATAATATAAGAT
>CAYIYS010000029.1:0-12539 GCA_964367975.1 uncultured Eubacteriales bacterium
ATCATTATGCATAAAAATTGGTAGATAATCTATTTGACAAAAACATCGGCTGCTTTCTCTTTTTTTACCTCTTCTTCAGGAATTTCTTTTTCAATCCAAAACTTTTCTTGCTGATCATTAACAACTAATGCACCCGAGAAAAAATCTTGTAAAGATTGATGGTTGGGACGAAGAAAACAAAAGACTCCTGATAAAAGTAGTATAACTGGAATACCATTAAAGAAGAACGAAGTTAGATACTCAATAACATAGAACCCTACAATAAATCTAAAGAAAACCATAAAGGTGGCAAAATCTGTGCCATCTTTTTTAATTACTCTCAAGTGAAAAATTTTCTTACCTAAAGTTTTTCCGTTTTTAAAAAATAAAGTTGGAACGAAAAAGACTAACACCGCCGGAACGATACTTGAAGCTAAACTAACAAAGTAAGCAAAACGCTTAGCGTGCTCAACAACATAAGCCTCCCCTAACCAAGATGTAAACAACGGGGTCACCCAAAGAGTCATCAAATAAACTAAACCTAAAAAGATGACAAAATCGATAGCAAAAGCGATAAATCTAGGAAAAAGAGGTGCTAATACGTAACGAAACTCTTTAACCATTTTTTCTTCCTTTACTTCAGGCTTTACTTCAACCATTGGTTCTACTTGTTTTTCAGACATAATAATTCTCCTTATTCACAATAATTGTATAATATTTTTGATAAGTCTTCACTGGCATTTTCAGCGACTTGCTCGAAAGATTTTAGTTGATCTTCACCGCCTAAGACGTCACTGATTATTCTAACAACTAGATATGGAACTTTAAAGAAATAACAAACTTGAGCTATAGCAGCGCTTTCCATCTCTGCTGCCAAAACATTATCTTTTCTAAAGTAACGCCGAATGAGTTTATCCATCTCAATTTTATCTGCCACAAATTTGTCACCAGTTAAAATAGTTCCGATGCTATAAGAATACTTTAACTTGTCCATCGTCGCAACCATTTTATCAAGCATAACTTTGTTTGACTTAAATAAACGAGGACAGGAAGACATCTGGCCATAGGGTCTGCCGACAGGAGTCAGATCAACATCATGGTAACCTTGTCGATCACCGATTAAAATATCATAGACCCGCATTTTATCTGTCACAGCACAACAAGTACCCACATTAATTATGGCCTCTACTCGATATAAGTTTATCAATAAAGTTGTCACAATACCCGCTGCCACTTTACCAACCTTAGATTTCACTAAAACCACATCGATCTTGTTATATTTGCCAAAATAAAAGCAATAATCTTTGATTTTGGTGACATGATCAATTTGCATTCTTTGTTTAAAACTGATGATTTCTTCTTCCATTGCACCGATAATACCTAACATATTGTTCTCCTTTAAAATTCTAATAGAGCATTGAAACAGTGAACTCCATTAACTAGACCATTCACTTTCATTACATCATTCTCTAAACTCCAATTAAGGACTACTTTCTCGCCCAGTTTTATTTCTTTTTGATAGTTTATTTGCACTGATTTAGCAAGATGGGTTCGTAAGTATTTATAATCCAGCACATTATAGATCCAGTCTAAATATTTGGCATTATTAGCATGCATATTAAAATCAATGTCAGAATATTTGACTTGATGAAATGCATCATTTTCATATAATTGGTCAAAATCTAAAGATTTAGGGAAGGTTAACAAAACCAAAGGATTGTTATCTTGCACAAAATATTTAATTAAAGATTCGGGGGCAATAACCACATTATGCGTTGACAAATCAATAATACTCCACAAAACAACCGCTTTACCAACTTCCATGCCATTTTCATCTTCTAATAAAGTATAACGTGGATAAATAAACTTAATGGGATTGCCCGCCCAAGTTTTGAGCATGATTCGTTCTCCCATTTGAGGGAAACGTGTCATTTCGACTTTTATCCGAGCGATAACCCAAGCTAGATTATTTACTAATAAGTCATTACTTCCACTATGAATAGTTTCCATATGATGGCCACTACCCTCTTGGATAGCTGTAAAAATAGCAGAGTATTTCCATCTGTTATACATATCAACATCACTATCACGAACCAAAATTTTTTCAATAAACACATCACTCATCTGAAGTTCCCTCCTAAACTTATAATAAGTTTTTATAATCAATACTTAATTCAATGTCACCAGCGAGCAACTTGTCATTTAACTTCTTAATTATATCATATAAAATTACTGTACCCCAAGAATCAATCTTACAATAATGAAGTAAAGCGGTTATATATTCATCATGTTCTTGTTTAGTAATCATGTTTGCTGCCTTAGCCCTTAATAATGTTTGATAAACATCTAAGGCCACTTCACCATTATGGATCTTGCCCGTTTTATAATTTAAAGTGGCTGAAAGCGAATATGGTAAAGCTTGATACCAAGAAAGAATGCTAGGATCTGTCAGAGCAGAGGGTTGCGTAACTTTTAATGAAGTTCTGCCATTAAAATCACCGCGATACCAATATCCAAAACTAAAGAACTTAAGTAAATCAACCACTCTTGCGCGACACATCAAACAAAAATCGTGAAACTCTGGGTACTTTTGCGCCATATCCTTAAATCTTCCCTTTTCAAAAGATTCATTATAAACAATCAAAGTAAATTGACCAGTAGTCCAATCAATATTTTCTTGTTTAAATTGGTCTTGTAGCGTTTTTAACAAATCTCTTTCGGGTTTTTTGAAACCATCGATATAAGGCCGACCAATAAACTCATAATGTGCAATGCCACCACCAGTACCTAACTCAAAATTGTGTTTGGCTAGATCATAATTTGGTCTAACAACATGCATCGAATACTGCGAACACACTTGTTCCCAAGGAAAACTTTCAGCAACTAAAGGAATTGGATATGAGAAAGTTTCAAAATCAAAGAAAATAAGCGGAAAAACACTATAATCTTTTTTTAACAATTGATTAATGCACTTAGCTTCAATAAAGTTAAAGCCATCTTTTTGACCACGCGCAGCTTGAATTTGCATATATGCATTAGATTTTTTGATAACCCCATCTTCTTTGCTAAACCAGTATTTGGCATATCTAGAATCTTTTGCTTGTTTGATACCGTGATTAAGATAAGTTTCAGGAATCTTGGAAATCTGTGTAACTCCCTCTTCGATGAGTTTTTTAACTCGATGCCACTCTCCCCCACATTTACTCGCACATGTCAAAGTAAAAATATGATTGGCATCAATTCCCGGATTACATTCCGTTTTCATCAAACACCCACCGGCGCTTTTACAAGCATATGTCATGATGCCAGCGGGTTGCTGTTCCAATTTCAAAGCTTCGCGCACTCGATTAATATAATATTCAACTTGTTGACGGTCAAATTGATGACTATAATATTGACCTTTGTGAATATATTCAAGCAGCGGAACAATTTGAACCTTATCCTTTTTACCAATCTTGGCTGTATTATAAATAACAAATAAAGAAGTTAAAAACTCTTTATCAATTGGATATGTCATATCTTTTAAAGGTAACATAAATTGTTTATTTAAAATTAGATAGTTTAAACTACGAATTGGTAAGCCAGCATGTTGATAAACATAATCTTGAAAAGCTATATCATATATATATGGAGATTTCAAAGAACCAACAAGAGGGAGCTTACTGACTTCATCCCTGCTGCCATAAATATTAGTAGTTCCTTTACATTCATATAATTCATAGCCTTGTTCTGTCTTAACTAAGATATCCCATCTAGCCAAACAATCTTGATAAGTTATTTGGCCTTCCAAAATAACTCTCACTTGTGTATCTTGCAAATATTTTTGGGTGTTAGCCTCAATCACTTTACCATCATGAATTTCATGGCCATCAATTGAACCATCAATGGTATCAGCTCGTACTACTTTGCCACTATCAATATATTTTTCAATAGCCCATAACCTTGATAGTTGGGCTACTTCTTGATGGTTTTTCATACTCTCAATAAAAGTCGCAACTTGGTCTTCTTTACAAATTGCTGCAACCTGCTTTTTAGCTTGCATATAAAGATTTTTATTGCTTCTAATTAATTCATAGAAGGAATCGATTTTGCTCACTTTATTTTCGGCAAACTCATCCTCGTTATAATCTTCACTCTCTTCATCCTCAATGATATCTTGACCCGAAATACCATTTAAAATCATTTTTTCAAGCAATTTTAATAAGCCTTTTTCATTGCTCATTATATAGGCGTATTTGGCACATCTGCGCACATGATATTCTTTTATAATTTCTTTAGTAATCATCCATATCACCGCTTATCAATTTGCTTAAAATTGATAATTCTCCTTCCTAGCTTGAATTTTTGAATTTTCTTCACTTAACATAGTCTTGAAATCCTTAACCAAATTGTATAAGTATTTTAAGTTTTTAGCAAGCCGAAAACGGCACACAAAAAGGGAGTCTTCACCAAAGATTACCTTGCGGTCCCTTTTAATTGTCTACTCCCTTTAATAATATATTAGAACTTGACGATTTCGCCGTAAACTTCACCTTTACAGGCAGCAGCATTAGATTCATCGGTATCAATGTGCATGGCTAGCGAATAATTTGCTGATACTCTAACCACAACATCACCGAAAATGATGCTACGGTCTTGAGAAAGGACTTTAACTCCAACGATTTGTTTATCAACAACACCCAATTCCTTGGCGGCTTCTGGAGTGGCGTGAATATGGCGTTTGGCAACGATTAAACCTTGGCTCAATTCAACACTACCTTTAGGGCCGACGATGGTACATGGAGATGAACCAACTAAATCTCCTGATTCACGAATAGGAGCATTTAATCCCATGACTCTAGCATCAGTTAAAGAAACCTCAACTTGTGTCTCTTTTCTGGTTGGTCCTAAAATTGACATTGTAAATTCTCCCTTAGGTCCCTTGACTGTAATTTTTTCTTCACAAGCAAATTGACCTGGTTGAGACAAACCTTTCTTTTGTCTTAAGCAAGCACCTTTGCCAAATAGTGTTTCGAGATCAGCTTGACTGACGTGTGCGTGTCTTGCTGATGTTTCAACGATAAATTTTTTTGACATAATAATCCCCTTCCTTTATTGCAGATATATTTTACTACTTTTTAATCTGAATGTTAAATGCTATTTCTCTAGAATAGACATGATGATAACGATAATTACAAAGACAATCAAAAGAATAACTCCTATCATCTTGATAACTGTATTTCGGCTGGTTCTCGCTCTGATTTTATCATATTTAGAAGCGACATCAATTCCAAGATTTTCAAAGACGTGCGGCAAGACATATTCACAGATAATATCAGTCGAATCGCAATCGGCTTCATATTTATCTAATCCATATTTTTCTTGAAGAATTTTTGATAATTTTTTGATGAATTCAAAGACATAATTTTCGCCATCTTGTTTTAGGGTGTAACCATATCTAGGTATTCGCGTTTTTTTGGCTTTTTTAACGACAACTTCGCCTTCTTTAACCGTTTTTTCTTTTGGTAAATAGTCGGATTTTTTGGCCTTAAATTCAGCACTTATTTCATTTATCATATCGTAGATTTCTTTTTTGTTTTCATCAACATACTTTTGTTCCATTATAATATCCTCCGCAAGTACCATCCTTGTCATTTTAACACATTACCAAAAGAGAATAAAGATTTTTACTTGATAATAAACTAACTTATTGTTTATAATGTAAGCGAGGTGGAAAAATGAAACCAAATTATAAAGGCTGGATCGTCTTCCTAATTATCTTTGTGTTGTGTGTATTTATGCTTTTCTTCGGAGATAAATTACAAAATCTTGTTGGCTAAAATTGAATAAATAAAAATGATGTCACTCAACATCATTTTTTTGTTTTACGAAATCTTTTCAAATTTAAAGTTCGTCTCTTTCAAAATAAGTAGACGCATTAATTCAAGGTTATATTCGCGAGTTTTTAAGAAAGCGTTATCGACACCTTCCCAAATAAAAAACCAACCCGCAATTAAAATTATTTCACTAAATATGGACTCGTTTTTAAAGACCACACCTAATAAAAGTAATAAAACACCACTCAGAAAACAAACCAAAATTTTATAGAAATTGATTCTTTTCTTAGCTAGTTCTTGTTGGGCTTTATCTAAATAATAAGCATCGCGACATTCAATAAAGTTTGCAATATCCGCTTCATTTATATCTTCGATGTGATGAATAATAAATTCCCGTTGTTGAAAAATCCGACTTTCACTTATCAAATCTTTGATTAAGTCCTGGTTTAAAACTGTCCGATTAAAGTCATAGGGACTATATAAATCTTTAACATCACGAATTTTTAAATCATAACGTTTTATGTCGTCATTCATTCTTTTAGTTAATGACTGTTTAATTCTTTTCATTCCTTTAATATCTTCCAGTTGTGTTTTAGTAGACATAGTTAATCACCTCGTGAATATTATAGCAAATTTGGCTTCAATCGTGATATAGTAAAATAAACATAAAAGGAGAAATAATAATGAAAAAGAGTTTAGTTATTTTATGGACTAACCCTAGCAAAGGAACTGGTCTAAACATGGTCTTAATGTATGCCAAAAACTCACTACTTAAAGGCTGGTGGGATGAAGTCGAAGTTTGTATTTGGGGAGAAACTGTAGTCCTCGCCACTTCCGATGAAGACATCAAACAAGAAATTAAAGAATGCCAAAAAGTTGGGGTCAAAATGAGCGCTTGCCAAGCTTGTGCTAGAAACTATGGTTTATTTGATGAACTAGTAAGTTTGGGTTATGAAGTAATCTCTTACGGGCCCGTCTTGACTGATTTAATTCAAAAGAAAGAAAAAAATTATTTAACAATATAAAAACAATTTTCGTATGTTTTAAGCCAAGAATAATAAAAAAACCTCACCGATTTGGTGAGGTTTAATTTATTTAGTTAATTTTGTTTGAATAAATTCAATTAATTTATCTATTTCAATATCAATTGATTGATCAGCTTCGCGTTGTTTAAATTCGACAACTCCTGTGTTGACACCTTTGCCAACCGTAACCCTGAATGGAATGCCAATTAGGTCCATATCATTGAATTTTACTCCTGCTCTTTCATCGCGATCATCAAGCAAAACATCAATACCTAGTGCCAATAAAGCATCATATAGTTGATTGCTTACCTCAACTTGTTTTTCTTCTTTTAAATTTATGAGAACAATCGCTACTTGATAAGGAGCCACATTGATTGGCCATTTAATTCCTCTTTCATCATGATTTTGCTCAACTAAAGCCGCCATACAACGACCAATACCAATACCATAACTGCCCATAACTACATCTTGGAGTTTGCCATTCTTATCTAGATAGTTCAAGCCTAAAGCTTTCGCATATTTTGTTCCCAACTTGAAGGTGTTACCAATCTCAATTCCTTTGGCAAACTTGATTGTCCCGCCACAAATTGGGCACTTATCTCCTTCTTGAATAGCAACTATATCACTAACATAATCAGCTTTAAAATCCTCAGTGTTAACGTTTTTATAATGGTAATCAGTTTGATTGGCACCAACAATAAAATTGCTCATGTGGCAGATATTTCGATCCATAATTATTGGAATCGCTAGACCCATAGGCCCTGCAAAGCCCACTTTTGCACCAGTTAATTTACTGACAGTTTCAAAATCAGCTAATTCAATGGCTAATCCTCCAACCAGTTTTTTAATTTTGGTTTCATTAACTTCGCGATTACCTGGCACTAAAACTGCATAAAACTTCTCATCAATTTTATAAATCAAAGTTTTAACAAACTTGCTCGCTTCTTGGCCCAAGAAGTGTGATACTTCTTCAATGGATTTAGCATTAGGAGTATGGACTAATTCCTTTGGTTGATGAACTTCTTTGCTCTTTTCAATCTCAACCACTTCGGCAATCTCAAGGTTAGCGGAAAAGTCACAAGAATCACATTGAACAATGGTGTCTTCACCAATCGCTGTAATGGCTTGAAATTCTTCCGACAATAAACCGCCCATGACTCCGGTATCAGCTTTAACAATGGCGTATTTTAAAGCCATTTTATCAAAAGCTCGAATATAGGCATCATACATTTTTTGATAAGAAATATCGAGACCTGCTAAGTCGGCATCAAAAGAATAAGCATCTTTCATATCAAATTCTCTGACCCGAATAAGACCAAATCTAGGTCTAGGCTCATCCCTAAACTTAGTTTGGATTTGATAAATATTAAAAGGCATATCTTTATAAGATTTGATTTTCAATTTGGCGGCATTTACAAATAACTCTTCATGAGTTGGCCCTAAAGCATAGGGTTTATCGTTCCGATCTTTAAGCGTAAACATATCATGACCAAAGCCGGCTCTTCTACCGCTACTAATGAAGATATCTTCCGGAATTAAAGCCGGCATCAAAACTTCTTGCCCACCCGCTTTATCCATTTCTTGTCTAACAATATTAGAAATATTTTCCAACACTTTATAACCTAACGGCAAGTACATATATATACCAGCCGCTACTTTTTTAACCATCCCGGCTCTAGCTAATAGGTTGCCACTGGTTGAATCTTCATCTTTGACCTCTTCTCTAAAGGTAAAGAAATAACTATTTTTGAGTTTCATTAATTATCACTCTCCACATTTATACATTTTAGCACATTAAGAATAATTGTTGGTATGATTTCAACACTAAATGATGCTTTTTTATAGTCACTTAGGTACGATAAAAGATATAATTAACTTAGAAAGAGGTGATATTTATGCGGATTGGTATCCCACGTGAACTTAAAAATAATGAAAATCGAGTTGGAATAACGCCTCAAGATGTGAAACAATTTATTACCCATGGTCATACTATCTATGTTGAAAGTCAGGCCGGAATAGGTAGTGGATTCAGTGATGAAGATTATGCAAATCAAGGAGCGATTATCTTAGAGCAAGCTAGTGAAGTATGGAATCTATCAGATCTGATTATCAAAATAAAAGAACCTCTTACCAGTGAATATAATTATTTTAGAGAAGGATTAATAATTTTTACTTATTTGCATTTAGCCGCTGATAAAGCACTCACCCTGGCCATGCTAAAAAGTAAGGTTATCGGCTTAGCTTATGAAACGGTTGAATTAGCAGATCATTCGCTCCCTTTACTAACACCTAGTAGTGAGATAGCTGGGAAAATAGCTGTCCAAGTTGGAGCTCATTATTTAGAAAAGCACTGGGGCGGGGCCGGCATATTATTAAGTGGAGCCCAAGGAGTACCTCCTGCTAAAGTAGTAATTATTGGCGGTGGTCATGTTGGTTATAATGCTGCTAAACTGGCTCATAATATGGGGGCGTTTGTAACCGTCCTTGATTTATCAGAAAGCATTCTCAATAAATACCAATTAGAATTTAAAGAAAGAATGACGACTCTAATCTCCAATCCAACCAACATTGCTAACGCCTTAAAAACTTGTGATTTATTAATTTGTGCGGTCCTACTTCCTGGTTCTAAAGCGCCTCGTATTGTTAGCGAAGAGAATGTTAAGTCCATGAAAAAGGGAGCAGTAATTGTTGATGTCTCAATTGATCAAGGAGGAATTGTCGAAACCATTGATCATGTTACAACTCATGAAAATCCAATTTATCTAAAATATGGGGTTGTCCATTATAGTGTGCCTAATA
The DNA here is from genome assembly GCA_964367975.1 of uncultured Eubacteriales bacterium. Lineage (GTDB taxonomy): Bacteria > Bacillota_I > Bacilli_A > RFN20 > UBA1709 > CAYIYS01. Next base: position 9,620 of record CAYIYS010000029.1, read on the forward strand.
TGCCAGGAACTTTCCCCAAGACTGCAACGTTAGCCTTAACTCATGCAACACTCCCCTATAGTTTAATGATTGCCAATAAAGGTTGGAAACAAGCTTTACGTGAAGACTCAGCATTGGCCAAAAGTGCCAACATCATCATGGGAGAAATTACCTATAAAGGGGTGGCTGATGCCTTTGCTCTTTCATATACAAAAATTGAGGAATTACTAAACGATTAATAAAGATGAAAACTGAGCCTGGAATAGGCTAAACAAATGGTATGACACTTTAGCGAATGAGATGTCTTATGTCGACAATTAAGTGATTTAGCCGCCCCATATTTTGCTGTTTTTATCATTAAAAGCCACTAATTGTAAGACATTTGATTACCTTGTTTGCCCCTTTAATCTTGCAAAATGCCGCTCAAAAAGGACTTTCTTAATCTTGAAAGCGATTACATTATTTTTTGCATTGATTTACTGTGAGATTTCAATATAATTTAATTATCACGGAACAAAAAGGAGGAAACTATTTATGAAAAAGACCTTAATAAATATGTTACATGCCTTCTTTTATTATTTTTATTACTTTCCAAGATTTGTCGTGATAACTTCCTTGGGTTTTTAAAAGAGTAAAAATAAAACCGCTGAAAAGATGTTATTATGACCTTTGACAAGTTGTAATAACACAAGACATTAATTTATCTCATCCTTCCCTGTGTTATTACGCATCTGTAGTAACACTTTTCTTTTACAAGAAATGGGGAACAATTATATGAAATTGTTAAAAAAACTAGTTATTTGTTTAGGTTTACTGGTTAGTACAGCAGTCGGTATTACTGCTTGTGGATCGACTAGTAACCAAGATGCTAAGATTCACATCGGAATTCTACAAATTTCCACACATGGAGCTTTAGATGCCGCTAGAGCTGGCTTTCTCGACTCTTTAAGTGCCGCCGGCTATGTTGATGGTGAAAACATTATCATTCATTTTGATAATCCCGAAGGGGATGAATCCACTTTATCAAGTATGGCCAAAACCGCTGTCAGAGACAATAGTTTAATTCTTGCGATTGCTACTCCAACCGCTAGTGCTGTCCAAACTGCCGCTAATCTTCAAAACTCACAAGCCAAGATTCTTTTCACTGCTGTTACAGATGCAGTAGATGCTCACTTAGTCGCTTCAAACGAGCATCCCGGCGGCAACATTACTGGCACCAGTGATATGAATCCAGTTGAATTACAAATCGCCTTAATTCAAGAACTTATTCCTACAATTGAGAAGATCGGCATCTTATACACGATAAGTGAAGAAAATTCAGAAATTCAAGCAAATCTTGCTAAAGCTCAAGCCACTAAAATGGGCTTGGAGACAATTGTTAATACTGTCAGTGATTCTAGCGAGATTGCAAGTGTGACAAGGGCTTTAATTAATAGTGGTGCTCAAGCCATCTATATTCCGACCGATAATAATTTGGCTTCGAATATGCCAGGTGTCATCAAAGTAACTAATGCCTCCCAAATACCTGTCATCTGTGGTGAAGAAAATATGGTCTTTGCAGGTGGAACCATTGCGTTAGGTATTGATTACTATAAATTAGGCAAACTCACCGGGCAGATGGCGATTGAAATTCTTAATGGCAAATCGCCTTCAGAAATGCCTGTTCAATTCTTACCTGCCGATGAATACAGCATTACAATTAATGAAGAAAATGTTCAAGCCATTGGAATCACAATCCCTGATTCCATTAGAAATAGGGCCTAGCTATGGGTTGGGTTTTAATTGACACGTTAGCGGTCGGATTACCCTATGCTTTATTAGCACTAGGCATCTTTATCTCTTATCGCATACTGGATTTTGCCGATTTATCGGCTGAAGGTAGTTTCACTTTAGGCGGAGCTTTAAGTGTCGCTTTAATCGTGCTTGGAGTTAATCCGATAGTTGCCACTCTACTAGCCGTTATTGCTGGAATATTAGCTGGAACCTTAACTGGAATTTTGCATACCAAACTTAAAATTCCTAAATTGTTATCCGGCATCATTACTACTACCGCTTTATTTTCTATCAATATGTTGATCATGGGAATGGCTAAGTCAACCAGTTATTCCAATGTGGTCTATGTTGGAAATAATCCCACCATTTTTTCATACTTAAAACTCTTTGATTCCGCCTATATTAATAGTATTATTACTGCTGCTATTGTCGTAATCCTGGTTTTATTCATCCTCTATTGGTTTTTTGGAACCGAGATTGGCATGTCCATTCGCGCCACTGGCATGAATGGTAATATGGCTAGAGCTCAAGGAATTAACACTACCTTATATACCATTGTAGGTTTAGCTCTATCAAATAGTTTAATTGCAATGGGCGGTTCGCTTTTTGCCCAAAATGAACTAAATGCCGACAATAATATGGGCGTGGGCGCTTTAGTCATTGGTCTATCGGCCATCATTATTGGTGAATCGCTATTTGGCAAACGGAGTTTTAAAAATTGGATTATCAGCGTTGCTTTAGGTTCAATCATGTATTACTTAATTGTCGCAATAGCTATTCAATTAGGTTTGCCTCATTACCTCAAAAAACTCTTATATGCGTTCTTAATTACCATCGTCTTAGCGGGACCTTTAATTAAAAAGTTAATCAAAAAGAAGGAGGAAAAACACAATGTTGCAAATCAAGGGAGTTAAACAAGTCTTTAATCTAACAGGTAATAGTGAAGATCAAAGAATTGCTCTAGATTCACTTTCTTTATCAATCAAAGCCGGTGAATTTGTCACGATTATTGGTGGCAATGGCTCAGGAAAATCGACCTTAATGAACATAATTAGTGGAGTTTTTCCACCTGACGAAGGTGAAGTAATAATTGACGGAGAAAACGTTTCTAAACTACCCGAGTATCAACGCGCTAAGTATTTGGGACGTGTTTTTCAAGATCCAAATC
>CAYIYS010000029.1:12549-13110 GCA_964367975.1 uncultured Eubacteriales bacterium
GCCGAAATGTCGATTAAAGAAAATCTCGAACTCGCCGCTAGAAGAAATAAAAAGAAAACCCTCAAATGGGGGTTTAAAAAAGAACGAGAAAATGAATATAAGGAAAAATTGGCAGCCTTGAATCTAGGCCTTGAAACTCGGCTCTCACAAAAAGTTGGGCTTTTATCGGGTGGACAAAGACAAGCTTTAACTTTGTTAATGGCTACTTTAGCAAAACCCAAGTTATTGCTACTAGATGAGCATACTGCTGCTCTTGATCCTAAAACTGCCAAAATCGTTTTAGATTTAACCCAAAAAATAGTTTCAGAAAACAAGTTAACCACCATTATGATAACTCATAACCTCAAAGATGCCATTAAATATGGTAACCGCTTGATTATGTTAGATAATGGAAAAATCCTTTTAGATGTCGCTGGTCCAGAAAAAAGTAATCTCACCATCGATCTTCTCCTAAATAAATTTGATAGCGCTGACTTAGCTATCCCCTTAAGATAACCTAGCACCCATTGGGTGCTTTTTTATTGCAAAGAGAGGGAATTATTTAAGAGTAAAGTACTATAG
>CAYIYS010000030.1:0-13081 GCA_964367975.1 uncultured Eubacteriales bacterium
ACTTTATTATTTAGTCTCTTCATTATTTGGTTTAAATTCTAAAATATTACACTTTTGTAACAACAAAAAAAGACCAAGGTAATAACCTTGATCTTTTGTTTAAATAAATAAGATTAACGTTTGGAGAATTGTGGTGCTCTTCTCGCGCCTTTAAGACCATATTTTTTACGTTCTTTGGCTCTAGCATCACGAGTCAACATGCCAGTTTTTTTCAAGACTGGACGATAATCTGCACTCGCTTGCAATAAAGCACGGGCAATACCTAATCTAATCGCACCAGCTTGGCCTGTAAAGCCACCGCCTTTGACATTAATTTCAATATCGAAATGTTCTAAGGTTGAAGTTAATGCTAAAGGTTGCTTTAAATCCATAACTAGCATTGGAGAAGGCATATATTCTTCAATGACTGTTCCATTAGCGACAATTTTACCTGTTCCGGGAGTCAAGATAACACGAGCAGAGGAAGTCTTACGACGTCCGATTCCGCGATATTGAACTGCAACTTTTTTCTTTGCCATATCTTTTCCCTCCTACTTTAATTCCAGTACTTGTGGGTTTTGAGCAGCTTGTTCATGTTCTGCTCCTTCATACACAAATAACTTCTTGTAAATCGTCCGGCCTAATGGTCCTTTTGGCAACATACCCCAAACTGATCTTTCAACCATTTCACATGGGTATTTAGCCTTCATGGTCCCAGCACTACGATCTCTAAGGCCACCTAGATAGCCGGAGACATTGTAGTAATGCTTGGTTCTTTCTTTATTTCCTGTTAAGTTCACTTGTTTCGCATTGATGATAATTACATAATCTCCACAATCGACATTGGGAGTGTAACTAGGCTTGTTCTTGCCCATTAAAATCACTGCTACTTCACTCGCTAGACGTCCCAGGTTTTTACCCGAGGCATCGACAACGTACCACTTTCTTTGAACTTCATGTGGTTTAATATTTGTTGTTTGACGTTGCATCTTTAGATCCTCCTTACTAAATTGTAACTGTACCGGGGCTACAATTAAGCAAAACAGTGCCATTTTTAATATTAACTTTTATTGGCATAAAAGTCAATAAATAATCCCTGTTTTCTTGAACTTTTGTGGCCTTTAATTCCAATTAAGGTCATTAAGTGCCTTTCACCCCTTTATTTGACTTTTTTAAACTCGAAATTTTCTGTCACATGTAAACCTAATTTAACGGCAAATTCATGCGATAATCTTACCGCAATATTGGAAAAATCTTTCGGGTTATGCGCATCAACACCAATCACAATGCGATTACCCACTTTTTTAGCAATTTCCCAAAATTTATGATAAGGATATTTATAACGTAGTGAAATATCCAGGCCTTCTTCAATCGAGTATCTAATGCCACCTTGATTAATTTCAAGGGGAATATCTAACTCTTTGGCTACTTGACAAAGTTGAGTCGAACAATCTTGACAAACTGGTGTCCACTCACTTAGTCCCGTCATAAATAAATCAGGGTGACAGAAGCAAGAGAATAAACCTGACTTTAAGGCTTGAATTGCCATCACCGTATATTCAATAACATCATTATCATTCTTGCAATAACCAAAGTAACCACTAAAGGATTTGCCATCATATTTGCGATAATGGTTGCCATAGATTAAATAATCAAGGGTGCCACTAGTTAATAAACCGCGTAAAAAATCATCTAGTTCAGGGAAGTATTCACATTCCATCCCTACTTTAATGACTATTTGCTCTTTATATTTTTCCCCTAAGCGTTTAATAGAATCAACATAGCCGGGAAAATCGGCAAAGCGACCACGTGTCCAAACATCATTATCAACACCTGGTACCATCATGTGATCACTAAAGCCTAAGATTTTATAACCATTCTTAATGGCCGATAAGACATACTCTTCATCACTACCGTTAGCGTGCATACAACGATAAGTATGCGTGTGATAGTTGCTTAAAGCATGTTTAAACTCACTTTCATAGGTAACCTCTTCTAAATATAAGCCTTGGGCTGGGGCCCGATAAGGGAAATAATTTCTTTCTTTGACATCCAATCTACTAGTAATATCCTTTTCTTCAATCTGACCTAAACCAATCTCAATTAAAGCGCCCACAATTGAGCGTACCATATATCTTAAAAAACCATTGCCGGTAATCGAGATATGCAATTTCTTATCTTTAGTTGTGATATTAATGGCGCGAATTGTTCGCACAAAACTATCCGTCTTCTCTTCTTCATTCGCACAAAAGTTGCGAAAATCATGTTCACCTTGAAAAAGTTTGGCGGCTTGCACTAATTTTTCAACATCCATAAAACGGCATAGTTGATAAACATAATTTTCTTCTAAAGGGTCATATTCAGCGATATTGATAAGATAGACATATTCTTTTTCAATGGCTGAAAATCGCGCATGAAAATCATTATTTACTTTTTCAACAGACGTGACATGAATATCTTTTGGTAAATAGGTATTGATGGCTTTTTTCCATTGAATAATACTCAAATCTAAATCAGTATCAAAATGGAAGACTTGGCCATTAGCATGAACTTTGGCATCAGTTCGACCTGAACCGACTACGACTATTTCTTTTTTATTGATGATACCTAAGGCTTTTTGGAGTTCACCTTGAATGGTGCGACCTTCACTTTGGATTTGAAAACCCAAAAAGTTGGTACCATCATAACTAACTTGACATTTAATTCTTTCCATAACTTCTCTCACCTCTTTTATAGAATCGGCGCCTTAAACACTAAATAGAAAGTTAGGGCAATGATTAAGGCAATTACAATTAAAGCCACAATATCTTTGCCACTAATTTTTAAGATTCTGTAGCGCGTTCTTTGGCCACTCGGATTATAACCTCGAGCTTCCATGGCATTAGCTAATTCTTCCGAACGTTGGAAACTTGAAACAAAAAGGGGAATAATTAAAGCAATAATGCCACTAAACTTTTCTTTAAGCCCACCTGATTTTAAATCAACACCGCGACTGGCTTGCGCTTTCATAATCTTCTCAGTCTCTTCTAATAAAGTTGGAATAAACCGCAAAGCAATTGAAATTGTCATGGCTATTTCATGAGCTGGAAACTTCAGCACTTTTAAAGGCGACAAGAAGAATTCAATCGCGTACGTTAAATCTAATGTTTTAGTGGTCGCGGTTAACATAGTGGTAATGGATATCATAAAGGTTAACCGTACCGCAATTTGGGCGGTTTGTAATAAAGCACTCGTATAAATAGGATAATTAAAGATGCTAAATAAGATGGCTCCATCTCGAATTAAAATGACATTAAAGACTAAAATAAATAACAACATAAACCACATTGGTTTAAGCGAAGAAAAGATCGAACTTATCTTTACTTTACTGAGTAAAAGTAAGATTAATATGACCACTCCCAAGTAAGCATAAGCCAGCCAACTTAGTTGTTGAAAGACACAAACCAACAAACCAATCATCCCGAATAGTTTGATCCGAGGATCAAGGCGGTGAATAATGGTATTATAAGGCACATAGCGACCTAGTGCGATGTTTTTCATTTACTAACACCGCCTTTAGCTTTGACAATGGCTTGGGCTAAATCATTGACATTCTTGATGTCATTGTAATCTAACTTTAAGCCTTGTTTGATTAATTTTTTGGCAACCTGGACCACCATAGGAGCTTCAATTCTGCCCTTTTCAAGTAAGCGATCATTCATAAAAATATTAATTGGTTTATCAATAGCAACGACTTGTCCTTCCACCAATAAAATGGCTTTGCTGCAATATTGCAAAACAACATCCATTTCATGAGTAACTAAAATAATAGTTTTACCTTGTTCATTTAAGGTTTTATATAAGGTTAAAGTCTTACTAGCTCCAATTGGATCTAAACCGGCCGTTGGTTCATCTAAAATCAAGACATCAGGCTTCATGGCTAAAATACCACATAAGGCTACTCTTCGCTTTTGCCCACCCGATAATTCAAAAGGTGAGCGTTTCAAAAAGTCCTCACTTAACCCGACTAAATTCATCAAGTTACTAATGCGCGTTTTAATTTCAGAGGGAGCAACACCAAAGTTTTTCGGTCCAAAAGCAATATCAGCATAAACAGTTTCTTCAAATAATTGATATTCTGGGAATTGAAAAACTAAACCAGCCGTTCTTCTTAAATCTTTAATATGTTTCGGTTTTGAAGACGGGGTAATGGTATATTCACCAACTGTAATTTCGCCTTCACTCGGCAATAATAAACCATTAATATGTTGCAGTAAAGTTGACTTACCCGAACCGGTATGGCCAATAATTGCCACAAACTCTTGATCGATAATCTCAAAACTAACTCCCTTTAAAGCTAAATGCTCGTATGGAGTTTTAAGTGAATAGATGTAGGAAACATTTTGGAATTTTACTTGCATATTAATTCCACCATCTTTTCTATATCTATTGTCTCGTAAGCTAAACCCGCTTGGGCCAATAAATTTTTTAATTTAAAAACGAAAGGAATGTCTAAACCATAGTAGCGAACTTGCTCAACTTGGCTAAAGATTTCTTGTGGTTTGCCTTGCATTACGACTTTACCATTACCTAAAATGATCACTTCATCAGCTAACAACGCCTCTTCAATGTCATGAGTAATAGATAAAATGGTCGTCTCTGGCGACTCTTCACGTAAATGCATAATGACGGATTTGATATCTCTTTTACCCCGCGGATCTAACATACTCGTCGCTTCATCAAAAATCATAATATCTGGCCGCATCGCTAAAACACCAGCAATGGCAACTCTTTGTTTTTGACCACCTGATAAATTCGCAGGTTCTTTATCTAAATATTTATGCATGCCAGTTTTAAAAGAGAATTCTTGAATAATCGCATCCATCTCTATTTGCGGGATTTGGCGATTTTCCAAACCAAAAGCAATGTCATCGCAAACGGTAGCCCCAATGAATTGATTATCCGGGTTTTGAAAGACAATACCGACGTGACTTCTAATTTGATAGATGTTTTGCGGATTGACTGTTAAGCCATTGACAATCACTTCACCACTTTGGTATTCAAGCAAGCCAGTAATAATCTTAGCCAGAGTGGATTTACCTGAACCATTGCGACCCAAAATGGCGCAATAGGCGCCTTTTTTAATGTTTAAGGATAATTCATCCAAGACTTTGCTTTGCTCGCCATAGGCGAAGGTTAAGCCCTTAATTTGAATTGCATCTTGCATTGCTGGTTCACCTCTTAAAGTAAATGAGAGAAAGGCCACTGATTCAGTGGCCTTGCTGATCTTAAACTAATTCGACTCGACACATTGGTGAGTTGTCACCAAGTCTTTGTTCAACTTTTAGGGCTCTAGTGTAGCCACCTTCACGTTCTTTGTATCTTAAAGCGACATCCGCAAATAATTTTTGTAAAACTGTTTGGGTTTGTTGCTCATCAACATAAATATCGCGAATAACTGCTGCGGCTTGACGCCGAGCATGTAAATCGCCCTTCTTGCCTAGCGTAATCATTTTGTCAGCCAAGACTTTAAGGTCTGCGGCCACCTTTTCGGTTACTTCAATATGTTCATATTTAATTAACTCTGTGACGAGATTACGCATCATATTGTTCTTCTTACTTGTGGTAAAGCCTGCTTTAAATTTAACGCCGCGTTTACCATGGATATTCTTGCGTGCCATATTCTACCTCCTTATTCGCTCTCTTTAAAACTCTGATTCAAATTAGCTAGGACATCTTTGACTTCTTTCAAAGATTTCTTGCCAAGATTTCTGACTTTCATCATTTCATCTTCAGTTCTTTGGGTTAACTCTTGAACTGTGGTAATTCCCGCCCGCTTTAAGCAGTTATAGGAACGCACTGATAATTCAAGGTCTTCAATTGGCATTTTCTCTAACTTATTAACTTCTTTAGTTTGAGTTTCATGCATGATTTGTTCATCTGGAAATTCTGTCATATTTCTAATCTCATTTAAATAAGCAACTAGAATCTTAGCCGCATCGCCAAGGGCTTCTTTGGCCACAATTGCACCATTAGTTTCGATGTGAATGGTCAACTTATCATGATTAGCTTCACTCCCTGAGCGGGTCGAATCGACTTCATAAGAAACGACATTGACTGGGGAATATTTTGAATCGGTATAAATCGTACCAACATCCATATTATCACTGGCTTGAGCTTTCGGTTTATTTTGCTCAGCTGTGGTAAATCCACGGCCACTGCGAACATATAAAGTTGCTTGTAAGGTACCACCTTCAGCGACCGTTGCAATATGCGCTTGTTTAGATAAAATCTCGACACCGGCTGGACAATTAATATCAGCCCCGACTACTTCTTTTGGTCCCACAACATCCAGGCTGAGGATTGGCGTTTCGCTAGCTCCTTTAGCTTGATCAATAGTTAAGACCAACTCTTTCAAGTTTAAAATAATCGCCGTAACATCTTCAACAACGCCCTTTAAGGCTGAGAATTCATGACGAGCTCCCTCAATTTGAACAGCATAAACTGCCGCTCCTGGCATCGAGGATAACATCACTCGTCGTAGTGCATTACCTAAAGTAATACCATATCCGCGCTCTAAGGGAGAAATGATAAATGTTGCACTTTTAGGATTATTGTTGTCATCTTTTACGATTGTGTATTTAGGTGTTTCAAATGTTTTCATCAACTATGCCTCCTTTTTTGATTTTTAGTAATGTTTCTACGCTAGCGACACAACTAACTATCCACGAGGCCGTTTTGGTGGGCGGCACCCATTATGAGGAACTGGCGTCACATCAACGATTGACAGGATGTTTAAACCAGCTGTTTGTAAGGCTCTGACTGCCGATTCACGTCCTGGACCAGGTCCTTTGACATTGACATCAACAGTTTTCATCCCAGCATCAACCACGACTTTTGCAGCAGCTTCGGCAGCCATTTGAGCCGCAAAGGGAGTGGATTTCTTTGATCCCTTGAAACCAAGTCCACCAGCACTTGCCCAAGCTAGAGCATTACCGGCTTCATCAGTAATAGTTACAATAGTATTGTTAAAGGATGAATGAATATGGGCAATACCTTTAACGGTGACTTTTTTAGCTTTACGCTTGCGAGCAGCATTAGCTGCAGCTTGACTAACTTTTGCCATTTATTTTTCCTCCTATCCTTTAGATGCAACTTTCTTGTTAGCGATAGTTTTACGTGGACCTTTTCTCGTCCGGGCATTAGTCTTGGTGCGTTGACCTCTAACTGGTAACCCTTTCTTATGTCTTTGTCCACGATAACTACCGATATCAGTTAAGCGCTTAATGTTCAGTGAAACTTCACGCCGCAAATCGCCTTCAACGGTGTATTGTTGTAATTCATTTCTGATTGCGGTTAATTCATCTTCACTTAAATCTTTAACTCTTTTGTCGACACTAACCTTTGCGGCTTCGCAAATTTTAGTGGCTGTGGTAACCCCAAGCCCATAAATATAGGTCAGGGAAATGACTACTCTTTTTTCATTTGGAATATCTACACCTGCTATACGTGCCATCTTCTAATCTCCTCCTTATTAACCTTGTCTTTGCTTATGTTTAGGATTTTCGCAGATGACCATAACCCGGCCTTTTCTACGAACAACTCTACACTTATCGCAAATTGGTTTGACTGAAGGTCTTACTTTCATATAAATTACCTCCTATAATTTTGCTAAATTATTTAAATCTAAACGTAATACGCCCACGTGTTAAATCATATGGCGAAATCTCTAAGGTGACTTTATCGCCTGGTAAAATGCGAATGTAATTCATACGGATTTTACCAGAAACGTGAGCTAAAACCACCGCGTTGTTTTGTAATTTGACTTTGAATTGAGTGTTTGGTAGTGCCTCTATGACAGTACCTTCGACTTCAATTACATCAGTTTTTGCCATATCGCACCTCCTATAATTTGGTCGTTATTTCATAACCGGTATCGGTAATGACAATGGTATGCTCGTAATGGGCACTGCGTCGGCCATCGGCCGAAACAACAGTCCAACCATCAGGTAGGGTTCGCGTTTCCTTGACGCCTGCTTGCACCATTGGTTCAACTGCAATTGCCATGCCTTTTCTTAATCTTGGTCCATGACCCGCTTCACCATAGTTAGGGACATAAGGGTCTTCATGAACCGCTGCGCCAATGCCATGTCCCGTGTATTGACGTGGTAGTGAAAAGCCAAAACTTTCCACATATGTCTGAATCGCATGCGAGATGTCTCCAATGCGATTACCGGGTTTGGCTTGTTGCAGTCCGATATAGAGTGATTGTTCAGTGACTTCCATCAACTTTTGCGTTTCCGCATCGACAGTTCCCACCGCATAAGACCAAGCAGAATCACCATGATACCCACGGTAACAGGCGCCAATGTCAATGGTCACAATATCTCCTTCTTTGAGTTTGGTGTTATCGGGAATCCCGTGCACCAAAACATCATTTATAGAAACACAAGCGGCGGAGGGGAAGCCCCCATAGCCTTTAAATGAAGGGGTAGCATTATGTTGACGAATGCTACTTTCCACAATTTCATCAAGTTGGCGAGTGGTAATCCCGGGCTTAATATGCAGGGCCACTGCTTGATGGGCGAGCGCAACTATTCGTCCAGCTTGACGCATTAGTGCAATCTCTTGCTCATTTTTGATGGTAATCACTCTAAGGCCTCCAAGACTTCAACAATGCTACTAAAGATATCATTAATATCTCCCATCGCCCCAATATCTTTGCAAATACCTTGTTTGGAATAATAATCAATTAAGGGTGCTGTTTGAGTATGATAGGCTTGCATTCTAGTGGCAACACTAGCTGCATTGTCATCATCTCTTTGATAGAGTTCTCCCCCACACACATCACAAACTCCCGCTACTTTTGGTGGGTGGTTAGTGAGATGGAAAGAGGCTCCACATTTACGGCACATCCTGCGCCCCTCAATGCGGGGTAGTATTTCAGTTTCATCTACTACTAAATTGAGGACCAATTGAATCGGATGGCCGAGTTCTTGAGCGATTTGATCAAGCACCTTGGCTTGCGCTAAGTTTCTTGGAAAACCGTCTAACAAGTAACCTTTTGCACAATCTTTTTTCCGCAATCTTTCTTGCAAAACTCCGATTGTGACTTCATCGGGAACCAGCAAACCTTGTTGCATGTAACTAGCGGCTTGTTGACCAGCACTAGTTCCCTCTTTAACGGCGGCCCTTAGCATGTCACCTGTCGAAATGTGAGGAATATGATACTTTTCCACAATTAAACTTGATTGTGTTCCTTTACCTGACCCGGGTGGGCCTAATAAAATTAAATGCATAATCTCTTTCCTCCTTTTTTACCTTACTACAAAGCCTTGATAATCTTTAGCCGCTAAGCGACCATCGATTTCTTTGGATGTTTCCAAAATAACGCCCACCACGATGATTAGACCCGTTCCCCCAAAAGCAATGGAAGAAGGCAAACCAGCATACATGGTTAGTACCATTGGTAACAGGGCAATAATGGCTAAGAATATTGCACCTAAGGTTGTAATTCGAATGAGAATGGTTTTTAAATACTTGGCGGTTTCTTCACCCGGACGAACGCCTGGGATATAAGCCCCCGATTTAACAAAGTTCTCACTAATCTTATCAGGATCTACTTGCAAGAAAGTATAGAAATAAGTGAAGACTATGATAAAGATGCCATATAAGATCAGACCATACGGTACGCCCTTATAAGCCGTACTTATCGAAAGTATTCGATAGATCGGACTTGCTTGCGACACTCCTAGAAAGTTCATAATTATCGTAGGAGCAGTCAAAATAGAACTAGCGAAGATAACTGGAATAACTCCAGCCGAATTAACTTTGAGTGGTAAATATGTTACGTCTGTGGTCTTAGAACGGAAGTTAGTAGCCGAATATTGAATCGGAACTTTGCGCATACTGCGGTCCGAAAAGATCACAAAGACAATTAACAACAAATAACAAATCATATAAATACTAAACTTAATTACGCCATTGAAGACAGCACCATTGCTAGCTTCAAGACCGACAAAGTTTTGGAAGGCATTCGTGATTTGATAAGGAATTTCTGATAAAATACCGACAAAGATAATCATTGATAATCCATTGCCGACACCCTTTTGGGTAATTTGATCAGCCATCCAAATCAACAAGAATGAACCAGCCATGATAATTAAAATCAAGAAGATATATTCGAGTGGAGTGAAATATCCCCCACCGATTTTACCTAAGCCATATTGATTTTGCATCGTGACAATAACTCCATAACCTTGGACGCCCGAAAGCACAACAGCAATCGCCCGCGTAACGTCATTAAGTTTCTTACGTCCAGCGGCCCCTTGCTTAGTTAACTCTTCAAGTTTAGGCAAAATGCCCATTGAAAGTAAACTCACTAAGATGGAAGCCGTAATATAAGGTGACACCCCTAAAGAGAAGAGGGAAAAGTTTTTCATGGCTCCTCCACCTAATGTATTCATCAGTCCAAAAATATCAGCCGAGTTAGCAATGCTAACCTTGGTTATATCAACTAATGGAACTGTGATAGTAGAACCTAACTTAAAAACAAAGAGAATAATCAGAGTAAAAATAAGCCGATTACGAACATCTTTATTTTTAAAGACGGCTGCTAGTTTTTTAAACATCTAGATCACCTCTATTTTTCCTCCAGCGGCTTCAATAGCTTGCTGGGCACTCTTAGAAAACTTGTGAGCTTTGACAGTTAATTTTTTGCTTAGTTTGCCACTTCCCAAAATTTTAACACCATCACATTCTTTGCGGATTAGACCAGCTTCTTTTAAACATGTTGGGCAGACACTGCCACCATCTTCGAAAATATTGAGCGCTTCAAGATTAACGATGGCATATTCTGTTCCGTGCGAATTGCTAAAACCTCTTTTTGAAATACGACGATAGATTGGATTTTGTCCACCCTCGAATCCAGGACGAACTCCCCCACCAGTCCGTGACCATTGGCCTTTTTCTCCACGACCAGCCGTGCGGCCGATCCCAGAACTAATACCACGTCCGACCCGGGTAGCTTGTTTTCTTGAACCCTCGGTTGGTTTTAAGTTATGTAACTTCATGTCCTTATCCTCCTCAATTAGGCCTTGATTTCTTCAACGCTCTTGCCTCTTAAAGTAGCAATTTGTTGAGGAGTCTTGAGACCTTGTAATCCATTGACAGTAGCTCTAACCATATTAATGGCTGTCCGTGAGCCATAGACTTTGGAGTAAATATTCTTAACTCCAGCTAATTCCATGATAGCCCGGACTGGACCACCAGCAATAACACCAGTACCTTGACGAGCAGGTTTTAAGAAAACTTTGCAGGCACCATATTTCCCATTGATTTCATGAGGAATAGTATCTCCCTTAGCTACCGATACTTTGAACATCTCTTTTTTAGCGGCTTCTAAGGCTTTCTTAATTGCATCTGGGACTTCATTAGCTTTGCCAGTAGCAAAACCAATTGAACCTTTGCCATCCCCAATGGCAACTAAGGCTGAAAATCTGATTCTACGTCCACCTTTAACGGTCTTAGAAACCCGATTAATTGAAATAACTTTCTCAATATACTCGTTGCGATCTCTACGATTCCCTTTAAAGTTACGACCACCTCTATTTGGGCGATAACCGCGTTGGTGATCTGTTGGTTGGTTAGGACGATTATGAGACTTTTCTTGTGGTTGGGCAGGGTTTACTTCTGCTGCTTTGACAGTTTCAACTGGTGTGTTGCTAACTGCTTTTTCATTTAATTCCATTTCATTACCTCCTAAAACTCTAGGCCACCGGCTCGAGCGGCTTCGGCTAACGCTTTGATCCGACCATGGTATAAATACCCAGAGCGATCAAAGACGACTTTACTAATTTGTTTTGCCTTCGCTAATTTGGCAATTTCGCTACCAACAGCTGTGGCAGCAGCAACGTTTCCTCCATTTTCTAGTTTCAAATTGCTAGAAGAAACACTAACTAATGTTGTGCCTTTATCATCATCAACAATTTGGACTTGGATGTGGGAGTTGGAACGGTAAACACTTAAGCGAGGGCAACTAGCGGTTCCGCTAATTTTATTGCGAATTCTTAGATGGCGCTTTTGGCGCATAGCATTACTTGATTGTTTTTTAATCATAATTCATTTTCTCCTTTCGCTTGACCGATTATTTACCGGCCTTTTTACCTTCCTTACGTCTAATGTGCTCATTTTTATAAGCGATACCTTTACCTAGATAAGGTTCAGGTTTTCTAACTTGGCGAATTTGGGCAGCTAGTTGACCAACTGCTTGCTTGTCGCAACCAGTGATGGTGATACTAGTTGTATCTTTACCAACTTCAATCTTGGTATTTGGTAAAGCCTTGATGAGATGCGGATGGGAAAACCCAACCGTTAACTCAATATCTTCGCCCTTCATACTAGCATGGTAACCAATTCCTTTAATTTCTAGGACTTTACTATAGCCATCGTGAACCCCTTTAATCATTGAGGCAATAATCGCTCGAGTGGTACCATGTAATTCTTTAGTTTGAATTTCATCATCACAGCGGGTAAAAATTAACTCTTCGCCCTCTTGTTTGATAGTGATTTGTGGTTGATAAGTAAAACTCAATGCACCTTTAGGACCTTTAACTGAGAAAACATGATTTTCATTAGTATAGGTAATTCCTGCTGGGATTGTGACTGGCATATTTCCAATTCTTGACATATACTCACTTACCTCCCCTACCAGACATAAGCGACAACTTCGCCGCCCACACCTTTACTACGTGCTTGTTTATCTGTCATCATTCCATCTGATGTTGAAATGATTGCAATACCTAAGCCATTTAAGACTTGAGGTAATTCTTCAACGTTTGAGTAGACTCTTAATCCTGGTTTAGAAATTCTTTTTAATCCAGTAATTACACGGTCACTACCCACATATTTCAAGTTAAGTTTAAGATTTTTCTTTTGCTCACCTGAAACTTCATAACCATTGATATAACCTTCTCCTTGTAAAATCTTGGCAATTTCTACCTTGACTTGGGAGTGTGGCATTTCAACAGTTTCATTTTTCATTTGATTTGCATTTCTAATTCTAGTTAGCATATCAGCAATAGGATCTGTCATAACCATATTTTTTTCCTCCTTCTAAACCAGT
>CAYIYS010000031.1:0-12442 GCA_964367975.1 uncultured Eubacteriales bacterium
GGTTTTGTTATTGGTTGTTGAGTTTGTAAAGAAGCCTCTTCAACTGGCACTTCTTTGGTTGCTTGAATTTGTACTTCATGAGGTTCACTATTTGGAATTTCTTCATTCTTTTCTTCAAATTTCAAAAAAGGATCATCTTCAAATTCATAACTTTGTGTTTTTTTGCTATTAAAAGCTGACTCAAATTTCTTAAGCATATCGGAATTAGTTGCTGGTTCTTCTTTTTCTTCTAAAGAAAGCGAAGCATCAACCTCTAAAGGTTCTTCAACTGGTTTTTCAATATAAATCGGCACTTCTTTTTCGACTATTTTTTCCACAATCTTTTCAATTACTCGGACATTACCATAACTTGGTTCGGGTTCTGGAATCTTTGCTAGACCTTGATAACGCCATTCAATAGCATCATAGGCTAGTCTAGCTAAGAAAACCACACCATATGTAATATCCCCGCTTTTTTGGATTTCCTCAAATTGTTGAGAAAAATCACCATATTTTTGTAAAATAAATTCACCAACTGACAAGAAATAACTGCCTTCACCATAACCGGCATCAGCCAATACTTTCATGTATGTTAAAATAGCCATTTCGCCATTATTCTCAGCAAAAGGTTGAATATAAACAATATATAAATACATCACTGCCGCAATAACAAATGGCGATAATTCAAAACCCGAATTATAAAATTCAAATAGCGTATCCATTAATTCTGAGATGGTTTTACAATCCGCAGCATCGGCAATATTATTATGATTGCGATAAACTAACGCTGTATCTTCAATTGGAACTCCTGATAATCTTGAAAACACTTCGCGAAAGAAATGTTTATCTAGCGGAATATCGGGATTAGCTCGCAAATATTTTTGCGCTTCATAAAAGCCAAATAAAATAGAGGTTTTCAAATGCATGCTATGTTCATCCATCATGACTTCAATGTCATGTTGGTTGATTTTCATTTCTTTTTGCATCGCCATGACATATAAATCCTCTTGAATTACTTCTTGAGTAAACTTGTCTAAAGATTTAGTTTCAGAAATGGCTTGCTTGTTTTTAAGTTTCTCAAAAAGAGCAGAAAAACGAATCATTTGCCGTTCAGTCGCGTTCGTAATTCCCATAATTGATGGGGTCAAAACAATACTAAATGGAATGTGATCCAAACGTTTAACATCGAGTGGGAAACGATATTTCTCACGATACTCTCCCACGCTTCGCCACATGGCGTCGGCACTATTATTTCCGAGCCTATTCGCCACTTCTTTTTTCGATAAATATTCGATATCCGTAAATTTTTGAGCGATATTGATTTTACCCATAACAAACACCTCTTAAGTCATTATAACATATATAGAGATAAAATCTATATTATTTCACTAAAAAACTACTAACAAGAATTTATTAGTAGTCTTTTATCGTTTATTAGTGAAGTTATTCGTCATCATCCATTGATAATACCGCCATAAAAGCTGCTTGTGGAACCTCGACAGTACCAATAGATTTCATTCTTTTTTTGCCTTCTTTTTGCTTTTCTAATAACTTTTTCTTGCGGGTAATATCGCCGCCATAACACTTTGCAAGGACATCTTTTCTAACCGCTTTGATATTGGTTCTAGCAATAACTTTTCCTCCGATTGCGGCTTGGACTGGTACCTCAAATTGTTGGCGCGGAATAATCTTTTTTAATTTTGATGCCAAACGTTGGCCTCGATTGAAAGCAAACTCTTTATAGACAATCGTAGCCAAAGCATCAATTGGATCACCATTTAGCAAAATATCCAGTCTTACTAGGTTGGATTTTCGATAACCACAAAGTTCATAATCTAAAGAGGCATACCCTTTTGAGCACGACTTTAACCGATCAAAAAAGTCAAAGATAATCTCCGCTAAAGGCATCTCATAAGTCAGAATCATTCTAGTTTCATCGACATAGGTTAAATCTTTATATACACCGCGTTTATTTTGACATAATTCCATCAAAGGTCCCAAATAATTTTGCGGTGTCATTATTGAAGCCTTAACATATGGTTCTTCAATATGATCAATCATTTGTGGATCAGGTAATGAAGCCGGATTATCTAACTCATCAACACTTCCATCAGTTCGAAAAACATGGTAAACAACTGAAGGAGCAGTACAAATCAAATTTAAGTTATACTCTCTTTCTAGTCTTTCCTGAACAACGTCCATATGTAATAATCCCAAGAAACCACAACGAAAACCAAAACCTAAGGCTTGTGAAGTTTCGGGATCATAAACAAGCGAAGCATCATTTAATACCAACTTCTCGAGGGCATCTCGCAAAGCATTATAATCATCATTATCAACCGGAAATAAGCCACAGTAAACCATTGGCAACATCTTGCGATAGCCGACTAGTGGTTGACTAACTGGCAAGTCAGCATTTGTGATAGTGTCGCCAACCTGAACATCTTTAACATTTCTAATAGTGGCTGCTACCCAACCAACTTCACCAGCTTCTAAAACATTCTTTTTGATTTCTTTTGGTTCTCTAATGCCTAACTCTAAAACTTCATAAACTGCACCATGTGCCATGAATTTAATTTTATCTTTGAGATGAATAGCGCCTTCTTTAACACAAACGAAAATAACTACACCGCGATAGGAATCATAAAAAGAATCAAAAATCAGGGCTTGTAATCTATTACTAGATTTCCCTTTTGGAGGTGGAACCTTTTTAACAATTGCTTCTAAAACATCGCGGACATTTAAGCCGGTTTTAGCAGATACTTTGGGAGCATCTTGTGCTGGTAGCCCAATCTGTTCTAATTCTTTAATAACCATCTGAGGATTGGCGCTTGGTAAGTCTATTTTATTGATGACTGGAATAATTTCCAAATTATTATCTAATGCTAAATATAAGTTAGCTAAAGTTTGCGCTTCAACTCCTTGCGTTGCATCAACTACTAGTACTGCCCCTTCGCAAGCAGCTAAGGAACGGGAAACCTCATAAGAAAAGTCAACATGCCCCGGTGTATCAATTAGATTAAAAATATAATCTTGCCCATCTAAAGCATGATAAGGTATTTGAATCGCATTTAATTTGATGGTAATACCTCTTTCTCTTTCCAAGTCCATGCTATCAAGCATTTGCATTTTTAATTCTCTTTTTTCCACGGCTCCAGTTAACTCTAAAATGCGGTCCGCCAAAGTGGATTTCCCGTGGTCAATATGGGCAATAATGGAAAAATTTCGAATTTTGGATTGATCGATAGTCATTTAATCACTTCCCCGTCTGTAAATTATAGCTTATTCGAACCGACTATGTAATAAATTTTTGGGATGCCCATTTATAAAATTTTGGCCCGTCATTTTGTTTTTTCCTGCAATTTGTAATTCCAACACTTTAAGAGCTCCATCGAGAGTTTTAACAACTAACCCATTGGAAATATCGACTATTTCACCAGCTATTCCCGGATATGTTAAAGCACTTATTTCGCTAGCAAAGATCTTTACACTTTTACCATTATAAGTTGTGTAGGCTCCTGGACTACTACTCAGTGCTCGAATATGATTAAAAATGGAACGCGACTGTTGATTCCAATTTATTCTTTCTTCTTCACGTTGAATGTTATAACCAAAGGTTACTTGACTTTCATCCTGTTCAATTCCTTGAAGTTCACCATTTAAATATTTTGGGAGGATGTCAATTATTAAGTCGGCCCCTAAAAGACTCAATTTAGTGGATAATGAATCTAAATTATCACTATCTAAAATGGGGAGGCTTTTTTGCGCATACATCTTACCCGCATCCATTTTAGCCACCATTTCAATAATGGTAATGCCCGTTTGAGTTTCACCATTCATCAGACTGCGATGAATTGGGGCTCCACCTCTTAATTTAGGAAGCAAAGAACCATGGACATTAAGACAACCATATGGGGGGATGTCAAGCAAGCCTTGCGGAACAATTTGTCCATAGGCACAAGTAATAATAAGGTCAGGCTTCATTTCTTTGATAAATTGATAATCCAATTTGATTTTTTCAACTTGAAAAACCGGAATTGCATACTTGATAGCTAATTCTTTGGTTGAGGTTGGTAATAAAACTTTTTTTCTACCAACAGGACGATCAGGTTGAGAGATAATTCCAATGACATTCCATTTATCTAAAATGATTTTTTCAAAGACTGTCACTGCAAACTTAGGTGTCCCCATCAACATAATTTTAAGATCTTTCATTTATATTCACCTACCTGAATGGTTCAATACATAATAACTCTAATGGCGTTTTTTTATCTAAATAACCACCTTTTGTACCTTTATCAATCTCATAAAGGGTCTGCAGTAAGCGTAAAAGCGTTTCAGCAGAAATCTTCGCTGTTTTTTCTTTAACCAATTTAACTCTATAAGGATTTTTAACATCTAACATCGCTGAAATTGTTTGTTCATTTTTGCCTTTGCTAGTAAGATATTTAACTTGATACATAAATCTAACTTGACTGGCAAAGACACTAACAAGGTAAAAAGGATCAATGTTTTGGGCATAAAGGTCATTAATTCTATTTAAAGCAATATCTGGGAATCCCCCAATAATAGCATTAAGAATATCAAAAACATTATCTTCAAATGGCTTGTCAATCAAATTATTAACCACATCTAAAGTGATATGATCGCCATAACAAGCCAGTTTTTCAACATCAGCGCGAACTCTAATCAGATCTCGCCCTTCTCTTTCGATAAATAGTTTTAAAGCATCTTCATCAATATTAATTGCACGATTAACAAAAATTTTTCTAATCAATATCGGCCATTCATAGTCAGAAATATCAGCAACTGGAATAATCTTAGCTTTATCTAGTAAATCTTTAACTAGCGGAGTTCTTCTAGCAAAGATATCTTTTTTTATCCCGTCACTATCTAGCAAAAAAGTAAAAATTAAAACAACATCCTCGGATTGATGTTCGATAAATTTAGTTAATTCGTTCAAATAAGGGTCAACATCGTTCATTTCATTGTATTTTGGGGTATATAAGAAAACTGGATTTTTAATAATAATCACTTTTTTCTTCTCAAAAAGGGGCAATGACATAGCATCGTCTAAAATGGGACCCATTAATGTCTTTGGATAATCAAAACGCACAACATTAAAAGAGTTTACAGTCTCAATATGTTGCTGAATAATTAAACTTATTTGTTTTTCAACAAAGAAATCGTATTTTCCATAGACAATATAGTTCATAAAATCACCTTTTTAATTATAGCATATTTAAGACTATAAACGATTACTTTTTCATCGACAAGAAGAAATCATTCACCTGTTCAATAACGACTGAACCATCGCGATCTGTTCGATACCAAAAAACCCCATTTTTAAACAATCGAGCTAGTGTTTGAGCAGATGGATGACCATAGTGATTATTTTTTCCGACACTAATAATTGCTAATTTTGGTTTTATTTTTTGTAAGAACAAATCACTGGTAGCAGTTGCTGATCCATGGTGAGAAACCTTTAAAACATCAATTTCATATTGCAGAGAATCAGAAATTTCCGCTTCAACTTTATCCGAGATATCACCAGTTAATAAAAATGTCTTATCTAATAACTCAAAAACTACTACTGAACTATTATCATTATCGTTATCATGGCTAATTTTATTAATATTTGTCAGTATATACGGGCCTTTTTTAATATTATCCCACCGATTACCTTCTACTAAATTATCTACTATATAATTACTATTTAACGACTTAAAAGCGCCATTATGGTCAAAATCATCATGGGAAATGATTACATAATCTAACCTTTTGATTCCTTGGGCTTTCAGATATGGAATTATTCGCTTGGTTGCGTAATCAGTATATAAACTCCCGCCGGTATCTACCATAACATTTAATGAATTAAAAGGAAACGATATAATCGTACAATCCCCTTGATCAACATTTAAAAATGTCACCTGCGCATTATTGTAAAGATAAGGTTCGTAGTATTTAAAACATAAGAGGATTATCAAATATGTTAACGCCCCAAATGTTTGGACTTTATTACGAATATCGAGCGAATAAATGGCATAGTAATAAGTTACATAGTACACAACTATAAACATAAGAGCAGGTTTTCCCATAATTAAAATAATCGAAGCTTTTAATGCGTATTGAACAGCGGTTTCAAAACCAAGAATAATTGGAAGCATAATTGCTTCTATTGGTTTAATCAGACACATTATGATGGAACCAAGGTATAATGGTGGAATAAGCAAAGAAAATAGCGAGTTATAGATAACTGCCATCAAATTCATTTCATAATTAAGTAATAACAAAAAAGGAACTATACCTAAATATAGCAATGCGGGTGTTAATATGGTTTTTATTTTTTTATTCAGGCATTTGATGTCACTTAATAAATATAAATTAAAACATATTACAAACGTTAAAATAAAGGAATATGAATATATATTATAAGGATTAATCAGCAAGCAGATAAAGGCAGCCCAAAAAAGATTACAGAACTTATTATATCGTCCATTGCAATAACGCTTGTTTATTTCAAAGAAAAAGAGCATTAATAAGGCCCGTAGAGCGGGAATTGCAAAATTTAGCACAATTACATATGGCAGTATTAATCCGACGATAATGAGCTTATTTTTAATGATTTTACCTAATAGACGATCTAAAGCCGCATACAACAGGTTTATATGAAAACCCGAGATCACAAATAGCTGCACTATTGATAATGTTTTTAAATTATCATAGATGTCAATCGAATCACTTTTATCGCCAAAAACTAATAGGTTAATAAATTCCTGACTTTCACTGCTTAAGCCCTTGGTAGCCCATTTCTTAATTTGAGCCAGATAATCAACCGGTTGTTTAATTATTTGATAATCGTGAATTACCATTTCATATTTAATACCTTGATTTAGCAAATAATCTTTAAAATCACTAATTAAAGGGATTTTTTTGCTTTCGACTTCCTTAACCTCTCGGTTTACAGCTAAGATGCAGCCTTTTGTCTGACACTCACATTCATAGATTATATATTTATTATTATTTTCATCTTTTACATATAAATAATTAGGAAAAACCTTAACTACCTGTACTTCTCCTGCATATTCAACCAAAGTCACCTCTTTAATGGTTGGCATTAGTAAATAACCCAAACCAAAAAAGACTAGTATCACAATTAACATTTCCTTTTTTTGATACTTCAAGATATAGAAAATTATAAATGGCAAAGCGACAATCGCCACAATTTCACTTTTAAGAAGTAAGCCAATAATAAAAGATAAAAGAGCAAAAAAGGCAATTATTGTCATTATAACTTAATTAAGTCTTTTAATTTTGTGAAAGTTGTTGGACCAATTCCACTCACTTGTTTGAGGTCTTCTAATTTCTTGAAAAATCCATTAATTTCACGGTATTCAACGATTCTTTTGGCAATAGTCGGACCAATATCTGGTAAAGAATCCAATGCTTCTAAATCACCACGATTGATCGATATTTTTTCGGCTTCAATAATGTAAGGAATATAAATTGTTTCTTCTGTTCCATCAAAAAGGTAATTGACATCATAGCATTGACTATCAGCATTTTCTTTGACGCCTCCTGCTAATTCAATCAATTGCGCCAGCGAATGATAGAACTCAAGTTTATAAGTTCCCGGTTTCAAAACAGCACCACTTATATTGACAGTTACCATATCAATCGTACTAGAAGATGAAGCATCTGTTGATTTTGAAGTGATTGATGAAACCACACTAGCACTTGTTAAATTACTTAAGTCTCTTCTCCGGATATTATCTAATTTTGACATTCCAAACAAATAAACAACGGTTAATAAAACCACAGCTAGGATTATTTTCATAATTTCACCCCACCAATATCATAGGGTTTTAATCACAAAAATCCTAAATAAAAAACCACCTTGGTGGTTTATTTAATCTCGATTATTTCTATTTCATATGGTTTTTTGACTTTTATTATGACTTTATCGCCCTTCATACAATTCATAATTGCTAGCGCCACCGGTGATTCATTAGAAATCTTGCCATTGGCTGGATTTGCTTCGACCGGACCAACAATAGTGTAAGTAGCAATTTCATTACGAGAAAGATCTTTGACGGTTACTGTACTACCATTAACAACTTTGCCTTTTTTCTTATTCTCAGTAATGATTTCATGGTTAGAAATGATGGCTTCAATTTCTGCTATTCTATTTTCAATTTGTGCTTGTTTATTTCTAGCCGCATCATAATCGGCATTTTCGGACAAATCGCCTTGAGCTCGCGCATCTTTAAGTTCTTCAATAACTCTAGCCCGATCTTCCTCTTTTAATTTTTTTAATTCTGCTTGAAGGGTATTTAAACCTTCTTTGGTTAATAATGTTTTTGCCATATATTTTCCCTCCTGTAATCTAATAGATTATAGCATATTAGCCTTTAATAATGCTAGATATTTTCGAAGAGATAATATCTATCACGATTGGGTTTTGGCCGCCCCAAGGAATAATAATATCTGCGAACTTCTTAGAAGGCTCAACAAACTGAATATGCATTGGTCGAACTGTATTCAAATATTGATTAATAACCGATTCCATTGATCTCATTCTTTCAGCTGTATCTCTTTTTAAACGCCGAATAAAACGAATGTCATCAGGAGTATCGACAAATATTTTGATATCGCAC
The DNA here is from genome assembly GCA_964367975.1 of uncultured Eubacteriales bacterium. Taxonomy (GTDB): domain Bacteria; phylum Bacillota_I; class Bacilli_A; order RFN20; family UBA1709; genus CAYIYS01. The sequence goes on from CAYIYS010000031.1 coordinate 8,637, forward strand.
AACTCCCGAATAGAGGGTTCGGCTAAGGTTAAGATGCCTTCTAAAATGATAACGTTAACCGGCTCAATAACTTCACACTCTTTGAGCCGGTTATGAATCGTAAAGTCATAAATTGGTTTATTGATAGAACGCCCAGCTTTCAATTCGGCTAAATGAAACTTCAACAAGGCAAAATCAATTGAATCGGGATGATCAAAATTAACCCGCGATCTTTCCTCATAAGTTGTGTTCTCATCTAGGTGTTTATAATAATCATCGAGTCGAATAAGGGCGAGCGAACCTAAAGCATGATTTTGCTTGAATAAGCGTTCGGCAACCGAAGTTTTACCACTGGCGGTACCCCCAGCTATTCCAATAATTACGCTGCCCATTTTAGCGTTTCTCCTTAGTTACCGTGATTGAGTTTTCGGGATTTTCTTCAAGGAAACTGCCCAAAACTTCCTCAATCATATCCCACTCTTCTTCACTTTCGATTGGAAACAAATGCCCTTCATCATCATAGATGGAAGCATAAGTATTCCCACTTTCATCATCAGGATCATAATAAACAACATAATCGCGATTTTGATGCTCATCTTTAAAAGTAAACAAGATCGTCATTTCAATCTCATGCCCATCTTCATTCATTACAACTAATGTATTTTCATCCATGTTATTACGCTCCTTGCTGTTTATCTAAATAATCTTGTAAAATAACAACCGCGGCCATTTTATCTATTACTTGCTTGCGCTTAGCGCGCGACAAATCGGCTTCTAATAACGATTTATTAGCGATTTTAGTCGTTAATCTTTCGTCAACCATAATCACTTCTACGGGATAGGCTTCTTTAAGTTTATTCCCAAAATCGCTAGCACTTTGGGCACTTTCACCAAAATCACCATTCATATGCAGTGGTAAGCCTAAAGCAATAACGGAAACGTCATAAAGTTTAATCATTTCACCCACTCTAGCTATAGCCTTGTCATAATCTTCTTCTTTAAAATGGAATGTTTCTAGACCGGTTGCAATTATTTCTAAGGGATCAGAAATTGCAATTCCAAGTGTTCTTTTCCCTAAGTCCAGACCTAAAATTCTCATTTCCGATTCCTCCTTTTTATAATGTTGCGATTAAGCTTTGAATATATTGTTCAACTTCACCAATTTTTGCAACATCTTTGCCGCCGGCTTGCGCAAAGTCAGGACGTCCACCACCGCCACCGCCAAGCATCTTAGATGTTGTCACAATTATTTTACCCGATATTAAACCTAACGCAATAGCCGTTTTTGATGAAGCAGCCGCTAAAGCTACTTTATCTTTGCTAGCATTCGAGATAAATATGAAATAATTCTCACCGAGTTTTTCTTTCAAGACATCAATGAGAGTTTGGAGCATGTCTTTATCATAATCTTTGACTCTGGCAATAACATAGTTGACATTCTTGATGGTTTTTTCTTCTTGTAGCAAACTTTCAGCAGTTTGTTTAACCATTAAATTTTTGATGTCAGTCAATTGTTTTACAAGTTCATTATTGTGTTGTATATAAGCGCCTAGTCGATCGTGAATCTCACTATAGGATAAGGCTCCTAATTTATTTTGCACTTCATGTAAGATGGCTTCTCTTTGCTTCAAGAGACGATAACCGTTAAGTCCCGTGCAAGCTTGAATTCTACGCACTCCCGAAGAAATAGATTCTTCAGATTCAATGACAAAGACGCCAATATCATTAGTATTAGCCACGTGGCAGCCGCCACAAAATTCAATTGAATAATCACCAAAACTGACTACTCTAACAATATCATCATATTTTTCTGAAAATAAGGCTATTGCACCAGTCTTTTGGGCTTCAGCAATTGGTAAATACTTGATAGTAGTTTTCAAACTCATATCAATATGCTCATTAACGATTCTTTCTACATCATGAAGTTGTTGTTCACTCATCTTTTCAAAGTGCGTGAAGTCAAACCTCAATTTTTCATCATCAACATAGGAACCTGCTTGTTCGATATGGTCACCTAAAACCTCAATCAAGGCTTGTTGCAGTAAGTGTGCCGCTGAGTGACTTCTCGTAATTCTTTGCCGCCGGGATAAATCGACATCAAGTTCAAATTTATCACCGACCTTAATTGTCTCCTCTTTGGTATCAACAAAGTGTAAAAATTGCTTTCTTGGGGCTTTTTGCACATCATAAATCTCAAAAATACCACTCTCACCTTTGATCAAACCTTTATCCGCAACTTGACCACCTGATTCAGCATAGAAATTAGTATGATCAAAGACCACGGCTCCAACTCCTGTCAAACTAGCCACTTTATGGCCATCTTGAAATAAAGCAATGACAGTTGAAGTGATAGGTGTTGGATCATAATTAAAGTCTGATTTGGCAGCAAAATCCAACAAATCTTCTGATTGCCGAGCCATTGATTGAGCCGTTTCACGAGCCGCTTTAGCTCTTTGTTTTTGGGCTTTCATTTCTTCATCAAAACCCTGACGATCAACGCTGTAACCTTTCTCTTTGGCGATTTCTTCAGTCAATTCATAAGGAAAACCATAAGTATCATAAAGTTTAAAAGCCATAGCACCAGCCACTACTTGTGCTTGATTGTTGGCTAAGTAGTCCAGCAGCATTTGTTCGCCACTAGCCAAAGTTTTTTGGAACTTTTCTTCTTCAGCTTTAATAATTTTTTGAATATATTCGACTTTTTGTTTTAAATAAGGATAATAATCTTGCATAACTTGAACAACTACTGGCACGAGTTTAAACAAGAATTGTCCTTCAATATCAAGTTTTTTACCATAGCGGACTGCTCTTCTTAAAACTCTTCTTAAAACATAGCCTCTTCCTTCATTAGAAAATTGTGCACCGTCACCAATTGCAAAAGTGCAAGTTCGAATATGGTCAGCAATAACGCGAAAGGCTCTTTTATTATCAAGACCGGCGTATTTAGCTTGGCAATATTTTTCTGTTTCATGAATAATTGGTAAGAATAAGTCAGTCTCAAAGTTGGTTTCACCATCTTGTAAAATACAGGCAAATCTTTCTAGACCTGCCCCCGTATCAATGTTCTTTTGGGGTAATTCTGGATAATCTTCTCTTTTTAAGCCTTCTTTAGCATTAAATTGAGAAAAAACAATATTCCAAATCTCAATATATCGATCATTTTCAATGTCTTTTTTGAGTAATTCAATCCCTAAGTGCTTTGCATCATATTGCTCGCCACGATCAAAGAATATTTCGGTATCTGGTCCACATGGCCCTTCGCCAATTTGCCAAAAATTATCAACAACCTCAACAATGTGATCAACTGGAACTCCTAAACTAATCCATAAGTTTTTGGTTTCTTCATCCGCTGGATAAACAGTAAAATATAAACGATTTACATCTATTGCAAACCATTGAGGTGAAGTTAGTAATTCATAAGCCCAGGTGACTGCTTCATTACGAAAGTAATCACCAATTGAAAAGTTACCTAACATTTCAAAGAAAGTATGGTGTCTGGATGTATAACCAACATTTTCAATATCATTAGTTCGCAATGCTTTTTGAATATTAACGATGCGATTAGATTTAGGTTTTTCTCGCCCATCAAAATACTTCTTTAAAGGAGTAATACCTGCATTAATCCATAACAAAGTTGGATCATTAACTGGAATTAATGAAGCCCCTTGTTCAACTATATGACCTTTACTAGCGAAAAAATCCAGCCACATTTTTCTAATTTCATTACTACTTAATCTTTTCATAATTTAACCTCCAACACATAAAAAAACGTTCCATTCTAGGAACGAAATAATCGCGGTACCATCCTAGTTCACAAAGATCTACTC
>CAYIYS010000032.1:0-11608 GCA_964367975.1 uncultured Eubacteriales bacterium
GTTGGAGACATCACGAAAAAGACGGTTTTATCAACATTGCCAACCACCATTTCATCAGCCATCACACAAATTCCCCAATTTAAGTTGCCATGATCTTTTAAGTTTTGCATAAAAGTAGCAACATTGGTCTCATCCTTCAGTTGGAATATATATCCAATAAATGGGTTGACATTGATTAATGGTCCAAACCGTACTGCACTTGCAAAACCCACAATATCTGCATCAAAGCCAGGTAAAAAGCCTTCTTCAACACTTGAACAATCGCTTGCAAATGAAACCGCTTCATTTTCCATGATTCCTTGTGCTAATTCTAAAATGTTTTGATTAGGCTTGCTAGTCCGCTTATCTTTGAAGTCTTTTAACAAAGTTTGAGCAACGGTCATCTTGTCAACTATTTCAGCCGGAGTTGAAGAGGAAGAGGAACTACTTGTCGTATTCCCACAGCCCACCAGCGCTAAAACAGCGGTGGCAACGAACAACATTTTGATAATTTTTTTCATTTTATTTTCACCAATTTCTTTCTACTGAATAAACAGTCTCAAATATTCAATGATTGTCATAACATATTTATTGGTAAAAAAATAAAAAACTCCAGAGATACTGGAGTTTAAACTAATTCAAATAGTTTATTTTAATAGTTTTCGGTATGGACTTCAAAATAACTTTCAGGATGTGCACAAATAGGGCAAATCTTAGGAGCGGTTTTGCCAGTATGGAAGTGTCCACAATTGCGGCATTCCCAAACAATTATCTCACCTTTGGCAAATACTTCTTTGTTTTCAATATTTTGCAGTAAACGTAAATATCTGGTTTCATGAGTTTTTTCGATCGCGGCAACTCCTTCAAATTGCTCCGCCAATTCCATAAAGCCTTCTTCGGCTGCAGTTTTAGCAAACTCAGCATACATGCTAGTCCATTCATAATGTTCACCTTCAGCAGCGGCTTTAAGATTTTGAGCGGTATTGCCAATACCACCTAAAGCTTTGAACCATAACTTAGCATGTTCTTTTTCATTATTAGCAGTTTGATCAAAGAAAGCTCCAATTTGTTCATAGCCTTCTTTTTTGGCAGCACTAGCAAAATAGTTGTATTTATTGCGAGCTTGTGATTCTCCAGAAAAAGCTTCCCATAAGTTCTTTTCGGTTTTTGATCCTTTTAATTCCATAATTATATCTCTCCTTTATTTAACTTTATTATAACTTAATTAATACAAAAATAGTAGTGGAACGCACTTTGATTTTCTTTTTTTAAAAAAGAGCTACATGAATAATATGTAACTCTTAAAGTCTTTAATTAACCAACATTATGATAAACATCTTGAACATCATCAACTTCATTTAGCATTTGGACTAAGCGATCAAAGTACTCTTTATCTTCCCCTTCAACAGTCACATATTCGTTGTTAGCAGGAATATAGGTTACTTCTTCTGTGATTATTTCAACAGCAGAATTAGCTTTTTCTAAAGCTTCTCTCATTGCTGATAACATGTTGGGCTCCGCCATGATTGTAACTTCATCTCCATCACTTTCAATACTTGAGATATCAAGATTGTCATTGATGCAAGCTTCTAGTACTTCATCTTCGCTCATGCCCTTTAAAACTAAAAGTGCAACATGGTCATAGCCGTGTGATACACAGCCCGCCACTCCTAGTTTACAATGGTTTTTAGTAAAGCAATTTCTCACTTCAGTAATACATCGATTAGGATTATCGGTCAAGCATTCAACGATAAAGGTCGAGGCTCCGGGTCCAAATCCCTCATAGCTGTTAGCAATATAATCTTCCCCAGCCCCAGATTTAGCTTTATCAATAGCTCGCTTAATCAAGTCGGCTGGAACTTGGGCTTTTTTGGCTTTTTCTATCACATGTTTTAAAGCAGAATTCATTTCAGCGTCTGGCACTCCACTCTTGGCAGCTAAATAAATTTCTTTGCCAAATTTTGAATAGACTTTGGTTTTTGTAGCAGCTGTCTCTGCTCGCGCTTTTTTTCTAACTTCAGCAGCACGTCCCATAATTTCACCTTCAATTTTTCACATTACAATTGTAGCGGTTTTTGACATTTTTTTCAACCCATAGTTACAGTATGGTCGCTTTCTATCAATAAAAATTATTAATTCACTCTTATTCACTAGGTTTAATCTTTTTTGAGAGATAAATAAAAGGCGTATCAAGCAAAGCGATAATCGCCTTGAAAACATAAGTAGTTAGGTAGATTTGGAGCACAACAGATATTGGATAAACCCCAATAAAAGCAATCGAAACAAAGATGGCTGTATCCAATAATTGAGAAATTAAGGTGGCCCCATTATTGCGTAACCACAAATATTTATCACTCGGATACTTCTTTTTAATAACTTGAAAGAGGCGAATATCTAAAAATTGTGATACTAGATAGGCCACTAAACTGCCAGTAACAATTCTAATGGCTGGATCAAATATTGTTTTTAATGCTCCAGTTGCTATGTCACTACTAGCCGGAATGAAAGCAATGGCAAGTTGCATAGATGCAAGCATTACTATTGCACTTAAAAATCCCAAAAGTACTGACTTATTGGCTACTTTTTCACCATAATGCTCATTTAAAACATCAGTAGCTAAAAAAATAGAGCCATATAAAACATTACCCAAAGTTGCCGTCAGTCCAAATATTTCCACCGTCTTAACAACTTGAATATTAGCCAGAATTGTGGCAATGGCAATCCATGCAAAAACTCCACTCTTTCCAAACCAACGATAAAAGAGTAAAACTCCTATAAAACTCACTAAAAGTAACCCGAGTCCCAAAACAATATTCATAGATTTCCTTCTTTCGTTTTTATTATAAAGAATAACTTTAGTTATGTCATTCTTTTTGTGCTATTATATTAGCGGTGATTTATTTATGAATGAAAATTTTTATTTTGAAATTAAACATATCTGTCAGCAAAGTGGCGCTAGATATGGTATCTTACATACTCCACATGGAGATGTAGAAACCCCGATGTTCATGCCGGTGGGCACTCTAGCAACAGTAAAATATTTGACTCCAGATGAATTATATGCCATCAAGGCTGGCGTAATTTTAGCCAATACTTATCATCTTTGGTTACGACCAGGACCGGATGTTGTAGCTAACGCCGGTGGACTACAAAACTTTATGAATTATCAAGGCCCAATCTTAACCGATTCGGGTGGATTTCAAGTCTTTTCTTTAGCTGAAAAAAGAAAAATTACTGAAGAAGGGGTTACTTTTAAATCACATCTTAATGGCGATAAACTCTTCCTCTCGCCGGAAAAATCAATTGAAATTCAAAACAAATTAGGGGCTGATATTATCATGTCTTTTGATGAATGCCCTGGTTATCCCGCTACATATGAATACATGAAAGCCAGTGTCGAAAGAACTCTACGCTGGGCCAAACGTGGCAAAGAAGCTCATCATAATCCTAACCAAGCTCTTTTTGGCATATGTCAAGGCGGAGACTATCAAGATTTACGCCAATATTCAGCCGAAGAATTAGTTAAAATTGATTTCCCGGGTTATGCCATTGGTGGCACTAGTGTTGGTGAAGATAAACCGACTCTTTTTAAGATGATTGACTACTCAGTTAAATACCTCCCAGAGGATAAACCTCGCTATTTAATGGGAGTGGGTTCTTATGATGCCATTTTGGAAGGGGTCTTAAGAGGAGTTGATATGTTTGATTGTGTCTTACCAACTCGCATCGCGCGCCATGGCTCCTTAATGACTTCTAAGGGCCGCGTAAATATTCGCGATAAACAATATGAGTATGACTTAACCCCACTTGATGCTGAGTGTGATTGTTATACTTGTCAAAACTTTACTAAGTCTTATTTAAGACACTTATATAAATGTGATGAAGGCTTAGCCAAACGACTTCTTTCTCTTCACAATTTGCGTTTTTTAATTAAGTTAACTGAAGATGTTCGAACAGCCATTAAAGAAGATCGCTTTTTAGATTTTAAGAATGAATTTTTTGCTAAATATGGTCTCAATGAAGCCAACCCAAAAGGATTTTAAAATGAAAGTACAAGATTTTGATTATTACCTACCAGAAGAATTAATTGCCCAGACACCAATTGAAAAAAGAGATGCCTCAAGATTGATGATTCTGCATAGAGAAACCCAAACTATTGAAAATAAACACTTTTATGATATCGTCGATTATTTACATAAAGGTGATATTTTAGTTCGCAATAACACTAAAGTTATTCCCGCCAGATTATTTGGTATCAAAGCCGATACTAACGCCCATGTTGAAGTCTTACTACTTAACCCTTTGGGAGAAAATTGGGAATGTCTAGTTGGTAATGCTAGAGTAGTAAAAGTGGGCACTATTATTATTTTTGATCAAAAATTATTACAAGCCGAATGTCTTGAAGTTAAGGCTGAAGGAATTCGGGTCTTTAAGATGCACTACGAAGGCATCTTCTATGAGGTGCTAGATAAACTGGGTAACACCCCTTTACCTCCCTACATCAAAGAAAAACTTCATGATAAAGATCGCTACCAAACCATTTATGCTCGAATTGAAGGTAGTGCTGCTGCCCCAACCGCTGGACTGCACTTTACTAATGAAGTCTTTGAAAAACTGCAAGCTAAAGGTGTTGAGGTTTTAGATATTACTTTACACGTGGGACTAGGAACTTTTAGACCAGTGAGTGAAGTTAATGTTGAAGATCATCCAATGCATAGCGAATATTATAGTGTGACACCCGCAGTAGCTGAAAGGTTAAATCAAGCCAAAGCTAATGGTCAACGCATCATTAGCGTGGGCACAACCACTACGCGAACTTTAGAAGCTATTATGCAAAAATATCAGAAGTTTAGCGGCGGTAGTGGTACCACAAATATCTTTATTTACCCAGGTTACAAATTTTGCGCCATCGATGCTCTCATCACCAATTTTCACTTACCAAAGTCAACCCTAATTATGTTAGTCTGTGCCTTTGCAGGCCAAGACTTAACCTTTAAAGCTTACCAGGAGGCCGTGGCTCTTCGCTATCGATTTTTTAGTTTCGGCGATGCCATGTTGATTGATTAATGGATAACTTTACTTATTACCGTCAAGGACTCAAAACAATTTCAGAAATAGCTAGTAGTGGAAAAAAACCAAGCTTGCTACTTCACTCTTGTTGTGCTCCTTGTAACGCCTATCCGCTAGTTTTTTTGCAAGAACACTTTGAAATAACTTTATTCTTTAATAACTCCAACATCTATCCTCAGGCTGAATATACTAGAAGACTTGAGGAATTAGAAAAATACTTAACTTACATTAATGAAACTTATCATACTTCCATTAAAATGATTGTGCCACCTTATGAAGAAACTAATTATCGTAAAAGTCTGTCCATTAGGCAAAACGATAAGGAAGGTCAAGGTAGATGCCGCTATTGTTATGCAAGGAGAATGAATGAAGCCTATCGTTATGCTAGCGAACATCATTTTGATTATTTTACCACCGTTATGACAATCTCTCGGCAAAAGTCTTCCCAAACCCTTAACTTTATTGGTCAACAACTTGCCAATAAATATCCGAACACCAAATATCTTTATAGTGATTTTAAAAAAGGAAAAGGCATTGATAAAGGCTTAGCAATAGCACAGCAACAAAAGATGTATCGTCAAGATTATTGTGGTTGCTTCTATTCCTATCAGCAATACCTAAAGAAAAAATAAAAAGCCCAGACATGAGAATTAAACTTCATTGAGTTCTCAGCTGGGCTTTCTTTATTTTATTTTCTTAATTTTACCAAGATTTTAGCAATCTCACAATTGGATTTTTCAACTAATTCTTCGATAGTATATTGATCAGTTAACTCTAATATTTCGTCTATGGCCAGAGCCTTGCCTGGATTTATATTAGGTTTCAATTGATAAATTTCTGGCCATTCTCTTTGCTTAGGCATGAAGAAGGATGAATGATTGTAGCCTTGTTCATTACAAACCGAGTAAACATAGCTAGAAATTTTTTCTCTTTCATTTTCATAATTTGTCAAAATGTTAACAGAAATATTACCGCGATTATTAGCTAAATCAATGATACCTTGCTCTTCTGCATAATCAATAATATCCGTTAAAACCACTGAAATAGATTTGTTCTTTAATCCCATTTCATTGATCGAATTGATGACACTAGCATCACTAGCATCATATTCAACAACAAAATCAAATTGATTGACACCTAAAGTCAGCACAATGTCATCTTTGGCACTCACTATCTCATCAGTCGTTGAAGATAGGTTTAAAACGGTATTAAATTGCGCTGGCGTGAAACTAAGGGTTAAGTATGTATTTGGCTTCAGATAAGAATATCCGCCCCCTCCAGCAATAGTAAAACCAAAGATTAATAGTAAAGCCGAAAAGGCCATTCTAAAATTTAATTTTTGGAAGATAAGATTGTCACTTTGAGTTGTTTCTTTAGTTACCGGTGTATTGACAACTGCTTGTAATACGTTAGGTAAGATATTGGCAAACTCTTTGCGCATCTCTTGTTTTAAACTTTTTTTCTTATTCATACATTTCACCACCATTTTTTAATAAATACTCTTTGAGTTTCTTTAGGGCTTTATTATAAATCCACAAAACTGTTCCTAACGGTTTTTGCACAATATCAGCTATCTCACGATGTTTTAAATCACCATTTATATGTAACATGACAATGGTTCTTTCATCTTCTTCCAAAGCTTGCATTGCGGCTGTTAAGACTGGATTCTTTTCGACAAACTCCATCGATACACTGCCAAAGACTGCCTCGTGTTCTATCGGATCTATTTGCACTTCTCTTTTTCTTTTACGGTACTCCATTAGCGCAAAGTTGCGGGCTATTTGGCTTAACCATGCTAAAAAGTTCGTTCCGCTTTCATAAGAATTGATACTGGTTCTCATCTTGATATAAGTATCTTGCATGACATCTTGAGCGGTGAATTCATTTTTTAAAATAGAAAATGCCACCGAAAAAATGATGCGGTTAGTCATTTGATAAATTGGAGTTATAACCGAATCATCGCCCTCTTTTAGGCGTTCACTAAGATTCTCTAATAGTTGTCGATCCATAAAGGCATCACCCATCTAACTTTACATATCACTATCATTATACGCTTTCTTATAAATGCCCTCATATAGATAATGCATTTATCCTTTCATTTATTGGCGAAAAAAAGAAAGTTATGCTTAACTCTCTTATTTTTTTTCGTTGTCTTCAATAATCTCGCTTTTATTTTCTTGAAGACGCAACTTACATTTTGCAGTAGCATTCTTCTTGATGATTTCGCGAATTGTATCAACATCTATTTGTTCAATACACTTCTTACAAACTAGAACCGCTTGGGTTGAACTAACGTAGAGAAAATAAGCCAGTTTTGTTTCAACTACCTTTTTAATCTCGGCCCATTCTAATTTGACTGGTTCTGCACCTGCAACTGATTGGTAAATCCCATCATCAGAGAATGATAAATGAACTTGTAAATTATTAATTCCCCTGGTATTATAGGCTTTCTTAGCTGCTTTTTTGGTGGTTAACCGTGAGAAAACCAGCACAATAGCCACATAAATGGCGGCATACAATACACCAAATAAAATCGATTGCTCAGTAGTTTCAGCAAACTTGAAGACTACTGACATTATTATTACTAGCACAGCAGTAATGGCTACAGTAATATAATTACGTCCACTGGCTGTTTTATAGCAAAATTCAACATAAGCATCTTCATCAATTGTAAAATCTTTTGATATTTGCATAAATAACAACTCCTTTGTCACAATATATAATAGCATTAAGACTTCATTTTTACACTAGAAATTTATTACTTTATGTTTGGGAAGTTCTTGCCCTAACTTAGTAATTTGTTCTTGCAAATAAACACAAATACTTTCCTTTTGTTCAGCTAGTGGAATAGACTCATCATATTTGATTGGTTCACCAATTTCAATCCGGCGCAAAGCGGGACAAATATAAACTGGATAAAAATAACAAACGCCAAGCACTCCCTGCGCCATTTTACCTGCATCGACAATCCCGCGATTGAGTTTATTAACAAAGCGTGAATACATAACAGGACTCTCACCCAAGATTACGCTATTAGCTCCACTTTTTAAATTTTCGTTGTTTTTGCGAAAGGTGACTAATCCTCGCATATCCCGATAAACCGGAATAACTTGTTCCCTTTTCATAATATAAGGGAATAGTAATGAAGGTAAGAAGAGTAAAATACTAGCAAACCAATGGGCTAATCCTTTCAAAGAAGACAGCCAATTAGCCCGCGCATACTTTGTGACACTTTTATAATAACAAAGATCGCCATCGGCCCAAAGTCTTTTCGGTTTTGGAAAATATAGTTGAATTGCTAAAGGCCCATGCATCTTACAATGGTTAGCCACATACATTCCGACATGGAGTTGATTAGTTTTATACTCAACAATATAACTGCGATAGCAAGCTTTAAGCAGTCGCCTAAAAAAGGTGTAGACAGGATAGTGTCGCACCCGTGTTTCATAATCTTTAGTAGTTGAATAAACTCTTGTGTTGTTCTTATTTTCCATAACCATTTATATTTTACCTTATTATCATAATTTATGTAACCCATTTATACAACAATTAAAAAAGCCCATCTGTGAAAGGGGTAAAGGATGGACTTTTTTTCAATATATAAGACTAGTTATTCTTCTTTTTTAGTTCTGCAATCTTTTCGGTCAATAAAGGTACAATCTTGCTGGCATCACCAACAATACCTAAATCTGCTACTGAGAAAATTGGAGCAAATTTATCTTTATTAATCGCAATAATATAATCTGAACTTTCCATACCAGCGACGTGTTGAATGGCTCCTGAGATACCGATAGCAAAATAGATGTCTGGGCGAACTGTCTTGCCGGTTTGACCAACTTGACTAGCTTGTTCAATTATTTTGGCATCGACAACTGCTCTAGAACCAGAAACCGTTGCTTTGGGGCCAATAGCAGTGGCCAAATCATAAAGTTTAGGAAAATTTGCTTTACCCATTCCCCGACCACCTGAAACTAGAATTGCCGCATCTTCAATCTTTTTCTTGCTAACAACGGCTTTTTTGATTTCGACTATTTCAACTTTCCATTTTGATTTATCAAAAGGAACATTGATTGTTTCAATAAAACCATCTCTAGCGCTGTCAGCGCTTGGTTTCTTGAAAACTCCTGGTCTAACAGTGGACATTTGAGGACGATGATCTGGACAGATAATCGTGGCCATTAAATTCCCACCAAAAGCTGGACGAGTCATATATAAAGACCCATTTTCTTCAACTTCTAATTTGGTGCAATCGGCAGTTAATCCCGTCGAGAGTCGAGCTGATAGTCTAGGTGCTAAATCGCGGCCTATACTAGTAGCACCAATTAAAATGATGTTAGGTTTTTTATCATTGATGATATAGGAAGCCGCTTGAGTGTATTGCTCAGTCAAGTAATTAGCTAAGCATTCATTGTCGGCTAAGCAAACAACATCGGCGCCAAATTCAACACACTTTTTGGCGATTTCTTTAACATGATAACCCAATAAAATAGCAATTAATTTAGCATGGGTTTTATCGGCAATTTCTCTACCCTTACCCAATAGTTCAAGGGAGACATCTTGTAATTCTCCATCTCTTTGTTCAATGAAGATACAAACATTTTTATACATACTATAATCCATTATGTTTTCCTCCCTTAAAATACATACTTCTCAGCCAGTTTACTAATAATTAAGTCGACTGCTGCTTGGGTATCTAATTCATATAATTGACCAGGTTGTTTCATGGCTTTAGCGAAAGATTCTTTCACTTTAGTTGGCGAACCTTTCAAACCTAAACGTTCTGGATCTGCTTGCATTCTATCAGCGTTCCAAATTTCAATTGTTTGCTCGCGATAAGCTTTGACAATTCCTGGAACGGTCATATAACGAGGTTTATTCATCTCCGCTAAAACGGTTAAGACTAATGGCCCTTTAGTTTTCAAAACATAAGTGCGATCTTCAACTTTACGGTCAACATAGAAATAACCCGCTTTGAAATCAAGAGCGGCGGCATAAGAAATAAGCGGCACATCTAAAAATTCAGCAAGTTGTGGACCAACTTGAGCGGTATCGCCATCAATGGCTTGTCGACCAGTAATAACAATATCGTATTCTAATTGCTTAATCGCATATGATAAAGCAGTTGAAGTCGCTAATGTATCGGCACCAGCAAATTTAAAATCACTGAGTAAGATGCCTCTATCCGCGCCCATGGCGTAAGCTTCTCGAATGACCTCTTCGGCTTGCATTGGTCCCATTGATAGGACTGTTACTTCGGCGCCAAATTTATCCTTTAAAGTTAAAGCTGCTTCGAGCCCGGCTTTATCATCAGGATTCATAATACTTGGGACACCTTCCCGCATCAAAGTTCCCTTAATTGGATCTATTTTAATCTCAGTTGTATCTGGGACTTGTTTAATACAAACAATAATTTTCATACTTCACCGCTCCTTACTTCAAGACTGCACCAGCGATAACCATTCTTTGAACTTCGCTAGTACCTTCATAGATTTCTGTAATCTTGGCATCTCTCATTAAGCGTTCAACTGGATATTCTCTAGTGTAACCATAGCCACCAAACATTTGCACACATTTAGTTGTCACTTCCATGGCCGTTTCAGCACAGTATAATTTAGCCATAGCCGCTTTTAAACTAATATCTTTGGCATTATTTTGCTTGGCTAGAGCTGCTTCTTCGACTAATAAGCGAGCGGCCTCAGTTCGCGTATATAAATCCGCTATCTTAAATTGAGTATTTTGGAAAGCACTAATTGGTTTTTTAAATTGTTTTCTTTCTTTAACATATTTAATGGCTTCTTCTAAAGCTCCTTGAGCAAAGCCTAAGGCTTGGGAAGCAATACCAATTCTACCACCATCAAGGGTGTGCATAGCTAACGCAAAACCTTTACCCTCTTGCCCTAATAAGTTTTCTTTTGGTATGCGACAGTTTTCAAAAATTAATTCACAAGTTGAAGAACCACGAATACCTAGTTTTAACTCCTTTTTACCAACACTAAAGCCTGGCATACCATCTTCAACAATGAAGGCGGAAATACCTTTTAAACCTTTAGATTTATCAGTCATAGCAAAGATAACATAAACATGAGCGTAACCGGCGTTTGTAATAAAAATTTTTGAGCCATTTAGCACATAATGATCGCCATCCAGGACAGCAAATGTTTGTTGAGCTGAGGCATCACTACCAGCATTAGGTTCAGTTAACCCAAAGGCTCCTAACCATTCACCTGTTGCTAGTTTAGGTAAATATTTTTGTTTTTGCGCTTCACTACCATACTCTAAAATTGGAGCGATACATAAAGACACATGGGCGGATAAAATAACCGAACTAGTGCCACAAACCTTAGCGATTTCACTGACAGACTTGGCATAGATTGGATAGCCGGCATCTGCTCCACCATATTGTTTTGGTAGAATCACTTTATACAAGCCAACTTCTCCCATTTTACGAGCGATATCAACTGGAAATTTTTCTTCCTCATCAATATCGTGAGCATAAGGCCGAATCTCGTTATCAACAAATGCTTTAATCATTTTTTCAAAAGCTAGCATTTCTTTATTC